>NZ_JBPWOA010000034.1:0-184328 GCF_051781005.1 Anabaena sp. WFMT | reverse complement strand
TTCACAAACATAGTTTTCTCTATAGATGTCTAATAGAAAGAAAGTATCAAAACTAACGGAAAACAGAAAAAGTTGCAGAAACAAAGTTTTCCAAAGTTTATCTCCCACCTAGTCAACAAAACGATAATCTGACTGCATAGTGGAGAAAAACTCAGTAATGACCCAACTTTCTAATATTCGTCAACTTTTAACTGATGCCAAGCTAGGACTGCTACCTTATCTAGACAACCGCCTCAATGAGATAGAAAAGTCTTGGCAGCAACTAGAAAATCTGCGATTAGAGCCTTATGATATTGAACTGGGAGAATGCAACACCATAGCAGCAAACGAACCCAGACCTTTAATTACCCAGTCAGTTTCCCTTAGATGCTTTATCACTGGTAGTCATAAAGATAAATTAGAACTTTTACTTTTCGCATCAGAATTACAAAATTCCCTAGACGCAACCATATTTGAATGGAGTAACCGTGAGTGGTATCAGTTTGAAAAACCGTTGAGGCGACCAGTAACACAAATTACAGGTGGTTTAGATTACGAACTGCTAGAAAACCCTACTCACTCTTGCCGTTTGGCTATCTATCGAGAATTTGACTTAATCTACACTATCAGCTTTTGAAGCAAGGACGGGCGGGGTTGCCCCGCCCCTAGTGACTAACTAGCTAACAGAGTTTTTTCCAGAGGTGTCCAACGGAAATAGCGATCGCCACCCCGTTCAATCACCACCTTAACCCGTGGTTCCAACTTAGGCAAATTAGCTAAATACTCCACTTCCTGATTAGAAAGAATATGTCCCTCAATAATCCACAGCAATAGACCCTTGGATTTAGGTGGAAGTTGTTCTAGCTGATAGCTAATTATCGGCGGTAAATAATAAACTTCACCCACCGCTGCACCGCTACCAGTGCTTTTTTTACCCAGATGGGGAGGTCTAACTCCATGAACTCTCGTCAAATAAGCCGCAACGTCCCCTAGTCCCCTCGCAGTGATGTGAAGGTTCATATAGCCAGCTGCCCGCAATCGACGGCGATACCGACCTTCATAGCCCCCTTCCAAAGGAACATACACACCCAGCGCGCCGAATTTCTCCAAATCGCGGATTAAACCGTTGCCAGTGGTAATTAGTGCCATAGATTTTCGTCTTATCCCACTCAGATATCTCTATTATTGACCCTTTGATGGTAGATTAAGTTAGATTAAGTCACATAATTCAGCATTCAGCAAAATTTGGTTATCAAGCGTAGGCAAGTTTTTACTTTCCCGCCTTTATCCATCCCTCAGAGAAAATCTACCTGTAGATTGCTGGACAAAAATAAATCAATGATTTATACTATTAGATTGTGACCAAACAGTAAAATTAGATAGTTTTTCTATTTAGCACTTTTAAACTAGTGTAAGCATCAAAATTTGATGACTTTAATTCCCCAGAGGATAATCTAGTATAAATGCATAAGAGACTGCTAAACTAAAAAAGCTTTGAGGTCAAATTAGGAGCTATCGGCTACAAAACCAAAGCCAAATCAAAGCTCCAGACCACTTTCACTCCCGCAGCCCCTAAAACAAGGCAAATCCTCAAACAATAGTTTAAGGTATTTAAAGAAGTAGAACCTGAGCAATAATGTTGGTTTTATGGCATTATAGTAAGTCTGAGGAAACGGATACTGGGTGGAAAACATCCGCTTAAGTCCTACTACAACCGGAGAGTGCCAGAGCAATTGCTTGGACGAAAGCATTGCTGCACAAAGCGCAAAGCAATCACGTCTTGCATTGATTCCAGAAGTAATGCATTCCTATTGGGAAAGTAATTATGGCTGTTCTGGAGAACAAGTGAGTGAATATAAACCTATTCACTAAAACAGTAGAGACACAATTTATTGCGTCAAAAAAATTTGCACTGTCTAAACGCCAGTCCAAATTTTGGAGGCTAACTTCCTCCTAAAAAAACGACGTTTACGAATCTTGTCTCAAGCAAGTCCGATTTTAAGGTCAGCAACTAGAAAGGAGAACCAGTTACTGTGTCTGTAGGTATTCTCGGCACCAAGCTGGGCATGACCCAAATATTTGACGATGCAGGAAGAGCTATTCCTGTAACCGTCATTCAAGCCGGTCCATGCACTGTCACGCAAGTTAAAACGAAACAGACCGACGGTTACGCTGCCATTCAAGTTGGTTATGGCGAAGTGAAACCCAAGGCGTTAAATAGACCACTGCTAGGCCACCTAGCTAAATCATCCGCCCCAGCATTGCGGCACTTGAACGAGTATCGCACTGATGCCTCCGGTGATTATGCTTTAGGTCAAGAACTTAAAGCAGATATTTTTAGTGAAGGACAAATTGTAGATGTGATCGGTACAAGTATCGGTCGCGGTTTTGCAGGCAACCAGAAGCGTAATAACTTCGGTCGTGGTCCCATGTCCCATGGTTCCAAAAACCACAGAGCGCCCGGTTCCATCGGTGCTGGTACAACTCCTGGTCGTGTTTATCCCGGTAAACGCATGGCAGGACGTTTAGGCGGCACTCGTGTCACAATTCGCAAACTAACAGTAGTGCGAGTAGATGCAGAACGCAACTTAATTCTCATTAAAGGCGCTATTCCTGGTAAACCAGGAGCCTTAGTGAATGTTGTTCCTACAAATAAAGTTGGTAATAAATAGTTTTAGTTGTGAGTTGACAACTGACAACTGACAAAGGACACAAAGATGGTTGAGAGTGTAGTAAAAAATTGGCAAGGAGAGCAAGTTGGGGAAACAACCTTTGACTTGCGAGTTGCCAAAGCAGAAACAGCGGCTCATATAGTACACCGCGCATTGGTCAGACAAATGACCAATTCTCGCCAAGGAACTGCCAGCACCAAAACTCGTTCTGAAGTCAGAGGTGGTGGTCGCAAACCTTGGAGACAGAAAGGCACAGGTCGCGCTCGTGCAGGTTCTATTCGTTCACCCCTATGGCGTGGTGGTGGTGTAATCTTTGGACCTAAACCCAGAGATTTCAACCTGAAGCTGAACCGGAAAGAACGGCGTTTGGCACTGCGGACTGCCTTCGTGAGTCGTGCCGAAGATTTGATAGTTGTAGAAGAATTTAGCAACGAACTACAACGCCCCAAAACCAAAGAATTGGTAGCAGCATTAGCTCGTTGGGGAGCATTACCAGAACAAAAGTCACTGTTAATTTTGTCTGAGATAGCAGAAAACGTACTTTTGTCAGCCCGCAATATAGAGAATTTAAAGCTAATTGCTGCTGACCAACTAAATGTTTACGATTTACTGCACGCTGACAAAATTATCTTAACGTCAGCAGCTTTAGAAAAAATTCAGGAGGTCTACAGTGCCTAACTTTGACCCCCGTAACCTTGCCGACTTAGTGCGTCGTCCAATTCTTACCGAAAAGGCGACCATCATGATGGAGCAAAACAAATACACTTTTGAAGTAACTCCAAAATCGAGCAAGCCAGAAATTAAAGCGGCAATTGAAGACTTATTTCAAGTCAAGGTTGTTAAAGTTAACACCGCATTGCCACCACGCAAACAGCGCCGCGTTGGTAAATTTATCGGTTACAGACCTCAATACAAACGAGCTATTGTCACCGTTGCATCTGGGGATGTAGAGAAGATTAGACAAGTTCTATTCCCAGAAGTCTAAGAATTTTAGGTTTTAGATTTTAGATTTTAAATTGGGCTAGTCAATAAATTGCCAAAAAACAATTAAAAATCGAAAATCGAAATCGAACAAATTCTGAATCAAAAATCGAAAATCCGAAATCCAAAATTACTTATGGGTACTCGTTCTTATCGCCCTTATACCCCTAGTACTCGCCAAGTTATAGTTTCTGACTTCGCGGAAATTACTAAAACTGAGCCAGAAAAATCATTAACTGAATCAGTACACCGTCCCAAAGGTCGGAATAATCAAGGGCGGATAACCAGCCGTCGTCGGGGAGGCGGCCACAAACAACTTTATCGGATTATTGACTTTAAGCGAGATAAACGGGATATTCCCGCTACAGTTACAGCAATTGAATACGATCCCAACCGGAATGCACGCATAGCCCTGTTGCTATATGAAGATGGAGAAAAGCGTTATATTCTGCATCCCAATGGATTGAAAGTTGGCACAACAATTATTGCTGGTGTTGATGCTCCCTTTGAAGATGGTAATGCCTTACCTCTGTTCAAAATTCCCTTGGGTACTAGTGTTCACAACGTTGAAATGACCCCAGGTAAAGGTGGACAAATCGTTCGTGCTGCTGGTGCAGAAGCTCAAGTTGTAGCAAAAGAAGGCAATTATGTCACTCTTAAATTACCTTCCGGTGAAGTTCGCCTAATTCGTCGTGACTGCTACGCCACTATTGGTAAAGTAGGCAACACTGATGCGAGAAACCTGAGTGCTGGTAAAGCAGGACGTAATCGTTGGAAGGGTCGCCGTCCAAAGGTTAGAGGTAGCGTCATGAACCCGGTTGACCACCCACATGGTGGTGGTGAAGGTAGAGCGCCCATTGGTAGAGCCGGTCCTGTAACACCTTGGGGTAAACCTACTCTAGGTGCGAAGACACGGAAACGTAAAAAAGCAAGTAGCAAGCTAATTGTGCGTCGCCGTCGGAAATCTTCTAAACGCGGTCGTGGTGGTCGCCAGTCCTAGAATTTTAGATTTTAAATTTTGGATTTTAGATTAGTTCTACTTGTAGGCATCCTTCTGAAATTGGGGAAATCTAATGAGAAACTTAATTATCCAAAATCCGAAATTCTAAATCCAAAATCAAAAATTCAAACTCAAAAATCGAACTATGGGTCGTTCTCTAAAAAAAGGTCCTTTCGTTGCGGATCACTTACTCAGCAAAATTGAAAAGCTGAACGCTAAAAACGAAAAGCAAGTCATTAAAACTTGGTCGAGAGCATCGACAATTTTGCCCATGATGGTAGGTCATACCATAGCTGTTCATAACGGTAGACAGCACGTTCCCGTATTTGTCAATGAGCAAATGGTAGGTCACAAATTGGGAGAATTTGCCCCCACACGTACCTACAGGGGTCATGGAAAAAGTGACAAAAAATCAGGGAGATAGCCAGTAGTCATTAGTCAGTAGTCATTAGTCATTAATAACTGACAACTGACAACTAACAACTGACAACTGACAAAGATGGAGAAAATTATGGCAACTGATACTACAGAAGTTAAAGCGATCGCCCGGTTTATACGCATTTCTCCCTTTAAAGTGCGTCGTGTACTCGATCAAATTCGGGGGCGTTCATATCGAGAAGCCCTGATTATCCTAGAATTCATGCCCTATCGAGCTTGTGAACCAGTATTAAAGGTGCTAAGAAGTGCCGCTGCAAATGCTGAACATAACGAAGGTTTAGATCGGGCAGAACTAGTAATCACTCAGGCATACGCCGATCAAGGCCCAGTTCTGAAACGGTTCCAACCCAGAGCGCAGGGTCGAGCTTACCAAATTCGCAAGCCAACGTGTCATATAACTGTCGCTGTTGGTGCTGGTACCACAGGCAAATAAGCAAAAGAAAGACACAAATAATTGCGTACAGTAAGAAATTTTAGAGGAAGCATTTGTGGGACAGAAAATTCATCCAGTCGGTTTTCGTCTGGGTATTACTCAAGAACATCAATCCCGGTGGTTTGCCGTTCCTGACCGTTATCCAGAACTATTACAAGAAGACCACAAACTTCGGAAATACATAGAACAAAAACTGGGTAGATACGCTCAAAACAATGCCGGCATTTCCGAAGTACGCATTGAGCGCAAAGCCGATCAAATCGACCTAGAGGTAAGGACAGCCAGACCAGGTGTGGTAGTAGGTCGGGGTGGACAAGGTATTGAATCACTGCGTACCGGACTCCAAGACCTATTGGGCAGCAACCGTCAAATTCGCATTAACGTAGTTGAAGTTCAACGAGTTGATGCCGATGCCTACTTGATAGCCGAATATATCGCTCAACAATTAGAACGCCGTGTTTCCTTCCGTCGGGTAGTTCGCCAAGCTATCCAACGCGCTCAAAGAGCAGGTGTTCAAGGAATAAAAGTTCAAGTCGGTGGTCGCCTCAACGGTGCAGAAATTGCCCGGACAGAGTGGACACGTGAAGGTAGAGTACCTCTACATACACTACGGGCTGACATTGACTATTCTTACTGCACAGCGCAAACGATTTACGGCATTTTGGGGATCAAAGTTTGGGTATTTAAGGGAGAAATTATTCCTGGACAGGAAGAAACCCCAGCCGCACCCACAACACGCGAACCCCGTCGCCGTCAACAACAACGTCGTCGCCAGCAATTTGAAGACAGATCAAACGAAGGATAGTCATTAGCTATTAGTAAATTACTAATGACTAATGAGCAATGACCCATGACTAATGACAAATCATGTTAAGTCCTAGAAGAACTAAATTCCGCAAACAACAACGCGGACGAATGGAGGGTCTAGCTACCCGTGGTAGTACTCTCAACTTTGGGGATTTCGCCCTCCAAGCTCAAGAACCCGCTTGGATAACCTCTCGGCAAATTGAAGCTTCTCGTCGAGCAATGACTCGTTATATCCGCCGGGGTGGCAAAATCTGGATTCGGATTTTTCCAGATAAACCTGTCACCATGCGTCCTGCTGAAACCCGGATGGGTTCTGGTAAAGGTAACCCAGAGTTTTGGGTAGCCGTAGTCAAGCCAGGACGGATTTTATTTGAAATCGCTGGTGTTACCGAAGAAATAGCCCGTGAAGCTATGCGATTAGCCGCCTATAAGTTGCCAATCAAGACTAAGTTTATTATTCGCTCTCAACCACAGGAGCAGGAGTAGGTTATGCCTCTTCCCAAAATTTCAGAAGCTAGAGAATTAAGTGACGAGAAACTGGCTGAGGAAGTTCTCTCTACTAAAAGACAACTATTTCAGTTGCGCTTGCAAAAAGCTACTAGACAACTGGAAAAACCTCACCAGTTCAGACACGCCCGCCATCGCCTAGCCCAACTGTTGACAGTAGAGGGAGAACGCAAACGGGCCATAAGTCAATCGTCCCAGCAAGAAAAGTAAGAGATTATGGCAGTCAAAGAACGAGTTGGCTTGGTAGTGAGCGATAAAATGCAAAAAACTGTCGTAGTAGCCGTAGAAAACCGCGCTCCTCACCCCAAGTACGGCAAAATCGTAGTTAGAACCCAGCGCTATAAGGTTCACGATGAAGATAATCATTGTAAAGTGGGCGATCGCGTCCGCATTCAGGAAACTAGACCCCTGAGTAAAACCAAGCGCTGGCAGGTCACAGAAGTCCTCAACGCTAAAGCTACAACTTAAATAGTTGTTATAAAACTAACAACTTCACAAGGGAGACCAATTGTGATTCAACCCCAGACTTATCTGAACGTCGCAGATAACAGCGGTGCCAAAAAACTAATGTGCATCCGCGTATTAGGTGCAGGTAATCGCCGTTATGGTGGCGTGGGCGATAAAATTATCGCTGTTGTTAAAGAGTCAACACCCAACATGGCTGTTAAAAAGTCTGATGTTGTGGAAGCTGTAATTGTGCGTACTCGTAAAGCTATCAATCGTGACAGCGGTATGTGCATTCGTTTTGACGATAATGCTGCTGTAATCATCAACAAAGATGGTAATCCTAGAGGTACACGGGTTTTTGGACCGGTAGCACGGGAATTACGCGACAAGAACTTTACCAAAATCGTTTCTTTGGCTCCGGAGGTGCTGTAATGGCAAAGCCACAACCCAAAGTATTTCATAAAATGCACGTTAAAACTGGGGACACTGTACAGGTGATCGCTGGTAAAGACAAAGGTAAAGTTGGTGAGGTGATCAAAGCACTACCCCAACTGAGCAAAGTCCTTGTCAAAGGTGTGAATATTAAAACTAAGCACGTTAAACCTCAGCAAGAAGGGGAATCCGGGCAGATTATCACCCAGGAATTTCCCATTCATAGCTCTAACGTGATGCTCTATTCCACTAAGCAAAATGTTGCTAGTCGTGTTTGCTACACTTTCACCTCTGAGGGCAAGAAAGTGAGAATGCTCAAGAAAACAGGTGAAATACTTGATAAGTAACCTGTAAGAAGGGTGAGATTTTAGATTTGAATAGATTTAGAAATCTTTTTAATTCAAAATCCAAAATCTAAAACCCAAAATCTCCAATTCCCTGACCAAGACCAGGGATAATAAGGACAAAAACTATGGCGAAAACCAGACTCAAAAACTTATACCAAGAGACAATTGTTCCCAAACTAATTAATCAGTTTCAATACACCAACGTTCATCAAGTACCGAAGGTAGTAAAAATAACTATTAACCGAGGTTTGGGAGAAGCTGCTCAAAATGCCAAATCATTGGAAGCTTCTTTAAATGAAATTGCACTGATAACTGGTCAAAAACCAGTGGTAACAAGGGCAAAAAAAGCGATCGCTGGCTTCAAAATTCGTCAAGGTATGCCTGTTGGCATTATGGTGACTTTGAGAGGCGAACGGATGTATGCCTTTTTAGATCGACTTGTTAGTCTCTCACTACCTAGAATTCGCGACTTTCGTGGTATTAGCCCCAAAAGCTTTGACGGACGGGGTAACTATACTCTAGGGGTAAGAGAACAACTAATTTTTCCAGAAGTCGAGTACGACAGCATCGATCAAATCCGTGGTCTTGATATTTCTATCATCACCACAGCCAAAAATGACGAAGAGGGACGTGCCTTACTTAAAGAAATGGGAATGCCCTTTCGCGATCAATAAGTTCATAAGACAGAGGGAACGATGGCGGCTAACGACACAATTGCAGATATGCTGACGCGCATCCGCAATGCTAATCTGGCAAGGCATCAAACTACACAAGTGCCAGCTACGAAAATGACTCGCAATATTGCCAAAGTACTACGGGACGAAGGTTTTATTGCTGAATTTTCAGAATCAAGTGAAGGGGTACAACAAAATCTGGTGATTGCCCTGAAATATAAGGGTAAAAACCGTCAGCCTCTGATCACTGCATTGAAACGAGTAAGTAAACCAGGTTTACGTGTTTACTCCAATCGCAAAGAATTACCAAGGGTACTAGGCGGAATCGGGATCGCCGTGATTTCTACATCCAGTGGAATTATGACCGACCGTGAAGCGCGTCGTCAGAACTTGGGTGGTGAAGTACTTTGCTACGTTTGGTAAAAAAGTAAGAGTATGGCCTACGCCACGCTGCGCTATCAGGAGTATGGCTAACGCCACGCCAAGCTATCAGAATTTTTAGGAGTTATTAACAATAACTCGTATCTGACAAAGGACAAAATTAAGTCATGTCTCGTATTGGTAAACGTCCAATTACTGTTCCCGCAAAAGTAGAAGTGGCGATTGATGGCTCTAAAGTAGTCGTGAAAGGCCCAAAAGGGGAACTTTCTCGCGTTCTACCGGCTAATGTCATCATCTCCCAAGAAGGGGAAACATTATTAGTAACACGTCGGGATGAAACCCGCACATCTAGGCAACTACACGGTTTAAGCCGTACCTTGGTTGCCAACATGGTTGAGGGAGTTTCCCTTGGTTTTCAACGCCGTTTGGAAATCCAAGGTGTTGGCTACCGGGCCCAAGTTCAAGGACGTAACCTAGTTTTAAACATGGGTTACAGCCATCAGGTACAAATTGAGCCACCAGAAGGAATTCAGTTTGCAGTGGAAGGTACTACTAATGTCATAGTCAGTGGCTATGACAAAGAAATTGTAGGTAACACAGCAGCTAAAGTCCGTGGCGTTCGTCCACCAGAACCCTATAAAGGTAAAGGCATTCGCTATGCCGGTGAAGTGGTGAGACGGAAAGCTGGTAAGACTGGTAAGAGTGGTAAGAAGTAAACATGAAACTTACTCGTAGAGAATCAAAACAGCGTCGTCATCGACGCGTCCGTGGCAAAGTTAGTGGTTCACCAGAACGTCCGAGACTAGCTGTATTCCGATCTAATGAGCATATCTATGTTCAAGTTATTGATGATACACAACATCAAACTTTGGTGGCAGCATCAACTGTAGAACCGGAATTGAAATCTAGTTTGGCTTCTGGGGCAAACTGTAACGCATCAGCGCAAGTTGGTAAGTTAATCGCAGTGCGATCGCTAGAAAAAGGCATCACCAAAGTCGTCTTTGATCGCGGTGGTAACCTCTATCATGGTCGCATCAAAGCACTAGCTGAAGCAGCACGCGAAGCAGGTTTAGACTTCTAAATGGTCTTTTGTCATTTGTCCTTTGTCCCTTGTATAAGAGCAAATGGCTAATGACTAATGACTAATGACTAATGACTAACAGAGGCATTGATTATGGCAACGGGTCGTCGTAAAACAAACCGAGCAAAAAAAGAAGAAACTAACTGGCAAGAGCGGGTAATTCAAATCCGTCGTGTTAGTAAAGTCGTTAAAGGTGGTAAAAAACTTAGCTTCCGGGCGATTGTGGTCGTTGGTAACGAGCGCGGTCAAGTCGGCGTGGGAGTAGGTAAAGCCTCTGATGTCATTGGGGCAGTGAAAAAAGGCGTCGCCGATGGCAAAAAGCATCTAATTGACATTCCAATTACCAAATCCAATTCTATCCCCCATCCCATTGATGGTATAGGTGGCGGAGCGAAGGTGATGATGCGACCAGCAGCACCAGGTACTGGAGTAATTGCCGGTGGTGCAGTCAGAACTGTATTAGAGTTGGCAGGAGTTCGTAATGTTCTCGCCAAACAACTTGGCTCCAACAATCCTCTCAACAATGCTAGAGCCGCAGTTAATGCCCTATCAACACTGCGTACATTTGCTGAAGTCGCTGAAGATAGGGGTATTCCTATTGAGAGCCTCTACATCTAGTAGAGAAGATTTTTACTAAGTATTAGTGTAAAAAACTACTAATCATAACATGAGACTCAACGATGTTAAGCCTCAAAAAGGCTCAAAAAAACGCCGTAAGCGCGTAGGTAGAGGTATTTCTGCTGGTCAAGGCGCAAGTGCTGGTCTGGGGATGCGGGGTCAAAAGTCTCGCTCTGGTAGCGGTACTAGACCTGGTTTTGAAGGTGGTCAACAGCCATTGTACCGCCGCTTACCTAAGCTAAAAGGCTTTCCAATTGTTAATCGTAAAATTTACACTACGATTAATGTAGAGAAGTTGGCCTCCCTCCCTGCCAATACAGAAGTAACTTTGGCCTCTTTAAGAGAAGCAGGTATCCTCACTGCGGCTAAAGGCCCATTGAAAATTTTGGGGAACGGGGAATTGAGCATTCCGCTCAAGGTGCAAGCAGCAGCTTTCACAGGACAAGCTCGTAGCAAAATTGAGGCCGCTGGTGGGAGTTGTGAAGTCTTAAACTGATTCATAACCAGCCCACTTCTATGCCAGCCAACTCGCTTCCAGCGCCTGGTTTATTATAAAGGTAGCACTCTATGATCAGTCGAGACAAAGCCCCAACGGCTCAAGAAACTTTTATGCAGATGGCGCAAGCAGCTGGACTAAGAGGTAGGCTGCTTGTCACCGTCGGTATTTTAATTTTGGTTCGCCTGGGAATCTTTTTACCCATACCAGGAATTAATAGAGTTAGGTTTGCTGAGGCCATTTCGGGTAATAATTCCGTATTTGGTTTATTGGATATATTTTCTGGGCGGGGATTGTCTACTTTAGGTATCTTTGCCTTAGGGATTTTGCCCTTTATTAATGCGTCCATTATCATCCAATTGCTCACCGCAGCAATTCCTTCTTTAGAAAATTTACAGAAAAATGAAGGTGAAGCAGGTAGGCGGAAAATATCCCAAATTACCCGCTATGTAACTGTCGGTTGGGCAATTATACAAAGTGTGGCTTTTTCGGCATTATTCCTCCAACAATTTGCCTTAAACCCAGGACCCATATTTGTAGCGGAAACAGCGATCGCACTCACAGCAGGTTCTATGTTTGTGATGTGGGCATCAGAACTGATTACCGAACGAGGCATTGGTAATGGCGCATCATTGTTGATTTTTGTCAACATTGTCGCTTCCTTACCCAAATCTTTGGGCGATACTATCGACTTGGTGCAAGTTGGCGGACGAGAAATCGTTGGTCGCGTCATCGTTTTAGTATTAGTATTCCTGCTGACAATTGTGGGTATTGTCTTTGTGCAGGAAGGTCTACGTCGTATACCTATTATTTCAGCTCGTCGTCAAGTAGGTAGAAGAGTTTTAGCGGAACAGCGCAGTTATTTACCCCTGCGTTTAAATTCCGGTGGTGTCATGCCGATTATTTTTGCGGCTGCTATTTTGAGTTTGCCACTTTTAATCGCCAATTTCACCAAAAACCCCGACTTAGCCAACATTGTTAACACTTACCTGAGTCCTAGCGGTTCTGCACCTTGGGTATACGCTCTAGTTTACTTAACTTCCATTGTTTTCTTCAGTTACTTTTATTCTTCGCTGATTCTTAACCCAGTAGATGTAGCGCAGAACTTGAAGAAAATGGGTTCTAGTATTCCTGGTATTCGCCCTGGTAAGGCTACAAGTGAGTACATTGAGCGTGTAGCTAACCGACTGACCTTTTTGGGAGCGATCTTTTTAGGCTTAGTGGCGATTATTCCCACCGCTGTGGAAAGTGCTTTGAAAGTGCCAACCTTTAAAGGATTGGGTGCTACATCATTGTTAATTCTAGTCGGCGTAGCAATTGATACTGCCAAACAAATCCAAACTTATGTTATATCTCAGCGCTATGAAGGGATGGTGAAACAATAGTGACGCGACTAATCTTCTTGGGACCACCTGGAGCAGGTAAGGGAACTCAGGCTAAAAACTTGGCTGAATTTTTGCATATTCCCCATATTTCTACAGGTGACATTTTACGGCAAGCCATTACAGACCAAACACCTTTGGGCATAAAAGCACAAAGTTACATGGATAAGGGAGAGTTAGTTCCTGATCAACTAGTTGAAGATCTGATCAAAGAACGTCTTCATCAACCAGATGCTCAAAATGGTTGGATTCTAGATGGCTTTCCCCGCAAAGTAACACAAGCAGCTTTTTTGGAGAAATTACTGGCAAAAATAGGCCAGGCTGGCGAAAAAGTAGTTAACTTGGATGCACCTGATGAAATTGTGATTACTCGTTTACTTGGACGAGGACGCAAAGACGATAACGAAGAAGTAATTCGTCGTCGTTTAGAAGTGTATCGAGAAGAAACTGCGCCTTTAATTAACTATTATAGCGATCGCCAGAAACTCTTGACAGTTAACGGTAATCAGTCCCCAGAAGAAGTCACCACCGAATTAGAAAATGTCATAGCTGTCTAGCTAACTAGAATTAGGGGGAGAGTAAAAACAAGGATTTTCTTGATTTCCTACTCCCCTGTTTTGATCCAGAGTGTAGATCGATTTTAGCTAAGATATATTAATAAACTGTTGATATATTTCTCCAACTGTGTTCTTGTGCAGATGAATATGCGGCAGGGTCACATGAGATTGTTGAGTTGAGGAAAAAACAAATTGTCTAAACAAGATTTGATTGAAATGGAAGGCACAGTCACCGAATCATTGCCCAATGCAATGTTTCGTGTTGACTTGGACAACGGTTTTAATGTCCTAGCACACATTTCCGGCAAAATTCGCCGCAATTACATCAAAATTTTACCTGGCGATCGCGTCAAAGTGGAATTAACTCCTTATGACCTGACAAAAGGTAGAATTACCTATAGACTACGGAAAAAGTAAAACTATGTAGAAAATCCTACCATAAATCAGCTTTTTTGGGCATTACCCATTTACTTAACTGAATTATTTTCTCTAGAAATGCTATAATTTACTATTTGGAGTCAAGTAAAAAGGCATGAAAGTCAGAGCCTCAGTCAAGAAAATTTGTGAAAAGTGTAACGTGATTAAACGCCGTGGTCGCGTCATGGTGATTTGTGTTAACCCGAAGCACAAGCAACGTCAAGGATAAATATCTGACTACTAGAGCTTAGTGCAGCATAATATCAACATAGAAACGAAAAGACGCGATTAATCACGTTTTATCAACTGCGATTACGAACAAAAGAGGGAGACATTAATTGTGGCACGGATTTCCGGAGTAGACCTTCCACGCGATAAGCGCGTCGAGATTGGTCTGACTTACATTTACGGAATTGGGTTATCAAGGTCGCAAGAAATCCTAGCGGCGACCGGTGTGAACCCAGACACCCGCGTTAAAGACTTAAGTGATGCTGATGTTGCAGCTCTACGCGGCGAAATAGAAAGCAACTATCAAGTCGAAGGTGACTTGCGGCGTTTAGAGGCGATGAATATCAAGCGCTTAGTTGATATTGGCAGTTACAGAGGTCGTCGTCATCGCATGGGCTTACCCGTCAGAGGACAAAGAACTCGCACCAATGCCAGAACCCGACGTGGAAGAAGGCAGACAGTGGCTGGTAAGAAAAAAGCCCCTGGCAAATAAAGTTTTTTGGCTTGCTAATAACAGCAAGATTCACCTTAAATTCACTAAACAAATATGGCGAGACAACCAACTAAAAAATCCGGGAGCAAAAAGCAGAAACGGAACGTACCTAATGGTATGGCCTACATTCAGTCTACTTTCAACAATAGCATTGTCACAATTACCGATCAAAATGGAGATGTCATCTCCTGGGCAAGCGCTGGTTCTAGTGGATTTAAAGGGGCAAAAAAAGGTACACCATTTGCAGCGCAAACCGCCGCTGAAAGCGCAGGCCGTCGAGCGATCGATCAAGGGATGCGCCAAATTGAAGTCATGGTCAGCGGGCCAGGTGCGGGAAGAGAAACTGCTATCCGAGCATTGCAAGGAGCAGGACTAGAAATTACCCTGATTCGGGATATTACTCCCATTCCTCACAATGGCTGTCGTCCTCCCAAGCGCCGTCGCGTTTAGATAAAACCTGTTGAGCGATGAAAGCTAGAAGTTAAAGCTCAGAAAAAACATCTGCAATGCCTTCTGGGGCGTATAGAGTCTAAACTTTGCAGAGTTTAATGCTTGCCAACTTTAGACCCATTGCGTAGCTATAAAGCACGTCAGCCCTTCCCACAGGAAAGGCTGCTCAACTTTTGAAAATCAACAACATTATCAGCGCCTGCGACTGGAATTGGGGGCATCTAAACTTTACCAAATTTAAATCTTGGCAGTTTGATACACCTCAAACACAGATCAGGCAATAAAGTAAATTCGAGAGGCAATTGATTTGTCTTCTAGCAGCACCTTAAAAAGGGAGGCTACTCCGTGGCGCAGTTTCAAATTGAATGTGTAGAGTCAAATACTGAGGAAAGTCGAAGTCATTACAGTAAATTTGTTCTGGAACCTCTAGAGCGCGGTCAAGGAACAACGGTAGGCAACGCGCTGCGGCGGGTTTTACTTTCTAATCTAGAAGGTACAGCAGTTACAGCAGTACGTATTGCCGGAGTTAGTCACGAGTTTGCCACAGTTCCAGGCGTGCGAGAAGACGTGCTGGAAATCCTCATGAAAATGAAGGAAGTCATCCTCAAAAACTATTCCTCCCAACCTCAGATTGGTCGGTTACTCGTTAACGGTCCAGTAACAGTTACTGCGGCGCATTTTGATTTACCCAGTGAAGTAGAAGTCATTGATCCGACTCAGTATGTAGCCACCTTAGCAGATGGTGGAAAACTGGAAATGGAATTTCGGATTGAGAGAGGCAAAGGATATCGCACTGTAGAGAGAGGACGGGAAGAAGCCACATCGTTGGACTTTCTGCAAATTGACTCAGTGTTTATGCCAGTGCGGAAAGTCAACTATAGTGTTGAGGAAGCTCGTGGGGATGGATCGCTGAAAGACAGATTGCTATTAGAAGTTTGGACAAATGGCAGTCTCTCTCCTCAAGAAGCTCTATCTTCAGCAGCCGGAATTTTGGTAGATTTATTCAACCCGTTGAAAGATATCTCCCTGGAACCAACAGATACAGGTTCAGATATTCCAGACGATCCCACTGCTCAGATTCCCATTGAAGAGTTGCAACTTTCTGTCAGGGCTTATAACTGTCTCAAACGAGCGCAAGTTAACTCAGTGGCAGACTTGTTGGATTACACCCAAGAAGACCTCCTAGAAATCAAAAACTTTGGTCAAAAGTCAGCGGAAGAGGTAGTGGAAGCTTTACAGCGACGTTTAGGCATTACCTTACCGCAAGAAAGAGGTTCTAAGCAAACCTAACTACAATCGTTAATAATTCATAGTGCCTTATTATGCGTCACCGTTGTCGAGTCAAAAAACTCAGTAAACCAGCTGACCAGCGCCGCGCTTTATTGCGATCGCTAACCACCGAGCTAATCCGTCATGGTCGAATTACCACCACCTTAATCCGCGCTAAAGTCCTGCGGAGTGAAGTGGATAAGATGATTACCCTAGCTAAAAATGGCTCCTTGTCAGCACGTCGGGAAGCCCTAGGCTACATCTTCGACAAAACACTGGTTCATGCTCTGTTTGAGCAAGCTCCCACCCGGTATGCTAACCGTCAAGGAGGTTATACTCGCATTCTGCATACAATCCCCCGTCGGGGCGATAATGCTGAAATGGCGATTATTGAACTAGTTTAAAGTCATAGGGAATAGGGAATAGGAAATAGGGAATAGGGAATTAGGGAAAAATAAATTAAAAATCTAAAAACTCTTGCCTCTTGCCTCTTGCCTCTTGCCACTGACAAAAACCAGTATGTTAGAAAGCCGCCAGCCTATCCCAACCCACAGAGTATCCTTAGTCATTCAGTACTTAGGCACTCGCTTTCATGGCTGGCAAAGGCAAAAGGCGCAGCGAACTGTCCAGGAAGAGATAGAAACAGCTATAGCTACTGTTCTGGGGTATCATGTGACACTCCACGGCGCAGGGCGAACCGATGCCGGAGTTCACGCAGCTGCCCAAGTAGCTCATTTTGATGCCACAGGTTTAATTCCGGCTCACAAATGGGCAACAGTTCTGAACAGCTATCTGCCCCCAGATATATTAATCAGGGCTTCGGCCGGTGTAAGTGACAGTTGGCACGCTCGCTTTAGTGCAGTATCTCGACGATATCGCTACACCATCTATACTGAAGCACTACCGAACTTGTTCGTAACCCCCTTCAGTTGGCATTATTATTATGCTCCCTTGGATGAATCTTTAATTCAAGCTGCCCTTGAACCTCTGCTGGGAAAACATCATTTAGCTGCTTTTCACCGTGCAGGATCTGCGCGATCGCATTCCTGGGTAGAAGTACAAGTAGCCGAATGTCATCGCAGTGGGCCATTTATCCATATTGAAATTCAAGCAAATGGATTTTTATATGGCATGGTACGCCTATTGGTAGGGATGCTGGTAGAAGTAGGTTCTGGACAAAGGACGCTGAATAATTTTACAAAAATCTGGCAAGAAGAACGCCGGGAAGAAGTGAAATATGCCGCACCTCCCCAGGGCTTATGTTTATTGAGAGTCGGTTATCCCGATTTTCCCTTTCCCAGCGAAATTTGGTACGACACCCTGCCATATCTAGTGTTTAGTCATTAGTCATCAGCACAACTGACTAAGAACAAAAAACAAAGGACAAATAACAATGAGTAGTAAAACATACCTTCCTCCTCAAGCAACCCTTGAGCGTGACTGGTACGTAGTAGATGCCACCGATAAACGCCTCGGCCGTCTGGCCAGCGAAATCGCCATGATCCTCAGAGGGAAAAAGAAAGCTGAATATACCCCTCACATGGACACAGGTGATTTCGTAGTTGTCATCAATGCCGAAAAAGTGGCAGTTACAGGCAAAAAACGTACCCAAAAAATCTACCGTCGCCATTCTGGTCGTCCCGGTGGAATGAAAACAGAAACCTTTGCCAAGCTGCAACAGCGCCTACCCGAAAGGATTTTAGAACACGCCGTTAAAGGGATGCTGCCTAAAAATAGCTTGGGTAAGCAATTATTCACCAAATTGAAAGTCTACGCTGGGCCTACTCATCCCCACGCAGCTCAACAACCCAAAGAACTAGTAATTAATACAATTCCTGGAGAAAATTAATGCAAGTAGCAGAAGCTAATAGCGGTCGCGCCGTTTACTGGGGTACAGGCCGACGTAAGTCCGCAGTAGCGCGGGTACGTCTAGTTCCAGGTGAAGGTAAGTTTGTAGTCAATGGCAAAGATGGAGAATTATATTTCCAATTTAATGCTAACTACTTAGGAGCTATCAAAGCGCCCTTAGAAACCTTGGGACTAGAAAGTGAATATGACATTTTAGTCAAAGCAGAAGGTGGCGGCTTAACAGGACAAGCAGATTCCATTCGCTTGGGAGTAGCCCGTGCCTTGTGCCAACTAGATCCAGATAATCGCCCACCTTTGAAAACCGAAGGCTACCTAACTCGTGACCCACGAGCTAAAGAACGGAAGAAGTACGGTTTACACAAAGCGCGGAAAGCTCCTCAGTACTCCAAACGGTAATCAATTTTGGATTTTGGATTTTGGATTGATAGGAAATTCTAAAATCTAAAGTTATACCAGCCTGCCAAGGCTAAAAGTTATAATTTGTATAGATTCACCACAAAAGGAACAATGGCTAAATCTGATATTCATCCCAAGTGGTATCCAGAGGCTAAAGTCTACTGCAACGGTCAAGTTGTCATGACCATAGGTTCAACCAAACCTGAACTGCACGTAGATGTTTGGTCTGGAAATCACCCCTTTTACACTGGTACTCAGAAGATGATTGACGCTGAGGGTCGAGTTGAACGTTTCCTCCGCAAGTACGGCATGAGCAGTACTCAAGAAACTGGCGAAACTACAAAGTAGCGGATTGGCTGTAGCTGTTAACGACGACCCTGCATCTGCTGGGTCGATTGTCATTTAATGCTTGAGCCAATTTGTTATTTTAAGGAATCCTACTCATGGCTGAATCATACCTGCTGGAGAAACTTAAATCTGTTGAACAAACTTTTCATGAATTAACACGTCGGTTAGGCGACCCTGATACGACTAAAAATCCTGACGAGTATCAAAAGATTGCCAAGTCTCGTTCTTCCTTGGAAGAGGTAGTAAATACTTATGAAACTTGGAAGACGGCTCAGGAAGACTTGACTGGCGCACGTCAAGTACTCAAAGAAGCAAATAGTGATCCTGAGTTGCAAGAAATGGCAGCTTTGGAAGTTAGTGAATTAGTAGAAAAGCTGGAATACTTAGAAAGTCGTTTGAAGGTTTTGCTGCTACCCCGTGACCCCAATGATGATAAAAACATCATGTTGGAAATTCGCGCTGGGACTGGTGGCGATGAAGCGAGTATTTGGGCTGGTGATTTACTGCGGATGTATTCCCGCTACGCTGATACTCAGGGATGGAAAGTGAAGCTAGTTAGCGAGTCTCTGGGTGAGATGGGCGGCTTCAAAGAAGTGATTCTAGAAATTCAAGGCGACAGCGTTTATAGCAAGCTGAAGTTTGAAGCGGGAGTACATCGTGTACAGCGCGTTCCTGCAACAGAAGCTGGGGGAAGAGTTCACACTTCTACAGCCACTATCGCCATTATGCCGGAAGTGGATGATGTAGAAATTCATATTGACCCGAAAGATATTGAAATGAGTACTGCTCGTTCTGGCGGTGCTGGTGGACAAAACGTCAACAAAGTGGAAACAGCCGCTGACTTGTTCCACAAACCGACAGGAATCAGAATTTTCTGTACAGAAGAACGTAGCCAGTTGCAAAACAAAGAACGGGCTATGCAAATTCTGCGGGCTAAACTCTATGAGATAAAGTTACGGGAACAACAAGAGGCTGTCACTTCTATGAGGCGATCGCAAGTCGGTACAGGTTCCCGTTCCGAAAAAATTCGTACCTACAATTATAAAGATAGCCGGGTGACTGACCATCGTTTAGGTCAAAATTTCACCCTTAACCCTGTATTGGAAGGCGACTTAGAAACGGTAGTCCAATCTTGTATTTCTCAAGACCAGCAAGAGCGTTTAGCTGAATTAGCTACCTCTGGCAGCTAATCTTCACCTTTAAATACCCTGAGAAACCGCTTGTTCTTCTGTTATATTTAACTCTGACAAGCGGTTTTCTAATGACTGATGGAGTGCATCTTCAATCGCACTCAGATAATGGTAATAGACAAACTCATAACCTATAACGTAGTTTAATCTCGTCCATTCCTTGAGATTTGGGCAGTGGTCAATTAACTTTTCTACTTCTTTGTGCCAACGGGCAAAAATTCGATAGCTGAAAAAACTGCTGCAAATATTACCTTGATTATCCCAATAAGAAATAGACACCTGATGCTTGAGGCAGTGGATTTTTTTGATTTGCTTCACATCGTAGCCTTTGGCTTGTAGAGCTTCTTTGGCTTCGGCTTCCGAAATGTCCCACTGTTGTGGTCTAATTTTATTAGAGCTAATAAGGTTTTTACCTTTGCGGCGATATTTATTAATTTCGCGTGAATGGCGAGACATGATGCACCTATTATGGGATTTGCAGAAATTCAGAGTTGGTAGCTAAATTCTTCTCACTAGCTAGATCATTTTAGTTCAACCTAGTTTAGATAATTTACCACACTTGTGGTTCTTATAGTTAATATATAATAACTTTAGTTATAGTTTAATTCCAAAAAAGGTAGATGTCAATATAAAACTAAAAAAGTTGTAGTATTAAAAATAAAGTTGTCAATAGCAGGGCTTACGCAACTAGCCTATTAGTAGAGTGCTTCATACCTATAAATTGGTTAGTATCAACAGATTTTCGACATTTGACGCACTCTACAAAAGACATTGAGTGTGAAATGTAGCTTTAGTCCTAAATAGAACAGACTAATTACCTAATATAAGCAGTGAATATTGAAAGTAGGGAAAAACTGATTGAGATTATCAAATTAGCTCGTGGTGAAATGAGTAAGCGAGCGTTTGGCAAGCTTTTGGGTGTTTCTGCTACCTCTGTTCAGATGTGGGAAAAAGGCGTAAAAGTACCAGATACAGAGAATTTGGCGAAAATCGCAGCAAGAGCGGGTTACACACTAGAAGAATTACTCAGTTGTTTAGAAGGCAAGCCAATACAAGAAACCTCTGATTTGATTTTGATTTTGAGGCAAATCCAACATATGCCTCTGAGTCAAGTGGCGCAAATTGTGCAAGCGGCAGCGGATAGGTTGGCTGCTGTGGCTGAAGCTTCTAGTGATGAAGCAAAAGCGGGTTAAATTAACTTAATTTACTAGTTACTAATTTAACTGCTATATCCTTTAATTAACTGTGCTATCCCTTAGTGTAAAGATTTAACTCTATGGATATGGACAAGCCTTTTTTGTATGAACAAGATTTCTATGCTTGGACACAACAACAGGCTAAAGCTTTGGAACAGAAGCTAGCTCAGGAGCTAGACTGGCAACACTTGCAAGAGGAAGTTCAAGCTTTGGGACGACAGGAGTATCGGGAATTGGTGAGTCGTCTGAGTGTATTAATTGGTCATATTTTGAAGTGGGAGTATCAACCTGAACAACGCTCTCGAAGTTGGTTTTTAACAATTCGAGAACAGCGTCGCGCCATTCACAGGCATTTGCGACAGAACCCAAGCTTAAAGTCTCGCACAGAGGAAGCTTTGTTAGATGGCTTTGAGGCAGGAGTTGATTTGGCTTTAAGAGAAACTAATTTACCATTAAGAACTTTTCCTGAGCATTGTTCCTATTTATTCGATGATATCATTTCAGATAATTTTCTGTGTGATACTAGTCAGGATTGGGAAGGTTAATTTCTGTTATTTTGGTTGATTTTTTCTCTTTTTTTAGCAATGTTTAATCTTTTGCGATTAGAAGAATCTGGATTTATTGAACCGCGAAGGACGCGTTCGCCTTAGCGTTGCGAAGCAAAGAGCGCGAAGGAAGAAGGAAGAAGGAAGAAGGAAGAAGGAAGAAGGAAGAAGGAAGAAGGAAGAAGATGAGTTTGGGTATTTATTGAAATGCTTTTACTATTTTGGTTGATTAATTTGTAACATGGGGATTATTGAAGGTACTTAAGATAATTCTCCAGCAAAAATGGTAGCAGCTACACCGGAAAGTTTGGCGAAGTTTGTGAGTTTTTGTCAGCAGCACATTACGGGACAGGAACGGAAGGAAGCACAGACGTTTTTAGACCGATTTTTTCGGGCGTTTGGACATGAAGGGGCGCTGGAAGCGGGGGCGACATACGAGGAAGCGATTAAAAAAAGTAGCAAACAGGGGAAAACTGGTTTTGCTGATTTGGTTTGGAAACCGCGCGTTTTAATTGAGATGAAAAAGCGGGGAGAAGATTTAAGTAAACATTATTCTCAGGCTTTTGATTATTGGACGCGGTTGGTTCCAAATCGTCCTAAATATGTAATTTTGTGCAACTTTGATGAGTTTTGGATATTTGATTTTGATATTCAGTTAGATACACCTGTAGATAAGATTGCACTGGAGCAACTGCCAGAACGGGCAGGAGCTTTGGTCTTTATGGAATTAGGGCAAAAAACTCCTGTATTCCAAAATAATCAGGTTGAGGTGACAGAACGCGCTGCATGGCGTATGGGAGAATTATTATTAGAGTTGGAAAAACGAGGAATTGAGAAGTTAACAGCACAGCGTTTTATTTTGCAATGTGTGTTAGCGATGTTTGCAGAAGATAGACAACTTTTACCTCGTGATATGTTTGTTTCTTGTGTGCAGGATTGCATGAACGGGGCTAGTTCTTATGATATTTTGGGTGGATTATTTCGGGAAATGAATCAATTGGGAAAAACCCCAGCGGGACGTTATCAAGGAGTAGATTATTTCAACGGTGGGTTGTTTTCGCAAATTCATGGAATTGATTTAACGAGAGAAGAATTAAATTTTTTGGATGTCTCTGCGCGAGAGGATTGGAGTAAGGTACGTCCGGCTATTTTCGGGAATTTGTTTGAAGGGACGGTGGATAAAAAAGAGCGTCACGCTAGAGGAATTCATTATACTTCCGAAGCGGATATTATGAAAATTGTCCGCCCGACTATTAGCCGTTTTTGGGAAGAAAGAATTGAAGAAGCAAATACAATTAAGGAACTTTCAGGACTGCAATTAGAGTTGCAAAGTTATCGTGTTCTAGATCCTGCTTGTGGTTCGGGTAATTTTCTCTATATGGCTTATCAGGAGTTGAAGAGGATTGAAACTTTGCTGTTAGAGAAAATGCAACAAAAACGAAAATCTGAAGATAAGCAAATGCAAATGGGTTTAGTGACTCCATTACAATTTTATGGAATGGATACAAATCCTTTTGCTGTGGAATTAGCACGGGTGACTTTGATGATTGCGCGGAAGATTGCAATTGATAATTTGAATTTAACTGAACCTGCATTACCGTTAGATACTTTAGATAATAATATTGTTTGTCAAGATGCTTTGTTTAGTGAATGGGTCAAATCAGATGCAATTATTGGAAATCCACCATTTTTAGGTGGAAAAAACATGAGGATGGATTTAAATGATAAATATGTAGATAAAATTTTTCAAGCTTTTCCTAAAGTCAAAGATTCTGTAGATTTTTGTGCTTATTGGTTTAGAATAGCTCATGATAATCTGGGTGAAAAGGGTAGAGTAGGTTTAGTTGCGACTAATTCGATTAGTCAAGGTAAAAGCCGAATTGCTGCTTTAGATTATATTACTCAAAATGGTGGTTATATTCATGAAGCAATTTCTACACAACCTTGGTCTGGTGCTGCTAAAGTTCATGTAAGTATTGTCAATTGGTGTAAGAGTAAACCGGAAAAATACTATTTAGATAATCAGATAGTTTTGCAAATCAATTCTTCCCTAAAATCTAGTATTGATGTTTCTCAAGCTGCGCGGTTACAAGCAAATCTCAATAAATGCTTTCAGGGTGTAACTCCTCGTGGTGCAGGCTTTATAGTGACTTAAATTCAAGCCAAAATATGGATTAAAGCTGATACTAATAATCAAAAAATACTGAAAAAATTTTCAGATGCAACAAGCTTAACTCAAGCTATTCACGGTAATCCTAAAAGATGGATAATTGACTTCAATGATATGAATTTTGAGGAAGCTAACAATCATTTGCCTATTTTAGAATATGTGAAGGCTACTGTTAAGCAACAGCGTGAAGAAACTAAAGATCCTGAAGCTGTTAAATATTGGTGGAAATTCTGGCGTGTACGTCAAGAAATGCGTCAAGGAATAGCATCTTTATCATTGTATTTTAATATTCCCAGACATTCTAAGTGGTTTATTTTTATTCCTGCTAATTCTAATTGGCTACCAGGTGATTCAACAACAGTTGTTACATCAGAGGATTTTTACATTCTAGGAATTATCACATCTAACATACATCGCATTTGGGTGAAAGCGCAAAGTTCTACTTTAAAAGGAGACACTCGTTACACACACAACACCTGTTTTGAAACGTTCCCATTTCCCCAAACAGCAGACATTAAAATAGTACAACAAATTCGCGCTAAAGCTGAAGAACTTCATCAATATCGCACAGAACAAATGGAGTCAAAACAGTGGGGAATTACCACACTTTATAATAAATTCTTTCACGAACCAACTAGCCAACTTTATAAACTACATCAACAACTAGATAAACTAGTAATGCAAGCTTATGATTTTCATCATAACGATGATATTCTAGAAAAACTCCTCAACTTAAACACAGAACTTGCACAAAAAGAACAACAAGGAATAAAAATTGTCGGACCCTGGTCACCAAATTAGAATATTTCTCTCTGCGTCTCTGCGTCTCTGCGTGAGAAAAAGAATTTCCGAATTTTAAAACCACTCTCCACCCCGAAAACGCCAGCGGGGAAAAATAATCCTCATTAAACTTTGCGAAGTTATAAAAACCGCGAACCAAACAATACTGTAATGGAGAAAAAATATCCCTACTGGTAATTCTTCTTTAGGCATAGGTATGGGTAAAAATCCAAAAATCTTCACTCCACAAAATACAAAAACCATTTCCCAAATACCTGCAAAAAGTTGATAAGCTGCTGGCCAGTCCCTATCCCAACGGGATTTTTGAAGATAATTATAAACGATATCCCAAGCTAAACCAAAGATGGCAACATAGGCAATTATCCAAAAATAAACTGTGTGAGGACGGTTGCCAATTAAACCAATAGCAAAAGGTATAGATACTAATATTCCGACGGTTAGTAATAATAATAATCGAGTTTGCCAACGACCAAATAAAGTTGGAGTCATAAATAAATACTGTGTAGTTCAAGAATTAAAATCAATATTTATAGCGTTTCTAAGAACCCCTCCCCCAACCCCCTCCCCGCAAGCGAGGAGGGGGCTATGATATTAGGAAATTATGTCCTGGATTAGTTCGTAGCGGGCATCTTGCCCGCACCACAATAAATTTTTGGAAATACTTAATTACAAATTAAAATTTATGAATTTTTTAATTGCAGTTGGTAATCTACTTGGCAATGATATTTTGCTAATTCTGACCAGTTAAGAACAGCTTCTAATAGGTCTTGATAACCGAGAGTATTGGGGTGGAGTCCATCTGGCGTAATGCGTTTTTCTCTCCAATCTGCACTGCGTTCCATCCATTGGTCAAAAATATCTAAATAGGGTATTTGCCGTTGGTTACAAGCTATGCGGGTGGCTTCTTTGTAGCGGTATTGGTCGGTGTGATTGTAATATAAACAATCAAGAAATGGCATTTTGGTTTCATCGACGGGAACCATACCCACAAAGACGACGGGACACAGTTGTTGTGCTTGGTCTAATAATGCCGCGATTTGGGTTTCAAATTGAGAGAAATCTGTGTAATTTTTGCCGTTGGGACGACCTAAGCGGGGTGTGTCGTTAACTCCGACAGATAAAATAATCAGGTCTGGGACACGGTTGCGGATTTCTCCTCGATTGCGAAATTCTATTTCTAGCCTTTGAGAAACTTGTTGAGTGCGATCGCCCCTAACCCCCAAATTATATAGCACATGACCAACACTATCCGGCAACATCCACCACCGTCTTAGTTGTTCCACCCAACCGCCTTTCTCCGGGTCGCCGTATCCATATACTAAGCTATCTCCCAAGGCGACAATCTTTAGAGGCTGGCATAATTTTGGCGCTACAGATAGCATTGAGGAGGAAGGCTTCAAGGTTTGCATCTTAAACAGCAGTGTAAATGTAATTTATGTCTTTACAAGATTCTATACATCTTTGCACTATTGTATGGTATCTTTTTTATCTTTTCATCTGAAACACGGTAAATTAACTCTGTTGGACTGTTTTACTGGACTTTGAACTTAAGGAGATACAAAAAAATTTTCCAGCAATTATGCCAACAGTACAACTTAATACCTTGAATTATTTGCAAACCATATTACTTCTTTAAAGTCAACAGTAAATATATTATAGATAGAGTATTAAATTTGTATAAATACAAAGATATATCAAAAATTTCGGCAATTTAACTTTGAATTTGGCAAATTTATCAAAATGAGTTTGAATTTTACAAAATTGACATCTCTTTAATGCTTAACATAAGAAATCAGAATTCTTTTGATCTAAAAACCTTGAAAAATTAATTTGATATGGCTTTATCCAAAAAAATATCTAAACCAGGCACTACTTTTAATTAGCTACGTCAACAAATCTACATTTACTCAATCAGATGGGATGAATTTTCTAGCCCAACACAATGCATTGCATTGAATAAACAACTACCAACTCGAAATTCCTAATGTTCTTAGATCATATGACTCGTAGGTTCTGTCAAAATCTGATGCGGCTGCATAAATCTTCAATCAATACATCTTTCACCAGGATGAAAATAAATTTCTTCTCCTTTGGTTCGCAGCGTGGACAAAGAATAAATTGGTATTCTAAATTACTGAAAACTCTGTTTCCGTTTTTATTTTTAATTTCCTTTGTCACAGTTTTATGGGCAAATACCTTCATTTCTGTGAACGCCCAAACACCTCGTCAAGAAATTCGGGGAGTGTGGATTACCAACAACGATCTTAACATCTTCAAAGATCGTGAAAAAGTCCAAGATGCTGTTACAAAAATGCGAACGCTTAACTTCAACACCATCTATCCCGTAGTTTGGAATTCTGGTTATGTGATGTATCCTAGCAATGTAGCTAAACGTCTAGATATTCAACCTTTTGTTTTTCGTGGTTCAGATGGACATGATATTCTTGCTGATATAATTAATAAAGCCCATCGTCAAAATTTACTTGTAATTCCTTGGTTTGAGTTTGGTTTTATGGCTCCTCCTACCTCGGAACTAGCATTAAATAAACCAGAATGGTTTACACAAAAACGGAACGGTAGTCAAACTTCTATTAGTGCGGCTGGTGAAGTTTCATGGTTAAATCCCTTTCATCCAGAAGTACAGAATTTCATCACCAATTTGTTGTTAGAACTTGCCAATAACTATGACATTGATGGTATTCAGTTTGATGATCACATGAGCTTACCTCATGAATTTGGCTATGATAAATATACAGTTGCCTTGTACCGCCAAGAAACCAAAAAGAATCCTCCAGCAGATCCTCAAGACCCAGAATGGGTAAGCTGGCGTGCAAATAAAATCACAGATTTCATGGTTAGACTTAACGAAAGAGTTAAGCAAGTAAAACCAAAAGCAATTTTTTCAGTTTCACCTAATTACTACGATTTTGCTTACAAGTTTCAACTACAAGACTGGCTCAAATGGGTGCGCTTAAACATCGTAAATGAGCTAATTGTACAAGTTTATCGAGACAATTTAGATCAATTTAACGCCAAAATTTCCCGCCCCGAAATGCAAGAAGTACAGCAAATAATTCCTACTGGAGTCGGAATTATGGCAGGATTAAGAACAAAACCCGTATCCATAAATCAAATTAAAGCTCAAGTACGAGCCGCACAACAGCGTGGATTAGGTGTAGTTTTCTTTTATTATGAAAGTCTTTGGAATAATTCTTCAGAGTCATTAAGTCAGCGTTTAAAAGGATTTCAAAGTCTTTTCCCCTATCCTGCATTGCGATTAGCAATTGAGTGAATGGGTAATGGGTAATTGGTGATTGGAGTAAAATTACGAATTACGAATTACGAATTACGAATTACGAATTACGAATTACGAATTACGAATTACGAATTATGGTGATTGATTTGACACCCATTTTAGCCATTGCCCAAAGGAACTAAAGGTATTTAAACGCCCAACTCCCGGCGCACGGGCTGTGTATAATCCATCAACAGCAACTAAAGCCGCATATTGCAAACCAAGGAAACTATCAACTGCTGCATAGGGTCCACCTAAAGTTATCGCCCCTGCGGCATACATTTGACCCTTGGTATTTCGCATTTCTACTAATTCAAAATTATTTGCTACTACTAACCGTCCTAAATGATTTAGAGGTAAATTGTAATGTTGAACCAAATCTTCTAACAACGGATTAGCATCAACTTTGGCATCTAATCCGGTAGCATCAATAATAAAATCAGCGACTAATTTCATTTCCCCAAAACCTTTTTCTTGGATATGGGTAATGGTGTGATTTTGGTTGTCTCGTTCTACATTCATCACCTGACCAAAGGTAATTTGATACCAACCTTCTTTAATGCCTTGTTCAGTGATATTTTGCCAATCTTGACGGTCTGCGGTAGTAGTTCCACCCCAGTCGGCTAATAGACGCTGACGTTCTTCTGGGGTGGCTTTTTCTAACATGACCCGGAGTTCACCACCCCAACAGGCTTTAGGCCAGTTAAAGGGTTGAAATTCGTAGTGATTTTTGACGGTACGCTGGGCTTTTTGGAATTTGTTACCTTGGGGTTTAGGCGATCGCATTAAATGCAAAACTGTAATATTGCGATTTTGCTTTCTAGCCTCATAAATCCGCTGCAAAATCCGCGAAGCCACAATACCCCGTCCCCGAATCAAAACAGTACCACCTTGGCGTTCTAGCTGTTCATATACATGATCGTGTGCTTCATACGCATTCACAACAGACTTAAAATCTTGATATTTTTCTCTATAAGCTTGCAAATCTGGGAGAAACTGAATAGCAGGATATCCCGTAGCCAAATGTAAATAACGACAAACTAAAAAAGCATAATTTCCCGGACTGCGAGAATAAGCAACACAATACCTACCATCTTCAGTTTTACGAATCGCCCTTACTCTTCCATAACGATAAATTTGATGCCAATTAATCCGGCTTGCTTCCCTATCTATAGAATCAAAAACATTACCAGCACGAGGAGTATAAGTTTCCGCAAAAGTTGGTTCACCAAAAACCTGCCATAAATATTTAAAAGCCGATTTTAGCTGACCTTTAGTCAAATCATGCCAAGATTCCCTTAAAGCATAACTAGGCCAACCCCAAATATTATCAGGACAAGAATCAGAATTAGAACGTAACCTTTCATGTAACGGAATTTGCGAATTCAGACAAAGCCGTTTATAACGAGCATAGGGTTCCGCTTCTAGTCCCACAGCAATAATTTTCTCAGCTTTAATTCCACTAACTCTTAATAAATCAACCCAAATAAAACTACCCAAACCAGCCCCAATTGCTAGATAATCACATTCATCAACAGGTAAACCAGTAGCATGAAGCGCCTGCAAATCAACTTTTGCATCCTGAAAAGCTGGTGGTGGAAAATTACTCCCTAAAGGTGTGACAGGAGGCACTGACGATAAACTAGGATCTGGGAGATTAGTATGAGGATTAAATTGAATTGTCGAAGGGTTATTAGGAGTAGGAATAGTAGTGTTAAGGCCAAATTGCACCGTCATAATATAGGGGCCAATTTGCAAAGTATCCCCATTAGCTAACTGACAGCGTGTTTGACGTTGACCATTGACCAACACACCATTAACGCTATTTTGGTCAATTACTAAAAAATGATTTTGTTCCCAATCTTGTTCCCAATCAATCAGAACGTGATAGCGAGATACTTCATTACTATCTAGTAACATTCGCGAAACACGTTGACCCCTAATTTCTGTTGGTAAACGAGAAAATTCTCGACCAAAAGCGATAGGTACACTTAACTTAGGTTCCCGTCGTTCTCCCGTTGCTGGATCTTCCCAACTTAATTGAATTTGTAAATTAGTCATTGGTCATGAGTCATTTGTCATTGGTCATTGGAGAATATTGATCCAGCACTCAATTCTTCGGTGCTACTAGTACACTTACAGCCGCTGCTAAAGATGTACCACACCAAGGACAACCTACTTGTAGATTTTCTGGTGGGGAAACTTTATGACATCTGGAACATTGCAAACCATAAACAGGTTTTGGTTGTGTCGGGAGTGACTTTTTATGGTGGTTATATCCCGGTTGTGCGGGTGGTTGTTGGGGTGGAACTAAAACTGTGGCAGGAATACTGTTAATTGAAATTTCAGTAACTTGAAGTTGTTGCTGTCCTAAATAAATAATGCTCCCTTTATTTAAAATAACTTCACCTTGGATTAATGACTTACCATCTATTTGAGCAGGGTTTGATTCCCGCAAATTTCTAATATAAAAATGTTGCTGTTGAGAATGAAAAAATATTTCAACGTGTAATCCAGATACAGTCGGGTGAGTTAAAACAATGTCACACCGTAAAGGGTCACGACCAATACGGACACTACCAGGATTTTTACTTTGTTGTTGCTCGTAAATTTGCTGAGTTTTATTTTGATCTGCGTCGTGCCACTGTAAAGTTAGTGCATTCATTATTCTTAGGTAACTTTTATTTAGCTACTTCAACTTCTTACCGTGCGATTCCTAACATAATTGGGTGTTAGTAAGCAAGTCTTGAAAATTAACTTTAAGGACTTCCAGATAACAAAGCTCTAATTTGTAGGGTGGGTTAGCGCAGCGTAACCCACCCATTATCCCTTAAGTTTATGGTGGGTTACGGACTACTGTCCTATAAGCCATACCCACCCTACAATTTTTGTTTTGGGTAATTTATTTTTTGGTGTTCCCTTAAAGACTTATCTACATAATCTACACTTTATCTGTCTGATGCTAATTTATCAGCAATGCGGGTAGTTTCTGGCAACCGATATTTTGGTGTGCAACGTAATACATAGTCAATTGCTGTTGGTAAACTGATGCGATGTCCACTAGATATATAGAGAGGTTTTACCCCGGTGCGTGTGCGTAAAACTGCGCCAATAGTTTCTTTTTTATGTATTAATGGTTGCCAACTACCTTTAGCTTCTGGTAATTCTTCATATTTACCAATCAGCAAAGATTTAGCTACGCCAATTGTCGGTATATCCACGATTACCCCTAAATGACAAGCTATTCCTAATCTTCGAGGGTGAGCAATTCCTTGACCATCACACAATATTATATCAGGTATAGTTTGAATCTTTTCTAAGGCATCGAGAAGGGCAGGTATTTCCCGAAAGGAGAGGAACCCAGGTATGTAAGGAAAGGTTGTGGGACGGTATGCTAAACTCGTTTCGACTACTTGCAAATCGGGAAAACTCAGTACTGCTACTGCTGCACGGCTCATTGTACCATTTTCGAGAAAACCCATATCCACACCTGCAACGTACTTGATAGGTTCTTTAAGTACGTCTGTAGTAATTACTTGATTTTGCAGGGTTTCTTGAATTGTGATAGCTTCTTCAACTGTGCTAGGCCAAGAATGAATTTGTTGAATTTTCATATTTAAAGCAAGTAATTAATTTACATACTCAAATAAACTAGGAAACTGAGTATAGATTTTACAACACCTTTGATGATGATATTATCCACCAAATAGAACATTCTTATTTAAAACACCTAATTAATTTGGGTGTTTTTGCTATATTTAGAGATTTTTAAATTAAAAAATGTTACCTTAATAAATCATGTTAAAATGATGTAAATATCAAGTTTATTAGTGACTGGTTATGACAAAACCTAACTTCCCAGAAGCAACTAAACACAATGAGCAAAAATCATATTGGCCTGTATGGTTTCCATATCCTAGTTCATGGTTTAGAGCCGCTATCCTAGTTCCGATAGCTTTACCAGGCGCACGGTTGATATTTTGGGGATTTACTGGTGTTATTCTATCAGTTATTGGAAATAAGCCCTTATTATTTATATTTTCAGTTTTATTTGGCTTGCTAATACCAACAATTTTTTTAGCTTTTATTTACCACCTTTTTTGGTTTATTTGGAAGAAGCAAGAATCATACAAACGTTTACCAAAATGGATACCTCATTCAAATAGTCTTTGGGAAGGTTTCTATGCCACTATCGTTATAGGAATATCATTTATATTAATCCTAACTATGTTTTCAGAATTAGCATTTTTAGATTGCGAATCATCTTATCAAATTAGTGCAAGTAGTTGTGCTGGACGAATGACTGGACGTGCTGCAAAATCAGTTTTTACTAGCATTGAAATCAATAATTTTATAAATAAACCTTGGTTTACAATTTGGATTTTAATTACTGTATATCTTTACCAAGCTGAACATCTATTTAAGAAGAGATTAATACCCAAATTAAGATTAGCAATTAAACACTATCAAAATAAACGTCAACCTAAGACTTATAGTGTTGATACTACAGATATAGAGCTTGATAGATTACGTGGTGATATGGGTTTAACTGAAGTAAAAAAAGGTAAATTACGATATCAAAAAATAGTACCACTATCAAAAAAGCCTCAAAGAAATAATTTGTTTTCAAAGAAAAAAATAGTTTTTTTTAGCTTCATTCTTTTAGTCACCATAGGAATATTATTTTTTCCTAAACTACTAAATTTTCAACAAAATAACCAATTTATTCCTATTGCTTCTCAAATACAATTACCATCTAAAACAGAAGCATTAACACCTGATATATCACCGCACTCTGATAATTTTCGAGAAGCTGTAAATCAAGCAATTAATGCAGCAAACCTTACCCAATTAATAAAATCGCAGAATGACTGGAAGACAGTTGCAAATGAGTGGCAGAAATCTATAGACATGATGAAAAGTGTCCCAGTTTCTAGTCCTAATTATGCAGTAGCACAAAAAAAGATTCTAGAGTACCAGCAGAATCTTAACTACGCTTATAAAAATGCTAATAGTAGTAAATGAATAAATTTAAATTACAATTAATTAATTTACCCTGAAGTCTAGAATGTCAAGTTTTTGGCATTGGTTTCTGAATAATTTCACTGTTGATATATTCACTAGGTGGTTTAGTTTCTGGTAATTTGAGAAATTCATCTAGTGTTAATGATACAGGTTTGCTAACAGTCATAATGTTTGTTTCTATTAACTGCTAAATTTATTGTATCAGAAAGTAGTTAATTGCTTTTTGATTCTAGGTTCAATGATATCTGCATTTACATCATAATATTTAGCTGCTTCTGACATATTAAAATGTAATAAGCTCTCATTTCCAAGATGTTTAATACTTCTAGGTCTAGATGGTACTACATTTAAAGCTTTAATAATTTCTGATGCTATAGCCTTTGCTAATAAAGGAGGAACAGAATTACCAATTTGTCTAAAACCATGCCATTTTGTGACATGAAATCTAAACCAATCAGGATAAGAATGTAAACGTGCAGCTTCCCTTACAGTAATACATCTGGGAATAAATGGGTGAATTGGACGAGGAGAAGTAAACGCACCTTTATTACTAGCAGTTCCGGCTCTAAGTGTGTTACAAATACCTTTATAATCAAGTTTATGAAAGCGGCTAATTGGTTCAATTTTGCCTGGTAAAGTTTCTGCAAATCTTTGAATTGATACTTCTGTATGTTTGGTTCTTAAACTAGAAGTGAGCATTTTGGGATCATAGATACGTTTATAACTGTAGTTTTGAAACTTAGAATTAAACCCATTTAGTCGTTTAACATACCTGCTGCTTTTACCAAAATCCGCTAATATCCAATCTTGCTCATATAATTCTGGATAATTTTCAATTATTGGTAAATCTTGTAGTGCTTTTTTAACTGTAGGAGTTAATAAAAGCTGATTATTAATATTTTTCTTTTTTCTAATATGTATGGTAATTGGTTGGGGATATTTTGGTAAATCTAAATCTTGACGACAAGCTAATAAAAATAATCTTTCTCGGTTTTGTGGTACTCCATAATTAGCTGCGTTTAAAACTTGATAATCTTTGCAAACTTTATAATTAATTGCTTCAAAGGCAGAAATAACTTCTAAAATAAACTCACGGTGTTTACCTAAAGTCATTCCTTTGACATTTTCTAGAACTACAAACTTAGGCTGTAACTCTAGAACTAAACGAATATAATGAAAAACTAAAGAATTTCTAGGATCATCTAATAGCCGTTTACCTATTAAAGAAAATCCTTGACAGGGTGGCCCACCGAATAAAACATCAATTTCTTGATTTTTTATTTTAGATAATTTCCTAATTTCTTCTCCTGTAATTTCAACAACACTTTTACAAAAAATCTGCCAAAAAGGGAAATTAAATTCGTGGGTTGCACAATGAACAGGGTCAATTTCTACTGCTGCGAGAACATCAAAACCTGCTTGTTCAAAACCAAGAGTCATTCCCCCAGCACCAGCAAATAATTCAACAGCTATTGGTCTTTTATATTTATTTTTTTTGACTAATTCCTCATCAAAAAGTTCTAATTGGGTAGCATTTGTAAAATTTCTTTTGCAGCGCGATCGCATACTCCCACTTCTCCCAAACATCGCCGCATTTCCTGATAATCTGCCAAAGTTTGCTGTCTACGCTCAGGATTTAATAATAATTCCATTGCTGCTTGAGTAATATTCTCGGCTGTGGCTTGCTCTTGTAACAATTCTGGCACAATTTCCCGCATCACAACTAAATTTACTGGAGAAGCAAAAGGAATAGAACCTTTGAGAATATTCCGCGCAATCCAAGCAGTAATGGTATTCAGACGATAAACAACTACTTGCGGTACATTTAATAAAGCTAATTCTAAATTGACAGTTCCAGATTTAGTAATAGCAAAATCAGCCGCTGCAAAAACTTCCTGTTGTTGACCTGATACAACTGTAGCTTTTAACCCGTAATCTTGAATGGCTTTCTCAATAGGTTGTCTAAATGTTTCCAAAGATAGAGGAATCCAAAAATGGGTTTCTGGTAATTTAGATTGGATATTTTGAGCAGCTTGGAAAATTGCTGGTAACAGGTATTTTAATTCTTGTTGACGAGAAGCTGGCAAAAGAGCGATCGCAATCTGTTCCCCTTTAATTCCCAAAATTGTCCGCGCTGCTTCCCGACTAGGAGTATTTTCCAGCCTATCAATCAAAGGATGACCTACCCAATTAACGTTAGCCCCTTTCTGCTGATAATAACGGGCTTCTTCGGGAAAAATTGCCAATAGCTTATCTGTAAAGCTAATAATCCGCTTCGTTCTTTCAAAACTCGTTGACCACACCCACTCTTGCGGTGCAATATAATATACTATAGGCACATCAGGAAAATGCTGCTCCATATAACTACCAATCCCGATATTAGGGGTCATGTAGTCAATCAGCACAACTAAATCAGGTCGATTTTGCTTTAGATAAGCGATCGCTTGGCGTTGTACCTGAACAGTAGGTATAAAGTAAGGTAGAGCCTCAATGATACCCATCGAGCCAATACCGCTAGTATTACCCAAAATCATCGCTCCGGCTGCGGCCATCTTCTCCCCACCCAAAGCCACAACTTCCAACTTCAAACCCGCAGCTGCAACTTGACGCTGAAGTGCTGCAATTAAAAGTGATCCCTGCAAATCGCCAGAGACTTCACCCGTACTAATAAATATCCGCATTTAGATTTAATTAAATTTAAGATGTTGTGTTTTGCTCTCTTCCTCTTCCTCTTTCTCTTCCTTCGCGCTCTTCGCGTCTTCGTGGTTCAATTAATCCATATTCTTCTTCCAATGATTAGGGAGTATTTGCCATATTCCCTAATCAAATGAATGATCAAGACTCATCACTTGTGCTTTTTCTGCCCTTTCCGGGAATTAAACCGCGTCTTCCCGGCATTTTTGCCAGTAACAAGAAACGGCGTAAATGTTCTAATTGTGGAGTATCTCCGATCTGTTCCAACTCTGCCAAAGCATCCTTAAAAAGGAAATTAGAACGGTAGAGAATACGGAAAGCCTTTTTGAGAATTTGGAAGTCTTTAACCGACATTCCTGAGCGTTTTAGACCCACCAGATTGAGCGATCGCACCCTTGAAGGATTACCCTCCACCAACATATAAGGAGGAACATCTCTATCAATACGTGCCATACCACCGATCATCGACATACCACCAATATGTACAAATTGATGGACACCCAAAACCCCGCTTAATCTAGCTCTTGACTCAATGTGAACATGACCCGCTAAAGCTACAGAATTAGCAATTACCACCGAGTCCTCAATCAAGCAATTATGACCCACATGAACATAAGCCATGAGTAGATTACCATTCCCAATGACCGTCGCTTCACCTCGACCAGTAGCGCGGTTAATAGTAACATACTCACGAATGGAATTATTGTCCCCAATTTTTACCCAAGTTGGTTCTCCCACATACTTGAGATCCTGGGGTTCCATACCGATAGCTGCACCGGGAAAAATATGATTTCGCGCCCCAATTTCACATGGGCCTTCTAGCACTGCATGAGCGCCAATCACAGTTTCCGCACCGACTTTGACATTCGCTCCAATCACAGCATAAGCACCGACTTGCACTGTTGAGTGGAGTTCAGAATTAGGATGTATTACAGCAGTTGGATGAATAAGCGTTTTCAAAGGTGACTCTCCAGAACTGAGTGCTGTGTATTAAATGTTCAGTGAAAAAAGTGTCGGGCAAACAACGTGTGAGGGGCGAAAATCCAGAAATCAGTAAATACTATTGTGGTTTTTTGTTTTTACTGTTACGCTTTTTTAGGATTGACTGAGGGCAGTTCACGGTTATGCCCAGACCAGCAAAATAAAATTTTAGCTAACTAAAGAAAACATCAATTCCCCTTCAGCAGCTAGTTGTCCGTCAACTTCGGCTCGACCATGCATTTTACCGAAACGACGCTGTTTTACCCACAACAGTTCCACGGTCATAACTAGCTGATCTCCCGGAACTACTTGGCGGCGGAAACGAACTTTATCAATACCTGCAAATACGAACAGACCACCAGGTGAATCAGACATTTGCGTCATGACAATTCCGCCTACCTGTGCCATTGCTTCCACAATTAAGACACCAGGCATCAGTGAACGTCCGGGAAAATGACCTTGAAATTGAGGTTCATTAAAAGTGACATTTTTAATGCCCACTGCTAGTTTCCCAGGAACATAGTCAATAATTTTGTCTACCAGCAAAAAGGGATAGCGATGAGGTAATAGTTGCTGAATCTCTTCAACTGTGAACGTTGTTTTAATTTCAGGTGTATTGCTGTTGAGTCCATCTCCTTCAGATGTAGTCACTTCAGTAGAGTTAGCTTGGGTGAGAGTTGACATTGGTAATTTAGTTAATTGGGAATGGGGAAATAAAGTAGGCTAAAAAATAGCATACAATCTTAAATTTTAGTTAATTTTGGGTTTAATTCTAAAATTTTTTGTGCCAGTTGAACGTGTAAATTATGACTAGCTTTGTATGCTAAGAAGTGAGCAACAGGAAATTTGCCCAGCAAGCTCATATCTCCTACCAAGTCCAAAATTTTATGCCTAACTGGTTCATTTGCAAATCTTAATGGTGGATTTAGCCAACCTTCAGATCCACAAACCAGGGCATTATCTAAGCTACCACCTTTGATTAAACCCGACTGCTGAAGATGTTCGATCTGATGCAATAAACCAAAGGTACGGGCAGGAGCAATTTCTGTAATAAACGTATTTTCGGCGGTTTCTAAATTGGTAATTAGTGAATAACTGTACCATTGATTACCAATAGCAGGCAACTCAAAATCAATACCATAGGTAAAGCGGGTTTCTTGTGCTGGTAGGGCGCAAATAAAAGCATCACCGTGATAAACCCATATTGGTTCTTTAATAGTTACAGGTGCTTGTGTGTTGCTAACTGGTTGTGATACCAAGCCAACTGCGGCAATGCTTTCAACCCATATCTGAGCTGAACCATCTAAAAGTGGTACTTCTGATCCATCAATTTCAATGCGGGCATTATCTACACCCATAGCAGCCAAAGCTGCCAACAAATGTTCTACCGTGCGGACAGAGACATCACCTTCCCCCAATTGAGTTGAAAGCATCGTTTGACTAACAGCTGCAACTTGAGCAGGAATAATGGGCGAATTTGGTAAGTCCACCCGCACAAAATAGCGATCGCTTCCCGCCTCTGCTGGTAATATCCGCACATGGGTAATCACACCATTATGCAACCCCACACCCGTTTGGGTAATTTCTGCCGCTAAAGTGTGCTGGTGCATAGGCGAAAAACTGATCTATTTTCGTTAATATTGCTCATGTACTGTTTTTAGTAGAAACCCTGATGACCTTTACGGAAATAGTATTAAGGCAAAAGTGAAAATTGGCAAGTACTAGGGACTCGGTACTAATTTAAAACCTTTCCCCAATCCCAAAATTGATGCGGCTATCGCCATCATCACTCATGCCATAGTCTATGCGAATTGGCCCCAATGGTGACTGTACACGTACACCTAGACCATAGCCGTAGCCACTACCATTTTTATTTAACACTTCAGCTGCTCTAGTACTAGTTCCCAGGTCACTACCATAATCCAAAAATAGAGCGCCGCTAACTACAGAGAAAACGGGGAAGCGATACTCGACAGATGCTTGCACATAACTGCGTCCAGAAGCTAATCTGCCTTCGTCGTAACCCCGAACAGAATTGCTACCACCAAGAGTAAAGGCTTCGTAGGGAGGTAAGTCACCCAGAACTGTTCCTCCTTGGAGGTTAAATGCTAGGGTTTGTGTGCCTTTACCAAAACTGAGGAATTTAACGGGTAAATATTGGCTGTAATTGCCCCGTAATCTGGTAAGAAAAATATTACCTTGTCCTATGGGTACAGACTGATCAACTCCGACACGGAGGTAAGAACCGCTGCTTGGTTGTAAAGGATTATTACGGCGATCGCGTTGTGCGCCCAGTTGCAATAATAGCAAATCGTCTTCGCCTGTTGCCGATTGGGTTAGGGGAATTAGCGGGCTGATGATATTACCATCATCATCAAATATTGCCCCTTGTTTTCGGAGATTGCCATCAGCATCACGGCCGGAAATCCTTTGATACTGCAAGCCCGCAGACGCAACCCACTCTGGCTTTTTATAGGGATTGGCGGAAAGGGGACGGGTAAAGGATATACCACCACCTAAACGGGTAATGCGGGGGCGATCCTGCTGATCTTCATTAGTAATATTGTTTGGATCAAAGGTTTCAATATTGTCATCTTTGCCCTCAAAAATCAAAGAAATTGAGCGGCGGCGGAAAATGTTGGTTGTATAAGAAGTGCGGTAAGGATCACCTGCAATCCAAGGATCTGTGAAGCGTAGGTCAAACAGCAGTTCTCTTTCACCTAGCTGTATCTCTGTTCCTAGTTTTTGGTTTCTACCGCCCAGATTTTGCTGCTGGTAGCTGATAGTACCAAATAATCCACTAGCCGAACTAATACCTGCACCGGCAGCAATTGAGCCACTGCTACGTTCAGCTACATTTAATACTACATCCACTTTGCTAGGGTCAGTACCAGGATCAAGGGAGACATTCACATCTTCAAATAATCCCAGCCCAAAAACCCTTTGCAAATCTTGTTGTACTATGTTGCGGTTAAATACTTGACCCGGCTTTAATTCTACTTCCCGTGTAATAATATACTCTTTAGTCCGTCCGCGAATTGGTTGTCCCTTATCATCTGTCTCCTGTCCTTCTTTATTACGGAAACGGACTTTAATATTTTCAACTACACCTTCCGCTACCTGTAGGGTGACGACTCCAGTTTCTGAGACTTTTGGCGCTCCAATTACGTTAGCCAGTACATAACCCTTGTCTTGATACTGTTTAGTTAATTGCTTGATACCTTCTTGCAAATCTCGCAAGTTTAAGATTTGTCCATACTGTTTTTCAAATATTTCATTGACAACAGTAGCAGGAATTACGGAAGCAACACCAGTACCAGGGTTAGCATCTACTTCTACCTTAGTCAAGACGGGATTAGGATTAACAACGAAATTAACCCGCACACCCAAAGGTGTATCTTCTGGAACTGCTTGCACGTTGGAGAAAAAGCCTGTGGCAAAGATAGCATTAATATCTTGTTGCAATTGGGTACGGGTTGTTGTCTGTCCTGGTTGAGTACGAATGGCTTTATAAACTTCTTCTTCCAGTTTGGGTAAGAGTGGCCCCGTTGGCGATTGGACAGCTACCTCTGAAACTAATACACGGGGTTCAGCTGTTTCTGTCGTTTCTGGAGTAGCAGGGAAGACAGGCTCGGCTATGGGTGGATCGATATTTTCCTGAGTAGGAACGGTGTCAGGGGTTGGGGAAGGTTCTGTTTGGGCGACTTGTGCAGTGTTTGCCGTTGTCGTAGCTGTTGGTAAAATTACTACTGATTTTGACTGGGGAGATAGTGCCGCTTTCAATGCTTGTCCAGTGTTTGCCGTTGTTGTAGCTGTTGGAATAATTACTTCTGGTGTTGCTACTGATTTTGACTGGGAAGATAGTGCTGCTTTTAATGCTTGTGCAGTGTTTGCCGTTGTCGTAGCCGTTGGTAAAATTACCTCTGGTGCCGCTATTGATGTTGAGTTAGCTGTTAAGACTTTGACCTCGGTCGCAGATTGATGAGGTTCAGTTTTGATGACTACTGCTTTTGCAGTTAAATCAGATTCTTGGTTTTCACTATTTTGACTAGTTTCCTGTTGTAACAGCTGGTTTGTTTCTAGAGTGGAAATTTCTGTTACTTGCTGCTGGACATTAGGCGTTTGGGAGATGCTTGGGTTGGGCGTAGCGATCGCACTCATTGAGTTATCCAAAGGGGCAGCGATCGCAATAACTGCCAGCAATACAGGAGATAAATGCATTTTTTTCATATTCTTCTTCACTACCACACACCTTTACAAATTAGTTATGAGTCTTTAGCCATAAAAGACAAAGGACTACTCACTCGCAGTTATAATCGCTCAAAGCCTTGAAAAAACTGGTTTTATACTTAGGATTCAGGACTCAGTACTTTGCTATAATTTTGGTTTTCTACTACTTGTAATACTCTTTGTAAAACCTCCTGGTAGGCATTCTCTACATTCCCTAAGTCTCGACGGAAACGGTCTTTGTCCATGACTCGACGGTTAGGATCGTTTTCTGCTATATCCCACAAACGGCAGGTATCAGGGCTAATTTCATCGGCCAAGAGCAACTGCTGTTGTGAATCCACACCAAATTCGAGTTTAAAGTCTACTAGGGTAATGCCACACTGTTGCCAAAATTGCTTGAGAAAATCATTGATTTGCAATGCAAGATGGGTAATGCTATCAACTTGTTCCTCAGTGGCTAGTTTCAGCAGCCGCAAGCGATCGCGTGTGAGCAGTGGATCTCCTAGTTGGTCGTCTTTGTAATAAAACTCTACCAAAGGCTGTTGCAAAACTGTACCTATTTGCAGCCCTGTTTGTTGACATAGACTACCCGCAGCTATATTTCTGACAACTACTTCTAATGGCACAATCTTCACGGCTCTGACTCGCATTTGATTGGGGGCTGGACAATCAATAAAATGAGTTTTGATGCCATAGGCTGCTAACTGTTGAAACAATTTACTGGAAATAGTACAGTTTATGCCTCCTTTTCCCTGAATACTGCCCCGCTTTTGAGCATTAAATGCAGTCGCATCATCTTTAAAATCAGCCAACAAGACTTCAGGATCGTCTGTGGTATATAGAATTTTCGCTTTGCCTTCGTATAGCTTGGTATTAACAGACATAATGGTAGGTACAGTTCTAGGCAGTGATCTTAGGCTTAACCATTTTATCTTTAGTTATTAGCCATTGGTGATGAGTTAACAAGGTGCTAATTTCATTGTGTTTTCTCTTCCATGTTCCCTATTCCCCTGTCTTTTCAGTGAAACGGGTCAACTCTACATAAAACCTCTGAGATTTTTAGTTAACTTTTTGTAATTTTGGTAAATAAAATTATATAATAATCTAAAAAGTATAGATTAATACCTTTAATAATTTTTTGTTGAAGTTAATTAAAACCCATTTTTATGGATGAAGGAATAAAATGAAATAGTTGCGAGCATAGGAGCATTGGTGAAACCTAATTTTTAGGAGATTGTAATATTTCTTTACAAGAAGATATATCGGGTGATTGCTCGTCAATAGCTTTGGTCGCTTTGACATAACTTTTTTACAAACCCCTGTTTAATGACTTAACTTATGTCTTGATTATCTTGTCAAAGTTAAAATTGACCAACAGCTGTAACGGGTTGCCATAAATAGATTGTCATCGTTTAAAGTGTAATCATTTGCTTTCTCCTGTCCTCAAAAAATAGAGATGAAGAGTAGCTAGTGGTTCTGCTGCAAACAAGAAAATCAGCAGGAGTGTTAAAAACATGGAGAAAAAAATAATGGACAAAGGTGATTTTCTCTATCCTCGTGGTCGCTACTACGGTCATGTACAGCCTGAGAATTTAGTTTTCAACGCCAATTTACAAGAATTTGCCCAGCGCATAAGTTATATTTGCAACTTGGAAACAGGTGGTAAACTGCCACCAGATGAAGCTTACAAACAAATCAAGCTGCTGTGGAAGCAGTTAAAACGCTCGAAAAAGCAACTAAGAATAGGTGAAGAACCTTTCCAAAACAATGACTCTGAATCGGAAGATTCGGAAGATTAGGTAATAGGGAAAAAATTTTATCCAATGCCCAATTACCAATAACTACTTTGTCATCATTGTCCAGACACCATCCCAGGATTTTGGAGGTGGTGTTTTTTGGTAATTGTAGGCACGTTCTAGGTGGATATCAACAGCTTGGTCGGTGGGTCGGAGACGTTGAGCAATTTCAAAGCAAGCGATCGCTTGGGTAAATTCCCGTGATACATAAGCAACGCGTCCTGCATTGTAATGATGCAAAAATTCTTCGGTGTTGGCATCTAAGGGAGTAGAGCGATCGCTAATTAATTCATAGATATCTACAGCCTGATGTTTACCTTTAACACGAATTCTATCAAGTTGACGTACCCAAATGCGATCGCAGCACAAATTGTAAGTAAATTCACTCAAAATTATATCACAACCATATTCCTTAGTTACACTTTCCAAGCGGGAACTCAAATTCACCCCATCTCCAATTACCGTATAGTCCATCCGTTTATGTGAACCAATATTCCCAGATACCACTTCCCCAGAACTAATACCAATCCCAATCCGAATTTGTGGTTGGGACTGAATAATCCGTCTCAGGTTAAACTCATTCAGTCGGTAACGCATATCCAAAGCTGATTGTATTGCTCGCCAAGCATGATTTTCAGTCAATGGTAGTGGCGCACCAAATACAGCCATTAAAGCATCACCAATAAACTTATCTAAAGTTCCTTCATATTGAAAAACTGACTCAACCATCGTCTCAAAATATTGATTCAGCAAGGATACCACCTCAGCTGCTCCCAGGTTTTCCGTCAGGGTAGTGTAACCACGGATATCCGAAAACAGGACAGTTACTTCCTTGCGCTCACCCACCATTAAGCTATCATCGCCCAAAGCCATAACTTGCTCGGCTACGTGGGGTGTGAGATAGCGGTACATAGTGCTTTTAAGGCGTTTTTCTCGGCTGATGTCTTCCAAGACCACCAAACCACCCCTAACTCCACCTTCGGGGTTAGTTAAGGGATTGACTGTAAGATTGATGCTACGTTCTAAGATTTTGCAATCATCAGCACTGAGTAATTCAGACTGGGCAGTGAGAAGTTGATTCCAAGGCACAAAAATATTTGGGTTAGTGCGATCGCGCACAGCTAAAATTAACTTCTGAGCGATCGCTTCTGAGTTTTGAGTTTCACCACTCTCTCCTTGATATAATCCCACCAGCAAACTTTGCTCTGGCACATAATGCCTAGCCCCGTATTTTAAACTATCTTCCAGCCGCACTTGCAGGTTTTCAATCGGTACTACCTCCCAAACTTGACGACCCAGTAAATTTTGTTTCCACAACAGCTTGTTACTTCTACCATTGCCGGACTTCAACGGACAACCCAGTAACTCTAGTGCTGCATCATTAATGGTCACAATTTGACCTTGCATATCTGTAGAAATTACAGCATCTGATAAACTCTGAAGAATATCTTTTTGATACTGTCTTTCCAACAAAACACTTTCAAATAAACGAGCATTTTCCAAAGCTATTCCCGCCTGGATATTAAAAGCCCGCATAAATTCTTCATCGGAAGTACTAAAGCTACCTTGTTGTTTATTAATTAATTGTGTCACACCAATTAATTCATTAGCAGAATTAAAAACTGGCAAACACAGAATATTACGAGTTACATATCCAGTCTTATGATCTGTAGTCGGATCAAAGCGGGGATCTTGATAAGCATCAGGGATATTGAGTGCTTGACCAGTGGAGGCTACATAGCCTGCAATACCCCGATTAGAAGGAATACGGACTTCTATCAAATTTTTGTCATTAGCTGTGGCTACTTTCGTCCACAATTCACCCATTTCCTTGCGATACAAAAACAGTGTGCTGCGGTCTGCTTGCATCAAAATCCGGGCTTGTTCCATCACTATCTGCAAAGTTGCTTCTAAATCTAAACTTTGCCCCAAAGTCTGAGTCGCACGCAACAAAGCCGTTGCACCCCGTTGATTACGAGCTGCCACATAGAAAGACTGACAACTTTCCAGGATAATACCAATAGAAGCGGCAAAGTCTCGAAAAGACTCCTCATCATCCTGATTAAAAGGTACATCCCCAGCTTTATTAGCCAGTTGAACTACAGCTACAGTTTGCTTTTTGCTGCTAACAACAGGCATACATAAAAGATTACGGATTTTATAGCCCATTTGTTTTTCTAACTCTGGGCTAAAAAGAGGGTGAGTAATAGTTTCTGCAATGTTGAGATATTTGCCTGTACTAGCCACATAACCAGGAATTCCCACATTTAAGGGAGTGCGGATTTCTAAAAATTTTTGGCTATTATCTTGAGGAACTTTTGACCACAGTTGAGCCTTGTCATAGTCAACTAAAAAAATAGCTGTATGTTCCGCTTGGAGAATTTGACCAATTTTGAGTGTAATGGCTTCTAGGACTTTCTCCAACATACTTTCTAGAGCCTCATTATTGATCAGATCAATAGCTCTGAGAAATTGCTGAAACTCAGCCGTGATAAAGTCCAGTAAGCAAACAAATTCATTAACAGAAAGGTCTTTGACACGACTGAGTAGGGCTTGAGTGCGATTAACTTGAGTCAGTTCAGTTAATGTAGCCAAGACGCTACCTGCGTTTGGGAGTGTCATGGTAATTTAGGGTTGGGGATTTTAGATGAGTTATGTATTATTTATCGAACAGAATTCAGGAGTCAGAATTCAGTTGGGTATTCTGTGCGAGTGGCGGATGAATAACCGGGTTTAAGACCCCACCAAATCGTAGATTTGGTGGTCTACAATCAGTTGCGGGTCTGTAGCTTGGCCGCAGGGTATCCCCGACTGATAGCGCAGCGTTAGCGAGGAACGAGCGTCTTGATTCTGATTCCTGACTCCTTCTTCATTTTTCTGCTCAATGCGGGGCGGATTTGCCCGCCTTCAATGAAAAAAGCCCGTTTAGAAAGCTTTGGTAATCTTTTTAGATGTGACTACCTTGTGATAGTAATCTTGTAATTGGCGTGTAGCAGCTGCCCATCCCCAATTTTCTGCTTCTTTACGGGCATTTTTACGGATAATATTTACATCTTGTTGGTATTGCAATAGACAAACTGTAGCATCAATCGCCTCTTGAATATCTGCTTTTGGATCAAAAAGATATCCATTTACCCCATCTGTGACAATATCAGGAATTCCTCCAGAACGGGCTGCAACTACTGGACATCCAGCTGCCATTGCTTCTAGTAGGACTAATCCCAATGTTTCTGTGCGGGAAGGAAAAATAAAGGCATCAGCACTAGCAAAGGCCGAACCTAACTCTTTCCCCATTAAATAACCGACAAAATAAGTATTTGTGCCGGCAAAGTGTTTTTCTAGTGCTTGACGGTGGGGTCCATCCCCTACTAATGCCAATCTTGCATTAGGAATGGCTTCTAAAATTGGTTTAATGCGCTCAATTTCTTTTTCGGCGGAAAGACGACCTACGTACAAAAGTAAGGGACTTTCAGGATGATTTTGAGTCAGGCGCGATCGCATTTCTGGATCTGCCAAATCAGGATCAAATAATTCTGTATCCACACCCCGCTGCCACAAATCTACTCTCTCAATCCCATGTGCAGATAGTTCCTCCACCATTGCTGTGGATGTACATAAATTTAATTCAGCTTGATTATGAGCGCCTTTGAGCAATTCCCAAAGTAAACCTTCTAACATTCCTAGTCCGTAATGTTCCAGGTATTTAGGTAAATGTGTATGGTAAGAAGCCACCAAGGGAAGTTTGAGAACTTTACTATAAAAAATCCCCGATAGTCCCAAAACAGCAGGATTAACAACATGAATAATATCTGGCTGAAACCGCTCTAATTCGTAACCAATAGAAGGGCGGGGAAGTGACATTTTCAACTCTGGATACAGAGGTAAAGGAAAGCCACTAACGCCGTAAACTTTCGCGCCTTTATGTTCAGTTATGCCACCTTCAGGAGCAAATACTAAGACTTGATTACCATCCCGTTGCAGATGATCAACAGTGTGACGTAGACGGGTAACAATCCCATCAACCTTGGGTAAAAAGGTTTCCGTGAATAGGGCAATTCTCATAAAAAACTGGAAAGCAGGAGTCAGGAGTCAGGAGGAGCAAGTCAGGAGAAGCAAGTCAGTACCGAGCCATGAGTAACAAGTAATGAGTAGGAATAATCCTCAACCACTCGGTACTCGGTACTCGGTACTCAGAACTCTCACCTACTTTCTATGCCAAGAAACTTTAGGCAAAATTTGGTTATTATCAACTCGTTTCTGATACTTAACGGCAAAGTTTAACAACGAGTCAAGTAGAGAATCAGAGAGAAAATGTGGTTCTAAGCCTAAATCGAGCAGTTTAGTGTTTTTAGCGTTGAAATAGTGTTCTTCTTTTTCAACTCTGGGGTTATCAATGTTATTGATCTCCACATTCAAGCCCAGTGAATTCGAGGCTTTTTTCACCATCATTGCCAAATCACCAACACTGAATAGTTCGGTAAATTGGTTAAATACGCGAAATTCTCCAGGTTGGGCAGGATTTGCGATCGCTATTTCAATACATCGCACCGTATCCCGAATATCCAAAAAGCCGCGAGTTTGTCCACCTTTCCCGTAAACCGTGAGAGGATGTCCTACCGCAGCTTGAATACAGAAACGGTTCAATGCTGTACCAAAAACGCCATCATAATCAAGACGGTTAATTAATAGTTCGTCCATCCCCGTTTCTTCGGTGAGAACGCCGTAAACTATACCTTGATTTAAATCTGTTGCCCGTAAGCCCCAAATCCGGCAAGCAAATTGAATATTATGGCTATCATGCACTTTACTCAAGTGATACATTGAACCCGGCTGCTTAGGATAGGGCAAAGTATCTTTGCGTCCGTTATGTTCAATGGTGATATAACCTTCTTCAATGTCGATATTGGGTGTCCCATATTCACCCATTGTCCCCAACTTCACCAAATGACAATCAGGAAAATCTTCCCGCATGGCATACAGCAAGTTCAATGTACCAACTACATTATTTACCTGAGTGAGAACTGCGTGTTCGCGGTCGATCATCGAAAAGGGAGCCGAACGCTGTTCACCAAAATGCACTATGGAATCTGGCTGAAATTGGTGTAAGGCTTTGTGCAGAAAACTGTAATTGTTAATATCGCCGATAAATAGGTCAATAGATTTACCAGTCAAATCTTGCCATCGCTGGAGACGTTGTTGAATTGATGCAATTGGGGTCAGAGTCTCAACACCGAGTTCATTATCCCAATGTCGCCGCACCAAACTGTCTAAAATTCCAACTTCATAACCTCGATTAGAAAGGTAGAGTGCAGTTGCCCAACCGCAATACCCATCGCCACCAATAACCAGGACTTTCATTTTTACCAGTTTTTACTCGCTGATAGCTAAATCTATCAGGTTTCTGTCCCCTCTCACTCATTAATTCTGGTCATTAGTCAGTACCGAGTACTGAGTACTGAGTCCTGAGTACTCGGTACTGAGTCATCCTGCCAGGATTTTCTCATCCATAACTTAATCTTGTACTGCTGGGCAATGTAATAAAACAAGCGATAGTGTTCTTTAAATTCTTTGCTGTTGCTTTGTCCTTGCCAATAATATTTCACTTGACCTTGAGTTATGGTCAGTGTCATAGAACTCATCTGTTGACCAACTTCTACAACCATCACTCCAGAAACGCCTTGAGCAGTTTCAAAGTTATGATCTATCTGTTTTATCGTCTCTTGGTCTTGGGTAATTGACTCTGGTAACTCCTTGCTTGCCCAAGCCCGAATTTCTGTATTTTGGTTTTGTGGTGAAATAAAAGTAACTCCATCGTTGTTGTCTGGTGGTGCTAAAGAAGTCCAATTACTGGGATAGGGAAACTCAAACCCATAACGAGGATTTTGGTAAGTCTCCCATGTCAGTGTGGAGGTTGGGAAACTAGTACCGCTACACCCTGAAGAAATCATCGCTGTGCTAATACCGGAGACTAAAGCCACAATTATTCGTCTCAAATTATATGTTTTGACCGCAGCAATAGACATAATTACACCCTTTACCCAATTTACCGATAGTAGAGTTAGATCAGCTTTCATCCTCATTCTTGAGAGGAATTAATTTCTTTTAGTCCCGGTTTATCCACTAGATTTATTGTTTCATAAATCACTTAGTTAATGATTTTGTGAGTAATTGTCAGCATCAGTTATTAAGATATGTAACAAAATAGCTGTTAAAACGTTTTACCATCTTGACAAGAAATCAAAGAGTCGATAACGTTAGTTACATACCCGGGTAAGACCGCTATTTAGTCATATGCAAACTAAGCAAAAGGTTACTTTGTATCTATCGCCAGAACTGCACAGAAGATTGAAGATTCGATCAGCAGTTGATTCTGAACCGATGTCAGAACTCGCAGAACGCGCCCTTAATTTCTACCTGACAAATTCAGAATTAGTAGAAGAGTTAGAAGCGTCTGCTTATGGGCGAACACATAGAGTTTATTCGTGTCCTACTTGTGAAAGTTCACTTACCTTACGTAATGCCGAACTAGTAGCTTTAGGTAATCAACCAGGAATAATAGGTCACGATCATCTATCCATTGACGAAATGGAACAAGATGAAACCCATCCCAAGGGTGAGGAAGAATTAGTTCCTTGCTAGATAGGAATTATGAATAAGTAGTTCATAGTTTTAGTTATCTATAACAAGCGGCGATGACTGTACTGTCTCTATAAGGTCTCAAGTAGGTCGATTGTATGAAAGAAGAGCTCAATATCCTCATTCAAGCTCAATACCCTCTAATCTACCTTGTGACCTCCGAGGAAGAGCGGGCAGAGCAAGCAATTAACACAATCGCTCAATTATTAAAGCCCCAACGCCGGGTATATGTATGGACAGTAACTCACGGTATCGTCGAGTACGGTCAACCCCGGAATGTGACTCAACATAATACTGTTTCTCCAGAGGCAGCGATTGAGTGGATTATTCGCCAGAAAGAACCCGGTATATTTATTCTTAAAGATTTACATCCGTTTATTGATGCACCAGCAACAACCAGATCGCTACGGGATGCGATCGCTAGTTTCAAAGGAATGCAAAAGAACATCATCTTGATGTCTCCCATGCAACAAGTTCCCATCGAACTAGAAAAAGAGGTTGTTGTCCTAGACTTCCAACTCCCAGATATGGTTGAGTTGAACAAAGTTTTAACCAACCACCAAGAACAGCATCGTGGCCGTCGGCTCACAACCGAAGCCCGAGAAAAACTTCTCAGAGCAGCTTTAGGTCTAACTAAAGACGAATCTGAAAAAGTATACCGTAAGGCGCAGGTAACTACCGGACGACTAACGGAAGATGAAGTAGATATAGTTCTATCTGAGAAGAAACAACTGATTCGGCGCAATGGCATCCTAGAATACATCGAAGAAGATGAAACCATAGATGCTATTGGTGGCTTGGAAGAATTGAAAAAGTGGCTCAAACAACGCTCTAACGCCTTCACAGAAAGAGCGAGAGAGTATGGTCTGCCTCAACCCAAGGGAATGTTGATTCTCGGTGTTCCCGGTTGTGGTAAGTCACTAATTGCCAAAACTACCTCCCGTTTATGGGGTTTACCAATCTTGCGGTTAGATATGGGGCGGGTATACGACGGCTCAATGGTGGGTCGAAGTGAAGCAAATCTGCGGAACGCCCTAAAAACAGCAGAATCAATTTCCCCAACGATTCTGTTTATCGACGAGTTGGATAAATCTTTCGCGGGTAGTGCAGGTTCTGGTGATTCCGATGGGGGGACATCGAGTAGAATTTTCGGCTCTTTCCTCACCTGGATGCAAGAAAAGAAATCTCCAGTTTTCGTAATGGCGACTGCTAACCGCGTAGAACGCCTACCTGGAGAGTTTTTGAGGAAAGGTCGCTTTGATGAAATTTTCTTTGTGGATCTGCCCACACCTGAAGAACGTCAGGATATCTTCAACATTCACCTAACCAAACGGCGCGAAGATATTGCTAGATTTGATTTGGAACAACTAGCTAAAATGTCTGACGGCTTCTCTGGGGCAGAAATTGAACAAGCGATCATTGCGGCTATGTATGAAGCCTTCGCCCAAGATCGGGAGTTCACCCAATTAGATATTATTGCTGCATTGAAGTCAACTTTACCGCTGTCACGAACGATGCAAGAACAGGTCACAGCTTTAAGAGACTGGGCCAGACAGCGTGCTAGACCCGCAGCATCCTCCGTCGCTGAATATCAGCGCATGGAGTTTTAAAAGCTTTCTCCTGCAATGTCAGGGGGGAAAGGTTAGCTACGAAGCTAACAGTTTAGAAGAAAAAAGCCGCTCCCAATCAATGCGGCTTGGCTGAAAAGAAACCGTTGTCGTTTTTCTCATCAATCTTCTCATTGGAGGAAACCCAAATGTCTCACTTTAGCACTCTGCGTACCAAAATCACCGATGCCGAAATTCTGAAGTCTTCTTTGCGCGACTTAGGTATTAGCGTAAAGACAGAAGCTGATGTTCGTGGTTATAACGGTCAGCGTGTACGTTCCGACATCGTTGCTGTATTGGAAGGCGAGTACGATTTAGGTTGGTCTCGCAACAGTGATGGTTCTTTTGACCTTATCGCTGACTTGTGGGGCGTTGCTAAGAAGCACAACCAAACCGAGTTGATCAACTCTATTAACCAAAAATACGCCGTTAACAAGACTTTGGCTGAAGTAAAACAGCGCGGTCTGCAAAACGCCAATGTCAAGTTGGTATTGCAATAATAATTTCTCTGCGCGTTCCCAAAGCTGAACGGGTTAACCATGTAATAGCGGTTAGCCCGCTTTTTTTATGGGTAAATTTTCCATCAGAGTAAACACAACAAAATTATTGTGTTATGATTAGACTGATACACAAACAAGGATTGATATGGATATGCCAAATGTAGTTAAAAACACTAGGACAACTAAAAATGATCCCAATGTTCGAGCAAAATGGAAATTTACCTGCTGGTATTCATCCTTCCACCTGGGAAGAAATTAAAGATGTTCTAGCTTTTAATGAACGTCGTCAACAGCTTTTAGAAGGTATGACAAGAGTCAGTGAAATATTAAAACAAGCAGGATGTAATAGAATTTATATTGGTGGTAGTTTTGTTAGTAGAAAAACATATCCAAAAGACTTTGACCTTCTATGGGATGATAAGAGTGTAGATTTTAAAATCTTACAGTCTTTAGATATAAATTTATTTAATGCTGGCAGAAATAAAAGATTAGCGCAAAAAAAGATTTATGGAGGTGAAATTTTTCAAGCTTATCTTTACGCCAATGATTATGAAACTTTTATTGAATATTTTCAAAAAGACAAAAATCTTAATAATAGAGGGATAATTGCAATAGATTTGTAGAACATTAACCAAAGAATATTACTCTAATTTGGGTAATATTCTGACTAAAATTAATAGTAAAAAAGGAAGTTGACTATGATTTTAAATGAACGCCAATATATGATTACTAAAGCTCAGATTAAAAAATTTCAATTAGCAATAGAAAATCTAGAAAAAAAAGTACCTCCACAAGATAATGAAAATGAAAAGTTACGACATCAATCATATTTAGGTTCACTTAATGGTGAAATAGAAGAACTATTAGAACAAGTCGAAGAATATGAAAACCTCAAAGCAAGGAAAATAGATAGGTTGGAATGTAGTTCTTTAGAAGAATTGCCTGAAGCATTAATTAAAGCACGGATTTTTCGTGGATTAACTCAAGAACAATTAGCTGAACGTTTAAATGTTAAGGAACAACAGGTACAACGTGATGAGGCTAATCAATATGCTAATTCTAGTTTCACAAAGATTTTGAAAGTTCAACGCGCTTTGAATATTGAAATTCGGGAGGAGGTAATTTTTAAATAACTTCCTCCACTTTTGATCACAGCTTTGTATAAATAAATTTTGCAAATAAAAATTGTTTATTTGCTATCTCCTATAATAAAAAATTATTTCAATAATAGCTACTAAGTGCATTAATGAAAAGGCATTATTTGCAAAGTTTCTAGTAAAAATCTTACTTACTTTATATACCTTATGCAAGTAGTAATCCTTAATAAGGATAATATTGCCACAATTTTAAAATCTAATTAATGTAATAGGATAAAAAATCATGTGGGAAGTTTTTGAAGTATCTGTATTTGGGAAAGTAATTAACTACATTACTGATGATGTGCTTTATGAAGCTGAAAAAGCAGTTACTATTTCAAAATTTGCACAGAAAGCTATAGAAATTTTAGATGCTGTACCTAGTATAGTGCAGTGTCACGACAGAGATTTTAAATGGTCTAGACCTATATTTGTGCTTAAAGATGGTACTGTAGTTAAAACTTGTAAAAACGTAATTGGACTTAACCATATTTTTCTAGCTGATAATGATGGACACTTAATTTATGGTGGTTTTGTAAATTGGAGTAATTCAGGTGATCTAAAAAACGCAATAAATCAAATTAAAAATGAATTAACATAAGTGACATAAACAGAACTTTACGAAAATGATTACTCACCGCTTTATTTAATAGTAAAATTATAGGGAATTTTTTTAAAATATGTTAATTGTAATTAGGAGGTCAAAATTATGAACTCTCTTGAATTAAGACAAAAAATTGAACAAAATTTATTAACTATTTCACCCGAAAATTTAAAATTGATTGATGAATTTGTCGAATTTATTAAATATAAACAAGAAACAAATTTATCAGAAAAAACTAACTATAGGCCAGCTTCAGGACTTTCAATTTTACGTCATGCTGGTACATGGGTAGGGGACGACTTAGAAGAATGTCTGGAGTTAGTCTCTGAAACCAGAGGTAAAGTGAAAATTAATAATCGTATTAATCCTTTTGAGTGATGTATCTTTTAGACACTAATGATTTTTAAAAAATATTATTCAATTACAACCTAATGATAAAGTTAAAAATCAAGAATTAACTAATAAAAATATTTGGAAAATTGCTCAAGAAATTACTGAAGATGAACTTCAGCAATTACCCTATGATGCAGCGCAACAGCATGATTATTATATTTATGGTATTACTAAAAAATAAATAAAGGACAGTTTATATCACTATACTTATTTTGTTATAAAATAGATGAATGTAAATCTGGCTTAGGTTTTTTATGAGTTCCCGTCGCATTCTGAAAGCTGGTGAATCTTATCCTTTCAGCCGATATTTTGAGTTATCTTTTACTATTGACGATATTGTAGCGGAATTAAACTGCACTATTGAAAGGAAAGATTTAACATTACCTGAATCTTCAGAAACTTTAAATTTAGAGTTTTTACAGCACCAGATTCAGCGTAATTTATCTCACATAGATTTAGTGAATGAAACTGCTAGACGTGAGGCTTTAATTGGTCCCATTTTGTTTGAGGTATGTGATTTAACTAATCAGCGACTGAATATAGAATATTCCATTGCAGTAAATGATTATTTGAAAGGAACTGTAGATTATTATATTGCTGCACCTCAAAATTTATTAGTTATTGAAGCAAAACAATCAGATTTAGTGAGGGGATTTACTCAACTTGCTATTGAATTAATCGCACTTGATCAATGGACAAAATCTACTTCTGAGCTTATTTATGGAGCAGTTACGACTGGTGAAGATTGGCGTTTTGGAGTTTATAACCGCACAAGTCGTCAAGTAACTCAAGATCAAAAACGTTATCGAGTTCCAGAAGATTTATCAACACTTATGAAAATCCTTATAAGTATTATTTCTGGATCATGAATTATGACAACATTTACCCATTGATAACTGATTTAACGCAAACAACGAATTGCTTCTAATAATCCTCTAGCTTTATTTAGCGTTTCTTCGTATTCTTTTTCTGGTTCGGAATCAGCTACTAAACCGGCACCTGCTTGGACTGTGACGGTATGATTATGCAATACCATTGTCCGAATTGCGATTCCTTAGGAGCGCTTCTCTACGAGACGCTACGCGAACTCTATCGCACTATTCAATTATCCTTCAAAATCATCTCTATAATACCTGACGCGGATCTTCATCAGGAGGATGTAAACCAGCTTTTACCCAAAAACCTCGCGCACTGCGGATAGAATCATCTTCTGTATATCGATCATCATTAAGATCAAGTCGTTTACAAGTAGCTCTACCTGTGGGAGTTGTTCCTAAAATGGTTTTACCGTCAGCACTCCAGATAAAATGATCAGACCATTTTTGTTGAAGGGGATTAAATAAAGGGGTAATGGCTTGTGTTTTTGGGTCAATTCCTGCTAAAAAGTTGTAGCGGCGTTCATTGCACCGACGACAAGCTAAAGCTAGATTATCAATATCATCAGCACCACCCAAAGATTTAGGTATTACATGATCTAAGGTGAATCGAGTTGTAGAAATGCGCTCAGGAGAGTGACAATACTCACATAGATATTTTGCTCGTTTACGCACTAATTCCCTAGTAGTATCGTCAATAGTCATACTTGAGCTACTAACATCGCATTTATGTGAGTGAAAATTCTGTCTAACTCTCCAATAGCTTCCAGTTCTATAACTTCCTCTGAAGTCAGTAAATCAGCTTTTTTTCTATCCAAAAGTTCTTCCATTCGCTTCTGGAGTTCATCATTAAATTTAAATAAATTGAATTTATCTACCTTTTCAACTTTAATCCGACCAAGTAATGTTGAAGGTTTGCTAATAGCTGGTATCATAGTTTAGCTCCAGTGTTGATTTTAATTTCCCTTCTTCGTAGGAAATAGAGTTCACCGCAAACAACGAATTGCTTCTAAAAGTCCTCTAGCTTTATTTAGCGTTTCCTCGTATTCCTTTTCTGGTTCTGAATCAGCTACCAAACCAGCACCTGCTTGGACTGTGACGGTATGATTATGCAATACCATTGTCCGAATAGCGATCGCACTATTTAATTGTCCTTCAAAATCATAATAGCCATACACACCTGAATACACCCCCCGGCGACTTGGTTCTAATTCGTTGATGATTTCCATTGCCCTGATTTTCGGCGCACCGCTAACTGTACCGGCTGGGAAGCTGGCTTTAAGTAAGTCCCAGGCTGTTTTATCATTTGCTAATTTACCCACCACATTACTGACAATGTGCATGACATGGGAATAGCGTTCAACTACCATTAATTCATCAACTTTCACGCTACCGCTTTCGCACACACGCCCTAAATCATTGCGTCCTAAATCAACTAACATGACGTGTTCGGCGATTTCTTTGGGGTCTTGGAGTAAATCTTCAGCGAAAGCCGCATCTTCTTGGGTTGTCTTCCCTCTTGGTCTAGTTCCTGCAATGGGGCGGACTGTGGCGATTATACCCCCATCAGGGTCGCATTCTGCTTTCACCATGACTTCAGGACTAGAACCGATAATTTGCCAATCCTTAAAGTTAAAATACGCCATGTAAGGTGAAGGATTGATTTGGCGTAGTGAACGGTAAAGGGCGAAGGGATTCCCTGTATATTCGGTAGATAGGCGTTGAGAAATGACGACTTGGAAGATATCACCAGCTTTGATATATTCTTTAGCTTTTTCGACACTGGTGCAGAAATCGGGACGAGTGAAGTTGCTGGTGTATTCCTCTATTCCCGCTTTCGGCTTGTTTCCAGGCGCTGTCCAAGCTAATTGAGTATTTTGTGGCGATAAGGGTAAAGATAGCTTGCTGACCATTTCCTGAATGCGATCGCACGCCTGTTGATAGGCTACCTCTAAGTTAACTTCTGGGTCACGTAAATCAGCATATGCGATCGCCCAAATTTTCCGCTTTACCTGGTCAAAAATCAACAGGTGGTCTACCTGCATCCATAATCCATCAGGGATATTACGCTCATCTTGGGAATGAATTGGTACACGCGGTTCAATCCAATTAATTAACTCATAACCCCAAAACCCAAATAAACCGCCAATTCCTGAAGGTAGTTGCGGTAACTTGATTGGGTGATAAGGTGCAAGACATTCGGCTAAAACTGTAAAAGGATCACCTGTAAAAACTTCCTGAGAACCATCGCGGTGTGTTTGGGTAGTTTGATCACCTCTAGCTTCCAAAATCCATAGAGGATCACAACCTAATAAACTATAACGCCCTATTTTTTCTCCACCTTCCACCGATTCCAGTAAAAAGCTATAAGGTTGATCTGCACATACTTTATACCAAGCAGAAACGGGAGTATCTAAATCAGCTACCCATTCCTGATAAACCGGGACAAAGTTACCTTGTTTAGCTAGTTCTGTAAATTGGTGAAAATCGGGAAAAATCATAATTATTATTTATATTTAGCTGCTGATTTAAGCGCTGAGTACTGACTCCTGATTTTCACTCAGCACTCAGCACTCAGCACTCATTACTAATTAAGCATCGTGAGTAGCTTTACCACTGAACTTGAGTTGTGCAGGGCTGGGGTTTTGACCAATTCTGCGGGGTACGTGGCGGACTTTATCACGACCGGGGTTAACTTTTTCTGGGAACACACCATCAGATGGGTGAATGAAAGTGGTTTCACCGCTGGGTAGAATCCGGTAAATTTTGTAGTCTGTGATTTTGAATTTCCGCAGTTGACCGCCTAAAGCGATGCCATACTCCTTACGAGCCAAGTATAGCAAGTTTTCGCCTTGGTTCATTGTCGCAGCGCCACCTGTAGGCATTTCAAAAACTTGAGCCTTGGGGCTAGTCCAGGTAATAGCGTACTTTTCTTCTACTTCTGCTTTTTTGAGCAATCCACCAGTGCTACCACCAAAGAGGGGAGTTTTTCCAGTCAGTTTTTCTGCCATAAAAAAAATGTCCTTCAACGTTTTTAGGGCATACTAACACCCCCTACAAGCTTATATTGCGATCGCGTCATAGACTGTAACAGTTTTTAGTGATTGAGTCTGGCTAAAGGGTTCAGAATGTTACATCAAGGAACAATAGAACAATTTTTGAGAATCAATGTACAATTAACATTAAATTACATAAATTTAAAATTCTTTACATAAGCTACATTTTGTTAAGTGCAAACCGCAAACTATAACCAACAAAAATCTAATAATAGTCATTCAATTTTGGATTATGGAATAATACTTATCGAATTGCGATAGAATTACAAATTTTCTCTATAAAAACCATCATCTTTATTATTATCTTCAAATCTATTCTCACGATTATAACTATCATCGGGGTCATAGCCTATATCACCGACAAAACAGAAAGAAATCGCTAAATTGAAAGTTCTAGTTTCAAAATAACAATTATCCTGGGGTGACATTTTTAGGAAGTCATTTTTAAACTTCTTCCACTCCCTTTTATTATAGCTATCCATATATCCATCTTGGTTTTGTAAGCGGTTCAGAAAATCATCTTTTTCAATTATTATCGTATCTTCATCTGTTTCTTCAAATTCTAAATAAATCTCTGCTATGATTTTTCTTATTTCTTTGGGATATCTACCAGCTAAAGCTAAAAATGCAATTAATGTTTGTTTGTATTCTGGTTTGGGTTCTTGTTTCCATGTTGTATCATGAGGTACTGGAGTCCAGATAATTTTAATAATTTTGCAAATATTAATTAGTCGTTTTGCGGTTCTCGGAGTTAAATCTACGTGCTGACAAGATTCTGATATCCATGCGAACTCTTCAGCAGTAAACCTTTCAAAACTAACTAATGGGTCAGTATTTGAAGAATATTGTATTTTTCTATTATTATCTTCTTTAATTATTGGTTCAGCAATACCTTTAACATCTAGATTTTTAGTAGCAGTAGATACTGATAAATTATAATTTTCCTCTGTTTGTTCTTCAGTATCAACAGGTATTTCCTCAATTTCATCTTGATATGATTTTTCTGGAAATTGTTTTAATTCTTGTAAAAAGCTACTTTCATCATTTACTTGTTGTAAAGGGATATTATCTTCTCCTGTTGTTTGTTGGAAAGTGCTACTTTCATCAGTTAGTTGTTGTAAGTAAATAATATCTTTCCCTGTAGTTTGTTGCAAAAAGCTACTTTGATTGGTTACTTGTTGTAAAATTGTGGAATTTTCTCGACAGTCTTTTTTAAACTCTTCTTCAATATCTACCAAAGATTTTAAATAACTAACTGTTACATTCTTACTAATAGGTCGCATTCGGTAGGGAATTTGAATAATTTTCTCTAAATAGTCAACACCGGAAGGAGTACCACCACGTTTTAAAACTCCTCTGTAAATTTGTTCTAAAGCCCGACCAATATAACGATCATCTATTGCTAAAACAATGACAAATATTTCCGTATTTAACAATAATTGCACAGCTTCCAAAACTTGGACAACTTTATCAGGAGGACAACGATCTAAATCATCTATATATAAAACTATTCTTGCTGGTCCCCTGGGGAAATGTTTTTTAAGAACTTCGAGTTTTTCAGGATTTGTATTTCCTGATTTATAGGTTAAATGGTCGGATAAATCTGCTAAATCATCTTGAATTTGGTGCATTAAACCTAAAAGTTTTTGATAAGAATTATCCTCTAAACGGTTGTTGACAAAATCCAATAATGATTTATATTGAGCAGTTAAACCAATACGCTGCTTTTGTCGTTCGATTTGTGCTTGGAGGTTTTCGATTTTCTGCTGGTTTTCAGAATTCTTATTTTTAATTTCATCCTGAATTTTCTTTTCCTTCTCAACAGCAAGTTTCTGTTTTTCCTGTTCTACGCTTTCTTTCGCTACCTTGAATAATCTGCTAGTTTTAGCTTGAAAAATCCTTAACTTCTTTAATATTTTAATTCCCATACCTGTAGCAGGAAGTGTAGAAATTGTAATTAACCACAATTTTAAAACTGAAGTTATTCGTGCTATTGCTGGTAAAAGATTAGGTAAAATATAAACAATGACAAAATAAGATATAAATGGTAAAGACGTTAAAATTATAAAAATGATTAATATTTTTTTATCTTTCTTAATAAATTCTATTAACCCAACTATTCTACTAGGTTGTTCTTCTACAAAATTCTTAATTTTCTCTGACTTTTTAATAATATTATCTATTCTGCTATCTCTAGTTTTAATCAAATCTTCAACTTTTTCAATTAAATGAGATTCCTCTAATTTATCCAAATTCTTAAAAATCGGAAATTGAGTTTCTAAATCATTTTTATCTTTGAAATCGTAGGTATTAAGAAAATCTTTGAGAATAGATTTACCAAATTTGTCTTTACTTAGTTCTTTGAGTTGAGTTAAAAAGACAATGATTCTTGATTTATTTTCAAATTCTTGATTTACTTCTTTTGCTATTTTCTCATTTTCTTTTCGCACTTCTGTTTCTAAGCTTTGTAATTCCTGTTCCGTTTGTTCTAACTTTTTCTGTTCTTCCTCTCTAACTTCACTGAGAATATCCCAAAGCGCATTACCATCTTCCAATTTAGCAAATACGTCTTTACCTAATTCTGATTCTAATATTGCCTTTCTATCACCATCATTCATCTGATTGACAACACGCCAAATATCACCTCCAGCCAGCAAATTAGAAACTTTTTCTAGCTGCTTTTCTAAAGTTAATTGGCGGTCAAGTTGATCAAAAATAGTCTGCATTAAACTTGCCCACAGATCAGATTTAGCATAACTCCAGGCATTAAATTTGATTTGGTAAACATGACCAACATAAGGAGAAAGATTTGGTTCATCTCCCTTTTGTCCCCATGTCTGTTTTGCAGTTATTTGTTGACAGCGAATTTTGGTAATTTGTTTTTCAATGAGGTGCATTCCAAAAGATTTTCCGCTACCCCAACTGCCTAAAATCGCCACTGCTAAAGGAGGTTGAAGACTCCGCAACATTAATACATCAGCTAGAGATTGCAGTTCCTTAGCCACATCTAGAGAGTCTTCACCGCTGGGTTGGTCATTGCGGAAAGCCTGGGGAACACGACGAATATTAAATCTTTGCCAACGCCAAACTTTGATACCATCTTCACCAGCACTGATAATGTAGTCTCCCAGTGGGTCAAAAGCAACGGAATAAACCTTTTCTTGTTTTCCTATTTCTATTTGGCGCTTGCGCTGGGGGTCGGAAATATCCCACAACCGTACTGTCTTGTCATAACTGCCACTGACAACCGTACTACCATCGGGACTAAAGGCTACTGACCTGACAGAACTGGTATGACCTGAAAATGGTTGACCTATGGCTTGTCCTGTACTGACATTCCACAACCGTACTGTCTTGTCCCAACTGCTGCTGACAACTATACTCTTGTCAGGACTAAAGGCTACTGAGTTGACATAACTTGTATGACCTGAAAATGGTTGACCTATGGCTTGTCCGGTGTTAACATCCCACAACCGGACTGTGTTGTCGCAACTACCACTGACAACCATACTCACGTCGGGACTAAAGATTACTGACCTGACAGAACTGGTATGACCTGAAAATGGTTGACCTATGGCTTGTCCGGTGTTAACATCCCACAACCGGACTGTGTTGTCGCAACTGCCACTGACAACCATACTCCCGTCGGGACTAAAGGCTACTGACCTGACAGGTTCTGTATGACCTGAAAATGTTTGACCTATGGCTTGTCCGGTATTGACATCCCACAACCGGACTGTATGGTCTTCACTACCACTGACAACCGTACTGCCGTCGGGACTAAAGGCTACTGACATGACATAACTTGTATGACCTGAGAATGGTTGACCTATAGCTTCTCCTGTCTGGACATCCCACAACCGGACTGTGTTATCCCAACTGCCACTAACCACCGTATTGCCGTCGGGACTAAAGGCTACTGACCTAACAGGTTCTGTATGACCTGAGAATGGTTGACCTATAGCTTCTCCTGTATTGACATTCCATAACCGCACTGTTTGGTCATGACTGCCACTGGCAACCATACTCCCGTCGGGACTAAAGGCTACTGACCTGACAGGTTCTGTATGACCTGAGAATGGTTGACCTATAGCTTCTCCTGTCTGGACATCCCACAACCGGACTGTGTTATCCCAACTGCCACTAACCACCGTATTGCCGTCGGGACTAAAGGCTACTGACCTAACAGGTTCTGTATGACCTGAGAATGGTTGACCTATAGCTTCTCCTGTATTGACATTCCATAACCGCACTGTGTGGTCTTCACTACCACTGACAACCGTACTCCCGTCGGGACTAAAGGCTACTGACCTGACAGGTTCTGTATGACCTGAGAATGGTTGACCTATAGCTTCTCCTGTCTGGACATCCCACAACCGTACTGTGTTGTCTCTACTGCCACTGACAACCATACTCCCGTCGGGACTAAAGGCTACTGAATTAACAGAATATGTGTGACCTGAGAATGGTTGACCTATGGCTTCTCCTGTATGGACATCCCACAACCGTACTGTGTTATCCCAACTGCCACTGACAACCGTACTGCCATCGGGACTAAAGGCTACTGAGTTAACATAACTTGTATGACCTGAGAATGTTTGACCTATGGCTTCTCCTGTATGGACATCCCACAACCGCACTGTTTGGTCATGACTGCCACTGGCAACCATACTCCCGTCGGGACTAAAGGCTACTGACCTGACAGGTTCTGTATGACCTTTGCAGCTTAACCACTTTTGTCCAGTTAGCACATCCCAAATTTCTATGGTGCCATCTTCTAAACCCATAACAATGCGTCTTCGTCCCTGGGGTGATATAGCTACTGCCCGTACTGCACTCTGGAACTCGGCAAAGGGTTTTTTAGGTTCTGGGGTTGTTGCTTCTTGGTCTGCTTCTATGCCAATTTCGATTTCTGGGATTATTAATTGTTGGTTGCTGATTTCTTGTTGACCTTGGGGTGCTTCCATGCCAGTGGTGTCACCAGTTTAGTTGTGTGTGGGTGTTACTGGTTTTACTATGCCGCTGTTTGGTTGTAAATACTTTTATACGTTTGTTTACAGTAATTATCAGCAAATTTGTCTGAATCAGGATTTACAGGATTTTAGGATTTACACGATGTTTGTTGGTATCGTGATTTTTATTGTCTGAATAATGAAAGTAGCGGTAATACCCTTGGGGAAGCGAGCTACATGAATTACCGCTACTCAAGAATCAGGCTTCCGGTAACATCGTCGTGCGTAAGTCCTGACCTATTTGCTTTTAACAAACGACTGCTTTTCCTCTGCACTACCCTGAACGATGGGAATGGTAAAATGAAACTTACTGCCTTGGTCTTTACCTGTGGACTCTGCCCAAATTTTCCCGCCCCAACCAGTTACAATTTGTCGGGAAATTGCTAGACCCAGACCTGTACCACCGGCAGTCCGTCGTAATGCTCCCTCTTCTTGATAAAAGCGGTCAAAGACGATTTCTAGGCGGTTGGGTTCTATACCTCGTCCAGTGTCTGCTACTGTTACCTCAACCATTTGAGTGCGGTTGCGAGTAGTTGCCTTAATGTTAATCTCTCCTTCTGCTGGTGTAAATTTACAGGCATTGTCTATCAGCTTTGCTATTACCTCCACTAGCCAATCACCATCAGCCCTAATCAAAGGTAAATTTTTCGGAATTTGCGTTTTAATTTGGGGGATCTTTTCTGTTGATGATCGTGTACGCAAGCGGCTGAGAGCTAAATCTATACATTCTTGTAGACTTAGGGTTTCTGGATGCCATTGGACTCGACCACTTTCTAAGTTAGAAAGTGTGAGGAAATCTTGTACCAGTTTCCGCATTCGTTCGGAGTCGGAAAGAGCTGTACTGAGCATCACCTGCTGCAACTCTAAAGGCATATCCGGCTCACTAGCGAGGCTTTCGAGGCAAACTTGAATGGTAGATAGGGGGGTACGGAGTTCATGCCCAGTGATGGCTATTAAGTTACTGCGGGTACGATCTAGGGCTTCTAGCTGCTTGTTCAGTTCTTCTAAATTAGCGAAAGCTTCAGCTTGAATCAGGGCTGCACCGACTTGAGTAGCGATCGCTTTCACCAAATCCAACTCTCCTGGTTGCCACTCTGGGATAGGTAAATCACAATAATGTAACTCGACAATCCCCAATAGCCTTCCCTGAGAAAACACTGGTTCCATCAACCAAGAACGAATGGCGAACTTTTTGACAATCAAAGAAAGTGGAGTTGAACTGGTGACACGATAGTCAGTTAAAGTATCTGAAATACAGATTCCTTCACCTAGTTGGGTGATTTCCTGAAACAGAGGATTTTGTTCTAATTCCCAAGTTTGTCCCCGTACAGACACCACACCAGGACTCAAAAATTCGTGTTCAATCACAGCTTGGTCATCAGTAGCTTGAGCGCGATAAATTAAGCAGCGTCCTGCTTCTAGATGTTGACCCAATTCTTGAGCAGCTACTTGGAGAACTGATTGCGGATCAAGCGATCGCCTAATAGCTGTTCCAATCGAGTTAACCAGGCGTTCTTTGCGGGCTTGGAGAGCGATCGAACGGTAGGCTTTATGCAATTTATACTGACTAGCTTGCAGGTAAGTTACCAAGCGCTGTACAAACGGGTCAGTATCAATATCACAAGCATATTCGTTTTGGACTGTTCCCAGTTCTCTTCTTGACTTACCAAGTCCAAACCTCTGACGTGCCTGACCAATTTTGTCCGCTAAATCCGGTCTATAAACCTCAATCCTGCTTAATATCAACTCTGCCGCTTTGAGACTGACTCCTCTCTCCGAAGTCCAAATTCCCTCAAATCTTCGCGCTGTGTCCATATCTAGCCCAGGACTAACCTCTGGTAACTGCTGATTTTTGGCAATAGAGCCAAGGCTTTCCCGGCACACCAAGCAGGTAGCATAATTATCGGCAACAACAACCAAATGCCACTCTTGACTTAAAGCATCATTTGGTTCAAAAGCTACCTTTTCATAGTATTCCGAGCTATTAGCAAACTCTGTTTCTGGCGCGGACAATACGTATATTTGATTACTTCGTAGTGAAAGCCGTTGATAGCGATGAGCTTCTTGGCGGTAGAATCGCTCTCTTTGAAAACTAGCAATAATCAGGGGCTGATCCAAGGTGGCCGCCAAAACCTGATCTTCCATTGCATGGGAGAGCGCCGTTAGTGAAGCCTTGAAATATAACTGGGGACGCAGGTAGGGTAGTGACTGTAGCAAATCACTCAGCACGGAAGTCGAAATGCTCATGAATATCGTTAAACGCCCAATCTAGACAAGATCCACTTCACAAATGAATTGTACAAATTAAAACTGGTTATTGGTCATTGGTCATTGGTCATTGGTAAAACTTTTAACCATCACCCATCACCCATTACCAGTCCCTTTAAATTAATCAAAGTTCCTATGGCCAATATACATTCTTGGTTAGCTTTTCCATCATCTAGCCTAGCCAAGATAACTTGTAGCTTTTTCAGCAAATACAGCAAAAATACCACAGTATGGGATACTGCTGAAAGCTAAGTTGCTAAAGCTTTACTAATTTTTGAGCGCGATAGGGTTCGCGTAGCGTCTCGTAGAGAAGCGCGACCTAGGAATCGCCGAAAAAACCAAAAAACGGCTTGGTTATTTTGTATACTTAGTAGGCTTAGTAAAACTCAAAAAATTTTTAAGTGAACACGAGGATAAGCATTTTCTACGTATACCATCTCTTAATGCTCATCAACGAATAAACCAGGTAAAAATCCCCAATTTCCAGCCTTGACTTCAAAGAGAGAACAGATAAATTGATAAGGATTTGGTGATTGGAGGCAGGAGTCAGAAGTCAGAAGTCAGGAGAAAGATAAATATTCTTCCCATCTCCCGCATCCTCCCCAATCCCAAGCCCCAGTCCTGCAAATCTAGACCTGTATAGGGAATTTTAGCTCATGACACCGGATACATTAATGACCCCGGAAAAAATCTTATTGGATGGAAAGACTTTTATTCCCGCAGAACAGATACCTATTCCAGAATGGCCTTGTGTGGTTATTGAAAGACCACAGCCAACTTTGACAGTTAAAGATGATGATTTATTTTTGGTGACAGATACCATAGGAAACATTTCTGGTTGTTCCTTGAATGACGGGAATCCTAGCATGGGGCTGTTTTGCTGTGATACACGGTTTTTGAGTCGTCTAGAATTGCAGATTGATGGGCGATCGCCTGTTTTACTGAGTAGCACCGCTGATAAGGGCTTTGCTCTCTCGGTTTTGTGTACTAATCCCAGAATTGAGAATCACCTAAATGCTGATACCATTGGCATTCGTCGGGAAATAGTACTTAATGGCGCACTTTTTGAAGAAATAGAAGTAGCTAACTACAGCACCACTAGCATCAGTTTTGAACTCAGTCTCAGCTTTGATGCGGATTTTGTTGACTTATTTGAAGTCCGTGGTCATAACCGCGAAAAACGGGGTAGATTGTTGCGGTTAGCAGAGCCAACACATTTAGAAGAAATAGCTGATGGTGTTGCAGCACCTTTAGCAAATCCATCACACCGAGAAGAATCTCTGACACTGGCTTATCAAGGTTTGGATGGTGCAATCATGGAATCCCGTATCCAATTCCAGCACCGACAACCAGATTATTTCAAAGGTTACACAGCGGTTTGGCGGCTAGATTTAGCTTCTCACGAAACCCAAAAGCTAGGTTATCGGCTGAATATGCTCACCAATAACCAGACTAGTTCCACCGTGAATGCAGCTATTACTCTGGTACAAGCAAAAGCTTCTGAATTGATGGAGGAGCAAATTTGGGTACAACAAATTACTCGCATTAGTTCTGATAAAAGTCTTTTCAATCGAGTGATTGAAAGGGCTGAACAAGATTTGTATTTGTTGCGTCAGTCTTTTGGAAAGTATAAAACTGTTTCGGCTGGTGTACCTTGGTTTTCAACTTTGTTTGGTAGGGATTCTATTATTACCGCTTCCCAAACTCTGATGTTAAATCCCCAAATTGCCAAAGAAACTTTGATGCTGTTAGCAACATATCAAGGTAAAAAAGAAGATGAATGGCGGGAAGAAGAACCAGGTAAGATTTTACACGAGTTACGAATGGGAGAATTGGCACGTTGTCAAGAAATTCCCCATACACCTTACTATGGGACAGTTGATGCGACTCCTTTGTGGTTGATGTTGTATGCTGATTACTACGCTTGGACTCATGATCAAGACACCCTAGAGCAACTTTGGCGAAATGCTTTAGCAGGAATGGATTGGATTGATCGGAATCTCAAACAAACTGGCTATCTCAGCTATCACCGGAAATCAAAACGCGGTTTGACTAACCAAGGTTGGAAAGATTCTGGTGATTGTATTGTCAACAGAAAAGGGGAATTAGCTCATGGTTCAATTTCTCTTTGTGAAGTGCAAGCTTATGTCTATGCTGCCAAAATTAAATTAGCAGAAATTGCTAAGATGAAAAAGCGTCTAGATTTGGCAGATCGTTGGCAAGAAGAAGCTCAAAATCTCAAAGTTAGATTTAACAAAGATTTTTGGATTGAAGACCAAGATTTCTGCGCTTTAGCTTTAGATGGGGAAGGAAATCAAGTAGATAGTATTAGCTCTAATCCGGGTCATTGTCTGCAATTGGGGATTTTTACACCAGAAAAAGCCTACAGTGTGGCAGAAAGGTTGCGAGCGCCTGATATGTTTAATGGTTGGGGGATTAGAACTTTAAGTAGTTTGTCTCCTGCATATAATCCTATGGGTTATCATACTGGTTCTGTTTGGCCTCATGATAATTCTCTGATTGGGATGGGATTGCGATCGCTCGGTTTAATAGATCAAGCTTTGGAATTATTTCAAGGTTTGTTCGACATGACTAACCATCAGTCTTATCAACGTCCACCAGAACTGTTTTGCGGTTACGAACTTAACGGTGATAATGCTCCCGTACAGTATCCCGTTGCTTGTAGTCCCCAAGCTTGGGCTACAGGTAGCATTTTTCAATTGTTGCAAATGATGGTGAATTTAGTTCCAGACGCGCAAAATAATTGTTTGCGAATCATTGACCCTGCTTTGCCAGATTCAATCAATCGTTTATCTTTACATAATTTGCGTGTTGGTGGCACTATTCTCGATTTGGAATTTGAGCGAGTTGGTAGCACTACCGCTTGTCGGGTGGCGAAAAAACGCGGTAATCTGCGGGTGGTAATTGAAGCGTAAATAGAACATAGTCAATGATTGTAGGGGTTTAGCAATGCTAAACCCTTATTTTTCGATTACATATTGATGATTTTCAGAAAATCTCGATGTCATTGATTCCTGATTGTATAATTGCACTAGATTCTAATTTCCAAATTTTTAACTTAAGGTAATTCTATGAACAGGACAATTAATTTTCAAACTATATGATTTATTTGCTATGCCAATGCAATTTGTAAACAAGCAGATTTATTACCCAATTTTTAAGTTTTACTATAGGTATTACCAGTCTGTTGGGAATGAAGCAGAAAAAAATAGGGGTTTAGCAATGCTAAACCCCTACTGAATACCGAATTATAATAATTACAAATTAGGCTTCTTCTGAACGCTCAATTTTTTGACCAGGAGAAGATTCATAAAGAGCATCTAACTGTTCGCGTGCATCTTCCACATTGATTGAACGCATGACCAACAGTGGTTCTTTAATTAAATTACCTGCATTATCTAATAGTTCTGGATGGGGTACAAATTGCTGTTTAGCTCCATAATAGCCATACCTGCCTTGATTACCCATTGAGGAGGAATTTGCTGGATAAGGACGCTCCCTATCAAAACTGAACATGACCAGATTGCGAATTAAATTACCCACAGCAATAAATGCAAGGACTGTGAAAGCTAAAATGTAGAGTAGGTGTAGCATCGAATTATCCTCCAGGGCAACAGGTTTTAAAACTTTATATCGTTAAGTGATTGACATTTGCTAACCCGTGATTTACGTGCTGGCAAATGTTACATTATCTATTTGTGATTTGATATTTTGTAATCCTATATCAGATTACGGTAACATGGGATACATTATTTTTTTATGAAAATAATGTTAAGTTTTCTTTTCTATGTTTGCGACTTATATACAGTTTTGTCACACAGTGAAGTCATTCTTGTTTTGACTGACGGTAGCGCATTCCCACATTTCCACATTCGGTTACCAATTGATGCCAAGGCATTAATGTCGCCATATCAATCCCGACTTGTCTATCAGTGGCAGCAAATAACATCTTGGCTGTGCTAAGTTCTGCCTGCGCTTCCTTGACGCGTTGTAATAGGTCAAGTTGCTCTTCTTCAGTCATAAATTGGATTTTCTCATTTTCCAGCAGTTGACGCGATCGCTCCAACCAATATTGAAAATCCTCTAACAACGGTTCCAAGACTGTTTTGAGCAATTCAGTACTTGGTGAATTTGAGTCTCCCATATATGAGAAGCATATTTCCTAATTTCTTTTTAATATTAGCGTTATTTACGATTCTTAACAATTTTCTTATATCTCTCATCAGGTTATGTGAAATGAAGAATTTGTAACTTGCTATACAACACACAATTGTATGCTTTTGGCAAGAGGTTTGTACAGTTCCCTGGGGATCAGTCTTTATCTATCTAAAGGAGGAAACAGAAATTCAAAATATCCTACCAAAAGTCGCTAAGGAGCAAAATTGGTATTATTACCAAGTTCTGCTGCGCTTCAGTTGGGGTGATAAATTAGGAGAGTCCACAGGTAATGGCGGCAGCGTCATCAACCAGTGGACTATGATTTTGAAAAGATATTTTTCAGAACTCTATTTGTAATCACTTCGCCTTCAACAGCCGATGTCGCCTAATCAAGAACCCCAAAACCTAGAACAACCAGAAAAAATTTATTTACCGCGTACCAGCGAATCTGAGACATTAAAAAAGATTCGCCATACTGCTTCTCATGTGATGGCCATGGCCGTACAAAAGCTGTTTCCCAAGGCGCAAGTTACAATTGGCCCCTGGATTGAAAATGGGTTTTACTACGACTTTGATAGTCCAGAACCCTTCAGCGATAAGGATTTGAAAGCCATCCAAAAAGAGATGGTGAAGATTATTAATCGCAAATTGCCGGTAGTTAGAGAAGAAGTCAGCCGGGAAGAAGCACAACGCCGGATTGAGGAAATTAAGGAACCTTACAAACTAGAAATCCTGGGAGATATTAAACAAGAACCCATCACCATTTACCATTTAGGTGATGAATGGTGGGATTTGTGTGCCGGTCCTCATTTAGAAAACACCAAGGAAATTAACGCCAAAGCCATAGAACTAGAAAGCGTTGCTGGTGCTTATTGGCGTGGAGATGAAAACAAAGCACAGTTACAGCGCATTTATGCCACAGCTTGGGAAACCCCAGAACAACTGGCTGAATACAAACGCCGCAAACAAGAAGCATTACGGCGCGACCATCGTAAACTAGGTAAGGAACTAGGTTTATTTATCTTTTCCGATTTAGTCGGTCCTGGTTTACCCTTGTGGACTCCTAAAGGTACTTTGTTGAGGACTACTTTAGAAGACTTCCTCAAAAAGGAACAATTAAAACGGGGTTATTTGCCTGTTGTCACTCCCCATATTGCCAGAGTTGATTTATTTAAAACATCGGGACACTGGCAAAAATACAAGGAAGATATGTTTCCTTTAATGACTGAAGATGAGGAAGCAGCTAAATTAGAACAGGGTTTTGTCCTCAAACCAATGAATTGCCCTTTCCATATCCAAATATACAAGAGTGAGTTGCGCTCTTATCGGGAATTACCGATGCGTTTGGCGGAATTTGGCACTGTTTACCGTTATGAACAATCTGGGGAACTCGGTGGTTTAACAAGAGTGCGCGGTTTTACCGTTGATGATTCTCATTTGTTTGTCACTCCCGAACAGCTAGACAGCGAATTTCTGAATGTTGTAGATTTGATTTTGTCGGTGTTTGGAAGTCTGCAACTAAAGAATTTTAAAGCTAGACTCAGTTTCCGTGATCCAACCAGTGATAAGTATATTGGTTCTGATGAAGCTTGGGATAAAGCTGAAGGTGCGATTCGTCGCGCTGTGGAACAATTGGGAATGGATTATTTTGAAGGTATTGGGGAAGCTGCGTTTTATGGACCCAAATTGGATTTTATCTTCAGTGATGCGCTAGAACGGGAATGGCAATTAGGAACTGTGCAGGTAGATTATAATTTACCTGAGCGGTTTGATTTGGAATACGTGGCTGAAGATGGTTCCCGCAAACGTCCTGTGATGATTCACCGCGCACCGTTTGGTTCTTTGGAACGGTTGATTGGGATTTTGATTGAAGAGTATGCGGGTGATTTTCCATTATGGTTAGCACCTGTGCAAATTAGGCTTTTACCTGTGGGTGAACTCCAGTTAGATTTTACCAAAGAGGTTGTAGCCAAGATGGTTGCGTTGGGTATTCGTGCGGAAGTGGATACGAGTGGCGATCGCTTGGGTAAGTTGATTCGCAACGCCGAAAAGGATAAAATCCCAGTTATGGCGGTGGTTGGTGCTAAGGAAGTGGAAACCAACAGCTTGAGTATTCGTACCCGTGCATCTGGGGAATTGGGTGCGATCACTGTAGATGAGGTGGTTGAGAAGATTACAGGAGCGATCGCTAACTTTAGTAACTTCTAAGTAAACAATAGGCTGGGTAAATCCCAGCCCAAAAGTAAATTAACTCAAAATCAAATTATGAGTACCACAAAAAATCAAGTCCAAGCTCTTTTAAAGCAACTTCCAGATGATTGTTCAATTGAAGATATTCAATATCATTTATATGTAATTGAAAAAGTCAGTCGGGGTTTAGAAGTGGCTCATAGAGAGGGAACTATTTCACAAGTAGTAGTAGAAGAACGGTTGAATAAATGGCTTATCAAGTAGTTTTGTCTTCCACTGCGTTAGAAGATTTAGAAGCGATTTATGGAAGATTTAATGAATGATGGAGTTGTGGATATGAATGAAGAAGTTTTCCAAGAGATTAGAAGTGTTATTACTACTATTTCAATACTTCAGTCCAGAGAGAGTGCGTTTAGACAGGAATTAGAGTTTTTTAACCAAAGTTGGAAAGATGCCTCTGAGGAAGCTTGTAAGATTCTCTTTATTGGGGCATTCAAAAGACTTGAACATGAAGTAATGTTCTTATGTATTGAAGTGTATTCATTGCACGAAGGTATTGCCAAAAAACGCTCTCTCTGCTCAAAAGTAATTATGCAAAATGGAAAACTTTTGTCACAAGTAGATAAAACACCTGGAGATGAAAATACTTATGAGTGTCTCGGTATAATTGGCTCTCATGGAAAGAGGGACTGCACTACTGAGGAGAAAAACGATATGATACAGGAGATTCAGAAAGAAGAATATGAAAGTAGGAAAAAAATAAGAGATGATTTTGGTATTACCTCCCATAACCATGATGAAATTAATGAGTGGTTTAATCAAGTTTTAGACGAGGATATATCATCAAAACTTGATTGTTACCGAAATAAATTCGCTCATAGGCTTAATAACTTAGAAAATTTAAAGCTAGAGCAAAATATAGGTAGTCCTGATAATGTTGAGAAAATATTAGATGTTGTGTCGACAGTGCTAGATAAATACAAGTGCTGTCTGCAAGATATTCTTGGGTACACAAGGTCTGAATTATTTCTAGGGATTGAAAATTTCAAATATGACTCACTATCTAGATTGAAGTTAGCGGATCACTATCGAGCTAAAGCCTTAGCTTATATTGAGGAAGAATAATCAACAAAATCCCAAAACTTCTCACTCAAAAGCACATCAACATTCAGGCTAAACTTCCACAAATCAGGAAACTCAATTTGAGGATAATCTTCCCTAACTTCCATCAGCGCCTCTTCCCAAGTTTGATCTAACACTTCTGTAAAATATCGCTTCAGACTAGGAGATTGTTTGAGAAGGATTCTTAACTGGCGACGTTGTTCTCGAATCGTCACTTCCCAACCACGATTATGATATTCACTATTAACATAAATCCGTTTTAATAAATGCACCCATAGCACAATCAAGCGACTTTCAACCTCAGCCCTATCCCTACTCGCCAAGATTTCCATCTCCTCAATTAAATGTTCCACATCCAAACCATGAAAATCCCGCGCCTTGAGTTTTAGGATTGTATCCTCTAACCATAGGTACTGATCTTGATTATAAAGACCCGTTTTGGCTAATTGAATTTCTGTCATACATTTAACAGTGCGTCTAATAGTCCATTTTAGATCATCAAGCAGTAGAGAGGACTTACGCAAGAGTCACACTAAATATCTCTTGTAGGGTGCGTCAGACTCCAAAATTAGGTAACAATGAACAGATTTTCGGCATCTGACTCACCTTACAAAGCAAGCCAGTTGAGTAAGTCCTGAGATATTTTCTGATCTACTCACCATCTCATCTACTCAATCCCAAGCATAAAATTTTTGTTAGGTATATATTCTCCATATGTCAACCTGGTGTAAAAACTTATAAAGAAATAGTTAAAAAGTTTAGTACAATAACAATATTCACTGATAAGTATTTTTTCCTATAGACATGATAGCGGATCAATTTCCTTGGCTGACTGCAATTATCCTGCTGCCACTCCTTGCTTCCTTTCTGATTCCGATATTGCCTGATAAAGATGGCAAGCTGGTACGTTGGTATGCACTGGGTGTAGGTGTGGCAGACTTTGCTTTGATGTGCTACGCATTTTGGAACCATTATGATGCTAGTAGTGCCAGCTTTCAACTTGTAGAAAATTATGCTTGGATGCCTCAATTAGGTTTAAACTGGGCAGTCTCAGTCGATGGTCTTTCCGTACCGCTGGTACTTTTAGCAGGATTTGTTACCACGCTGGCGATTTTCTCGGCCTGGCAAGTTGACCGGAGACCACGCCTTTTTTACTTTCTGATGCTGGTGCTATATTCAGCACAGATAGGGGTATTTGTTGCCCAAGACTTGCTGTTATTTTTCATCATGTGGGAAGTCGAACTGATTCCCGTATATTTACTAGTTTGTATTTGGGGTGGGCAACGGCGACGCTACGCAGCTACAAAATTTTTGATTTATACCGCCGCCGCTTCCATATTTATTTTAGTCGCAGCCTTAGCAATGGGGCTATACGGTGGGGGAAATGTCACCTTTGATATTGCAGAACTTGCACATAAAGAATATCCCCTAACCCTGCAACTGCTACTGTATGCAGGGCTGTTAATTGCCTTTGGGGTCAAACTTGCTATTTTTCCCTTCCATACTTGGCTACCGGATGCCCACGGTGAAGCATCTTCTCCCGTGTCGATGATTCTGGCTGGTGTGTTGTTGAAAATGGGCGGTTATGGACTGATTCGCCTTAATCTGGAACTTCTTTCTGATGCACATATTTACTTTGCACCAGTTCTAGCCATTCTCGGTGTTGTCAATATTATCTATGGTGCATTGAACTCTTTTGCCCAAACGAATATGAAACGGCGTTTGGCTAATTCATCAATTTCCCACATGGGGTTTGTACTCCTGGGTATTGCCTCCTTTACCGATTTGGGAATCAACGGTGCGATGTTGCAAATGATATCCCACGGTTTGATTGCCTCGGTGTTATTCTTTTTGGCTGGTGTTACTTACGATCGCTCTCGGACAATGGTAATGGCAGATATGGGTGGTATTGGTCAAGCCATGCCGAAAGTATTTGCTCTGTTTACAATGGGTGCAATGGCATCTTTAGCACTTCCCGGAATGAGTGGTTTTGTCGGTGAACTTTCGGTTTTTGTAGGATTAACTAGTAGCGATGTTTATACTTCCACATTCTGCACTGTTACAGTGTTTCTAGCGGCTGTAGGAGTGATTCTCACACCTATTTATCTACTCTCCATGCTGCGACAGGTATTTTATGGTTCTGGTGCAGACCTAATCTGCGACATTAACAATGCAGGTTTGGAAAATCAGGAAGATGAAGGAACAGCTTGTTTTGGTACAGATTGTTTACTGCCAAACGAAACTATTTATACTGATGCTAGACCGCGTGAAGTGTTTATTGCTGCCTGTTTTCTGGTGTTAATTATCGGTATTGGTTTCTATCCCAAGATGGCTATGCAGATGTACGATGTGAAAACTGTCGCCATCAATGCTCATGTTCGCCAGTCTTATAGTATAGTTGCCCAAACCAATCCCCGCATCTATGCCAATGGGTTATTAGTGCCAAAATTCTCAGAGGCTGAATCAAAGCCAGTTTTAGGAACTTTACTGCTAGAGCAAAATTAAGTGTTGTATCGCTTATTCAATAAAATACCAAACTTTTGGTGAATGATTACTCCCGTTACCTTAGTAGCGGGTATTTTTATGCTTCAGCATTACGTCTATCTCCTCCCCTCCTGCACTTACAAAAGTATTGCTATCTAAAGTTTTACTTATATGTTTTTCAGCCCGCTTATTCGAGATTTTTGATTTTCTACTAATTGGCATTTCTGATGAGCAAACGAGTCCTGGTCATGAGATGCTTGTTGATTAGTAAGTATTTGCCAGATTTCATCCATTGCTGTTTGTAAGCACGGGACTGATAATTTGGAAGTTTGAAATTTGAATTGATGTAAATGTCTGTTATTTCTACTGTTACTGTTAAAGTCCCCGCCACAACTGCTAATTTGGGGCCTGGTTTTGACTGCATTGGTGCTGCATTAAAGCTGTATAACGAAGTTAAGTTCACTCGCCTTGATGCGGGTGGGTTAATTATTCAAGTTTCTGGTACTGAAGCCGAAAAGGTGCAAACTGATGAGAGTAATTTGCTCTATCAGGCGTTTGTCAAGTTATATCAATATATAGAGCAGACACCGCCACCAGTAAAAATAGAGATTAAGCTGGGTGTACCATTGGCTAGGGGTTTGGGAAGTTCTGCGACTGCTATTGTCGGGGGTTTGGTGGCTGCTAATCAACTGGCAGGTTCACCTTTGTCTGAGTTGCAGGTGATGGAATTAGCGATCGCTATGGAAGGACATCCTGATAATGTAGTACCAGCTTTATTAGGGGGATGTCGTCTAGCTGCAACTAGCCCAACAGGTTGGGAAATCTGTGATATTACCTGGCATCGGCAGATAGTACCAGTAGTTGCAATTCCTGATTTTGAGTTGTCAACTTCAGAAGCACGGCGAGTTTTACCCACAGAAGTCAGTCGTGCAGATGCGATTTTTAATATTGCTCATTTTGGTTTACTGTTGCGAGGTTTGGCAACTAATCGCCAAGAATGGTTAAAAGCAGCTTTACAAGATAAGTTACATCAGCCTTATCGACAAGCCTTAATTCCTGGTTACGAAGCGGTGAATACTGCTGCTGTTGCTGCTGGTGCTTATGGCATGGTGATTAGTGGCGCAGGCCCCACACTGTTAGCTTTAGCAGATGCATCTGAAGCGAAAACAGTAGGAACAGCCATGTTAAATGCTTGGAAACAAGAGGGAATTACATCTATTGTGCGATCGCTTCCCCTCGATACTCAAGGGGCAACAATTTTGTAGCAGGGAGCAGGGGGCAGAAGAAAGATAAATACTCTTCTCCCCATTACCAATTACCGATTACCAATTACCAATTACCAAAATATATATATGGATATGCAGCAAATGCAGGTACAGATAAAAGAACTTAATTCGCAAATTCAGGCGCTCCAGCAAGAACGCAATACACTGACTAATAATAAAATAGAGTCTGGCGAGAATGATTCACCCCAGGCAATAGTTGAGGCTTACCGTCGCCAAGCTAGAGAAAATGTGCAATTGTCGGCTGAACTCAAAGGCATTGATGATGCGATCGCAGCACTCACCGAAAGTATCACATTTTTAGAAAGAGAGATACAACAGCAGCAAGGCTATCTAAGCAAGCGTTCAGCTCTATCCATCCGCATCTCTCAACAGCAGCAGCAGCTAGAAGAAGCCAAAAAAATCGCTCAAGTTCACGCCCAAAACGTTAATCAACTTGCACAGGAACTAGCCAAAGAAATCAAACTCCTCAAAGCTTGCGCTGATGAACTTAGTCCCATGTATTGGCAGGTTTATTACAAACCCTTCATCACCGGATTTAAAACCATCTCCGTTCCCTATGTCCGTTCCGATGGGGAAGTATGGACAATTGTCAACCGTGTTGTGTAAAGACTCGATATCAATTTTGTAGAAATGTAAATTCCATATAAAAAATCGGAATTATAACGTAAGACGGCAACTGATGTTGCCGTTTTTTTGTTGACGTTACAAAACTTTGCTTTTAGAATGGACACGAGCCTATTTTAGTAAGTATTTATTACTAATTATGCCCAAAATAGCAAATATTAGGGGCCAACTCGTTTACAAAAGTAACGATTCCTTAATATAATGTAAACAAAAGCGAAACCAAAAATATATTGTCAGAAGTGATGAATGCGATAGAACTTCCTTGGTTGTCAGCCATAATTTTTTTGCCATTAGTAGCCACCCTAGCCATCCCCTTCATTCCCGATAAAGACGGCAAAACCGTCCGCTGGTACGGGCTAGGAGTAGCATTTGCAGACTTTGCATTAATGATTTTTGCCCTCTGGCAGAGCTACGACTTCCAAAGTTCAGCCCTGCAACTGACAGAAAACTATGCTTGGATACCCCAGATTGGTTTTAACTGGGCTGTGGGAATTGATGGTTTGTCAATGCCCCTAATACTTTTAACAGGCTTAATCAACACTCTCGCAGTATTCGCGGCTTGGAAAGTAGAAAACAAGCCGCGATTATTTTATGCCTTGATGTTGGTGATGTACAGCGCCCAATTAGGCGTATTCCTCGCCCAAGACTTGCTAATGTTCTTCTTAATGTGGGAAATCGAGTTAGTACCCGTTTACTTACTAATTTCCATCTGGGGAGGAAAAAACCGCCGCTACGCAGCTACCAAATTCATTATTTATACCGCCGCAGCATCTATATTTATTCTGGTAGCTGGTTTTGCAATGGCATTCTATGGTGATAACTTCACCTTCAACATGACAGCATTGGGAATGAAAGAATATCCCCAAGCTTTAGAACTCGCACTATATACAGGTTTCTTAATTGCTTACGGTGTAAAACTACCAATTTTCCCTTTCCATACATGGTTGCCTGATGCTCACGGTGAAGCATCTGCTCCTGGTTCCATGATTTTGGCAGGTGTATTGTTGAAGATGGGTGGTTATGCACTTATCCGCTTCAACGTGGAAATGCTAACAGATGCCCACGCTGTTTTCGCTCCAGTTTTAGCAGTCTTGGGAGTAGTTAACATAGTTTACGGTGCTTGTTGCGCCTTTGCTCAAACCAACCTCAAACGCCGCTTGGCTTACTCTTCAATTGCCCACATGGGGTTTGTGTTAATCGGGATTGCTTCCTACACAGAAATCGGCATCAGCGGTGCTGTGTTACAGATGGTTTCCCACGGTTTGATTGCAGCTAGTTTGTTCTTCTTATCTGGTGTGACTTACGAACGTACCCACACCTTAATGATGGATAAAATGGGTGGCATGGCTAAAGTAATGCCCCGAACCTTCGCACTATTTACTATCGGTTCAATGGCTTCTCTCGCTTTACCAGGCATGAGTGGCTTTGTCGGTGAGTTAATGATATTCTTGGGTATTGGCACCAGTGATGTTTACAGTTCTAGCTTCAAAATTGTAGTCATCTTCTTATCAGCAGTTGGCGTAATTCTCACCCCCATTTATTTACTCTCCATGTTGCGTCAAGTGTTCTACGGAGAGCAAAGCCAAGAATTACATTTAGATGCTGTAGTATCTGATGTTAAACCTCGTGAATTATTCATCACCGCTTGTTTATTGCTTCCTATCATCAGCATTGGTTTCTATCCTAAGTTAGCTACACAAGCTTATGATGTGAAAACAGTCGAAGTTGCTGCTCATGCTCGTCAAGCATTACCAGTTATTGCTCATCAACAACCAACAAACTTGTACTCGCAAATCTTCACAACACCAACATTAGCGAGTTCTGAAATTGTTAATATAGCCGAGTAATTATAAAGCCCTAAAAGGGTTCTGCAAGTAAATCTTAAATAAGAGGGGATTTAGGGGTGGTTTTAGAACTACCCCTAATTAATATTTAGTCAGGGTGGGTTAGCAGGGTAAGCTCATCTAATTTGGTATAATGTGAACTTGACAAAATTAACAAAATAACAGTAAGAGACTGCGCAGAAAAAACACTTGACAGATAACATAGATAAGTGAGATGACAGCAATGCTGTAGTTGAAAATCTTAAAAAATAGGCTATATGTCTCAGGGCTTTGACAACAAAACTGCCGATACTCGGAAAAATTTTCCTCATGAGAGAAAGCTAAAAGAAGTGACAGATATTGAGTGTATTCAAAAAAGTTTAGTTCAGCACTTCCAAGAAATTAAAGATCCCAGAGTGGAGAGAACGAAGAAGCATCAACTTACAGATATCTTAGTAATTGCGATTTTAGCAGTAATTGCTGGAGCGCAAGGATGGGAAGACATGGAAAATTATGGCATTAGCAAAAAACAGTGGTTAGAAAAGTTTTTGGCATTACCTCACGGTATTCCTTCTGATGACACCTTCCGTCGAGTATTTGAATTCATTAACCCAGAAGAATTGAATCGTTGTTTTCTTCAATGGGTAGAAACCCTTGTCACCAAGATGGGAGGAGAAATAATCCCCATAGATGGGAAGACAATTAGGGGTTCATATGACCGAAATCAAGGGAAATCGGCACTCCATATTATTAGTGCCTGGTCGAGTGAACAACGTTTGGTTTTGGGACAGATGAAAGTAGAAGATAAATCTAATGAAATTACTGCTATTCCCGCATTATTAGAATTACTGGATATCACAGGTTCCATTATCACGATTGATGCAATGGGGACACAAACAGAGATTGCTAAAAAGATTATCGACAAGACAGGAGATTATGTCCTATCGCTCAAAGCAAATCATCCCACTCTCTACAATCAGGTTGAAGAATGGTTTAAAAAAGCCTCTGCACAGCAATTTCAAGGTATTGATGTCAGTTATGAAAAACGTGTTGAAAAAGGACATCATCGTCGAGAAATTCGTCAAGTCTGGTCTGTTCCAGTTTCTGCTATTAATAATCTTTATCAACCCCGACTATGGGCAGGACTTCAAAGCGTTGTCATGGTTGTACGAGTGCGTCATCTCTGGAACACAACTACCCGTGAGGTGCAATTTTATTTGACTTCTTTACACAGTAATGCTCAACTTATTGGTCTAGCTATCCGAAAACATTGGGGTATTGAAAACCAGGTTCATTGGACTCTTGACTGTACATTCGCTGAGGATGCTTGTCGCATTCGCTCTTTCCACAGTCCTCGGAATTTTGCTCTTTTACGACGCATCGCTCTTAATGCCCTCAATCGAGAACTGACTTACAAACGCAGTCTCCGACAAAAAATGAACCGAACAGCTATGGATAACGATTATATGATTCAGGTTCTCAGTTCTTGTTTTCTTGACTCTACCTTAGATTCTTCCGAGTCCTTGTGTCAAGCCTAATTGAGATGCTCTTACCCTGGGTGGGTTAGACGCACAAGATAAGATGATATTGACAGATTCAGAACTCACCTAATTAGCTTGCTTTGTAACTTTGTAGGGTGCGTCAGACTCGATAAAATTCATCAACAATCAACAGAAATTTGACATCTGACGCACCTGATAACTGAACCTGTCATTTTCAAGTTTACAGACTACTATCAAAGCTTGATAAGCGTTGTTTTTTTAAATATCCTATTTATCAAGACTCGATAATATAGGTCTTCATAGCATGAATAAACAAACCTAATCCCCAACCTAAAAGGGGAAAAATTGCCCAAAAATATGAAGGACTTACCAACAAATTCAACAGAATTAAAAATACATTTACCCCGACAAAAGTAATCAGATGTGATTTAAATTCCTTACGTTCTTGGGCTTTAGATTTATGTTGTTTTTTCACTTCTATTTCCCTTGTTAACCATTCTTGTTCCGCAGCTTTTAATGACTCTGATGAAAGTCCCAATTCTGATGCAATTTCTATAATCTGTTCCCGTGTAAATTCTCCCTGTTGCTGACGGGCAAAAGCTACTTCCAAAATCTGTTGCATTTCTTCTGAGTTATAAGCCATATAAATACCTAAGAATGTGAAAAATAGCCTGTAAAATTAACTTATTTTAGGTAGATATTCTTTTTTAAGAATCTACACCTAAAAAATTAGGTGATTTAGCTAAAGCTTCAAAACCATTAAAAAAATATTTACCTGTTTTTAGGAACTGCTTAGAAATATATTTTATATCTGAAAAAATAATCCATAAAGTAATTGATAGTACAAATATGGATTTATTAGGTTTGTTTTTATAAAATATCTTTTCAAAGTATTTTATTTGACTTGTTCTTCATCAAACTGTTCTCTAGTTGTCAAGAAATCAAGAATAGTTTGAGCTAACGCTTTTGCTGCTAAGTAAGGTACACCATTACCTACAGTTTTAAACATATTCGTAAGTGACATATTTTCTGGAAGTGAGAAATTAGCGGGTAAAGATTGTATAGCTAAAGCCTCCGCTACAGAAATACGTCTGATTTTGTAAGGATGCAAATGTACTTCATTATTACCATAACAAGCTGTAGGAGAATAACGCCATCTGTGCAAACGTTTAAATGACTTTTTAGAATCATCTCCCTCATCAATAGTTGCAAATTTAGTAATACCTGCTCTTGGTTGAAAATAATGTTTAGTATTAGGATGATTTAGAACATCATTTTTTCTAAACCAATATTCAACGGTTAATTCTGGAGGAATATTTTCAGGACAAATAATTATAGAATCTTCTTTAAATGCTTGGCTTTTATTCCAAGGATAAGAAAATACTTTATTTTGAGGATGTTTAATATATTTTTCCCAAGGAAATGTCAAATCATCTTTAATTCCTATATCTTTGAGAAAATTATTTCTAAAACCAATTAAAATAATTCTGTCTCTATCTTGGGGTACGCCATATTCAATAGAATTAATTAACCGTTCTGTTAATATATAACCTGCTTGTTGTAATTTTATTTTCAATGATTCATAAAATAGACGGTGTTTTGTCGTTCTCCACAAACCTTTAACATTTTCAAATAAAAAGAAATCGGGTAAGTTTTGACAAATCAATTCAATATAAGCAGATGAGAGTTTACCATTATCTCCTAAATGTCCTTTATTTTTGCCACCAATAGAAAAATCAGGACAAGGTGGCCCACCAATAAAACCAATTATATTATTTGATTTACGGGAATCTTTGACTAATTCATTAAGACGTTGTGCTGGTGTTCCTGCTATTAATTTGCTTACGTCTGCGTCTTCCCCTTGATGATATCCATATTCAGGAGATGGAAGTTGAAGAATTCCCCGTGAATAGCGATATGCAGACATAAATGGAGGGAATATTTCGTTAACGTAAGCGATTTTATAGCCTGTGGTTTCAAAGCCTAAGTCGAGAAATCCTGAACCGGAAAAAAAAGAGAAGATGGAAATAGTGTCATTCATTAATAACCTAGTCTACTAATTATTCAGAAAAATCAGTTAATCCAAATTGAAGTGATTCAAAACGTTTAACTATTTTATCAAAAGCTTCATCCCAGTCCTCTGAATTTTTAGAAACGAACGGCGGAATATAGTTATTTTGGCGATTTAGAATTAGCGTGATAATTTCGTTAATCTTGTTAAGAGTTTCAGGTTTGAATTTATTTTTAATATTTCTACCTATAAAAATAATAGCCGCTTCATCTACTTCAAATCTTCCTTCAATAATTTCGTCGATAAATTCATCATAAACACGCTGTGCATCCTCTTCATTAGCCGACTTTAGCAATACTGTTATGATATCTTCTAAATCTTTATTTTCTCTTCTCTCATTCCAAGCTAATATTTTCAAGGCTATAAAAGTATCAATATCGGCTACCCGAATTTCTACATTGTCAATTATTATAATCTCTGTATTTACAAAAGCTTCTTCTAATCCTAAAATGCTCATTTGATTACCATCAGGCCAGTTAATTTCCTGTTTGGGTTTACTTATATCTCCAAAGGGAATAACATCAACTTCTAGCCCAGTTTCAATATGAATAAATTTGTGAATGACTCTGGTTGTTTTAAACAGAGGATTTTGTCCAGTAGTCATTGTGTTTATCAGTAAATTATATCTCTCCCAATTATCCAATTTTACCGCCACATCCCAATCGTTTGTTGCTCGACCTTGAACTTTATATTGACTATCAAAGATTAACAATCTCGCTTGAGCGCCTATCAACAGCATGGGTACTTCTAATGAATCAATGATAGATTTAAAATCAGTAAGAAATTTTTTAGTTTCTGAGTTAAGTGGATAATTTGAGTCGTTCATATTATACCATTTCGGCAATTTCTTGATAGGGGATAATACATTTTTCGTACAGACGTTTAGCTGTTTCTTTTAGTCTTTCATCTGGATATAAAGACAATTCTGCATGAATAAGTAACGGGTCTGCAACAGGTTTAGATGAGGGATATTGAGGCTGATTTTTATTCCCAAATTGCTTGAAAATGATAATATTACCCTTTGGATCTGGTTTGAGACGCAACATAGTTGTTATCACACGATAATTCTCTTCTTCGGGAATGTGAATAGTCATGCTGATAGGTTTTAAATAACCTGTGAAAATTGCAGCACCTAATTCTCCTCCAATTATAATTTTTTGATTTTGGGCTATTGCTAAGATTCGGTCAGATATATCCTTAAAATCTATATTTTCTCTGGGGCTAAATGTCCCTATCAAAAGTTCTGGACGCAAATTTTCTATATATCCCATTTCCCATCTTTCTAAGAGTTTAGTGTAATTTTCAATTCGATATGTTCCACTGCGTTGACGCTGTAAATAATTCAGTTGATACAAAGTTTCTAGACTGCATTTTACAGTTTCATAGTCAACACTTGCAGCGTTTGCTATTATTTTCAAAATACTGTGTTTCACAATCGTATAATCAGTATAATCAATACCTGGAACATTTACGATCTGCTCTAAATCATAATCAAAATTATGATATTGTAAAATACTTGGATCTTGAAGTAGAGCATAAGCAACTTTTAGGGTGCTGGTAGTAATTTTAGGAGCAGATAGGAATTTTTTGCTTTGTGTTGAACTACTTCTAACTAAAATATATAGTGATGAATTGTTAAGGTAAATATTACCTGTGGTGTCAATAAATTCAATATTGTTTTCTAGCAACGAATCCAGAACTGCGTCAGAAAGTGAGTCTGTAATGAGCAGTGTTCTCTGATCATTGCTCAGTTTTTCTTTCAGATGATGGATATAATTAATGTTTGAATCAACAGTGTCTAAAGTAATGGGAGCTTTTATTTCAACTAAATATTGGATCTTGTTGTGAGGCGTATATATTGTTAATAACCCATCTGCAAGAATTTTTTCTAAAAAAGGTTCTATAATCGTTGTTGTCTCTATCTGGGGTAATTCTTCCAGCTTTTGTATACATTTTTGTAGCCAAGGATGCTTAGGTTGCATAAGATCTTATAAATACCGTTTAATTAGAGTGTTTAATAACCTGAATTCTAAATATAAGGTGTAAGAATGTTTAATCTACAGAGAATATTCACCGGATTTGTATTAACACTGTTCCAAATAATATACCGGATAAGTAATTTATTTGTCGAGATTAAATATTGTTTCCGCAAACGTGCAGCACTGACAAAATATCAAGAAATTCTCGACTGGGTTAAAACTCAAAATATACCCTTAGATACCAGCGAAGCTTTGAAATTACCTGATCATTTGCTAGGTGTTACTCATGATGACTTAGTTCAAGTCCTCCATACGTCAGAGGATAGATACTATGTAGCAATCATGATTAATTATAGCTTAGGGATAACAGGTACGACACACAGAGTTAAGGGTATATTTGCTTGTGATGTACCCTTAAATCATAGATATTTGACTAAAATTTCTAATGTTTGTCACCGGATAAATATTTTAGGAGAATACCAAAAACCTTACAAAGTCGCTTGGGCGTTTACAAATCTTGAAGTTGATAAGCAATATAATGATTGTCTATTTGCAGTTCATCGTCAGTTAAATTAATTATTTTATAACTTGATAATAGCTTTTCTTGGTCTACAGAGGTACAAAAACATCTGCGTTTATCTGCGGTTAATTCTTTATTCCTGTACCTCGCTTAGATGGAAATCAAAATAATAGATATTTGCGCGAATTCATCCAACAAGATATTATTACTTGATAGGTATCTCTGAAGACAACCTATCGAGTATTGTCTTCATTAATTGCCTTTTTCAGCAAGTGCTTCTAAATGAAAAGCAATATTATTTAGTGCGAACTGAATTTCTGTACTGTGAGGAATACTTCTCCATCTTGGAGTTGTAGCATGATCTAGCGCAGTTGTATCTAAGTATCGTGCAAAAACGATTATTTTTTCTGGATCTGTTGCGGCTGTAGCCAAATTTTCCAAAAATTCTTGAGGTGTCATAGGTTCGCAAATAGTGTAAACATCTGAGAAAATCAGAGATGTTATGAGAATAACTGCTACACCATCATCAATCTGTTCAAAATTGCCGTAAATTTGTCCAATTTGAAAAATAAAACCCGCTTTTTATTTGGGAATAACTCCAGTGAAAGCGGGTTTCAAATTTCTGATTTGGTGCGAAATTATCCGACAACTTCAACTGGCTTCGCTTCCGGTAACAACCGTTTCACACCTTGCTTAACAAAAGCTTCCAAAACAGCCATTTTTTGATTTTGCTGGAATACTGTTTGTAAAACTTGGCGCAATTTTTCCAGGTTCAAACCATTTCCTGTTTCTAAAGCTATTTCTTGCTGTTCAAAATACTCAACTAAGCTTAACCCAGCAACTCTAGTTAAATACGCAGCACTCACTCCTTCTACTATTCCCCCAGCAACGAAAGTAACAGCGTTAGTTTTGAGAATACCAGTAACAGCCCTTGTAGATAATTCTACTAAACCTAATTTCAACATTAAACTTCCCATAGTTCCGGCTACTTGTTGCGCTTGTTCTAAGGAAATTTTTTGCTGATAAATATTACCCAAATCCATTACCATTTGGGCGTTAATCGCCGCAGTTGCTAATATATCTAAGGCGGGAATTGGGTTTGCAAAGGCAGCAGCGGCAGCAATCCACTGATTTTGTTCTATGATGGGTGTAGAGCGATCGCGCCTCACCCCATTTAAACAATCTTTCGCCTCAGCTTTCAGTAACAGCACTTTCCGCAGAGTCGTTGTACAAACTAGCTGCTGTCCTTGCTGCGCTAATATTTCGGTTAACTGCTGCGTTAACTGTTGAATGTCTGGTGCTGGTTGTTCCATCCATTCTTGCACAGTACCATCAGCTTCATGTTTCCGCACTTTCACAGAAACGGGATTTACTGCTGTTGCTACTATATTTCCTTCCATTCGCTGTTTCAATGACTGCAACACTGTCGCACGTTCATCTGGCATATACTGGTCTTGTTTGTTAAAAACCAGCAATGTCGGCTGTTTTGCAGCTTTTAGTTGTTGCAAAACTTGAAATTCTGAGTCTGTCAAATCACCATTTGTCAGGAACAAAACGAAATCAGATTTCTGCACTGCTGACAAAATAGCTACATTGGAATTTTCACCTAGTTCTGTAAACAAAGGTGCTGTTTCTGAAAAATGTAGAGATGTTGTATCTAAAGTCTTGAGAATTTGAATAATTGTACTTTTACCTACTGACTTTCCACCAGTAACAGCAACTTGAATTTCTCGTCTGTCTAACTCTAAGGGTAATTTAGCAAGTTGTTGGCGTAGGCTTTCTAAAGCTGGATGGTTGACTGCTTCTTGTGCAAGTTGGTTGATGACAGCTTCTGTTTGAGCGATCGCACTTTCCACAGATGCCCTATCTACAACCATATCATTTAGCTGTTCACCGGGGCGATTTTTCTGCAATAACCACAAACCCCCACCCACCGCTAAAGCACTCAGGAGTCCGAATTCTCCCACCTGGACTATTGAATCATGCCAAGTGTCTAACATCCACAGGGAAAAGGACAATCCCAGTCCTCCCACCAATATTGGTTTATGTAACTTCACAATTCTGATTCTCCGCGCTTGGATAGCTTTATCTTTCAGAATAGATCAAAACCTGCTTTTTCGAGTGCCACAGGTAAACAGATTTAATTATAAAATACAATTATGTACTGGTTGAATAAATATTCACTTATTTATAACTTGAGGTTAATACCGATGACACAAGAATTGATCGACCTCAGAAATAGTATTACAGAAGGACGTTACACAGATGCTTTGGCAATTGTGGATGAATTAGAAGGAATGAGTAAAAAGGCTATTTTGCGGCAAATTAAATCTTTTTTAAAGATTCTGTTGATACATTTAATCAAGAATCAAATAGAACAGCGATTAACAAATTCTTGGGCTGCTTCTATTCGTTATGCAATCGCAGAGATTCAAGATGTGAATTTAAAAGATAATAAAAAATCTCATTACATCAATCAAGATGAATGGCCAGCTTGGCTTGAGGATGAAGTTACACTAGCAATAGGAGATGCAAGTTTAGAGGTCTTGAATGGGACTTTAAAAAGACAGCAACTTTCACAAATGTTAAATAAACCCCAATTAATATTAAATGCAACTGAGTTATTAGCAATGACATATAATTATACAAATAGAGAATTACCCGACATCATAGATAATTATCTTGCTCAATTACCAGGTGGTGAAGATTGGAACAATGGCTAGAATTGTGAAATAATGCCAACTTAGTAAAATTTCAGGAAATGGATATGAATACAAAATTGGTTGAATCTATAGCCAAAATTATTTTATCTTTATCTAAAGAAGAAAGAAAACTATTAGAATTAAAAATTACAAACTTAGCAATATCTCCGACAATTAACCAATCAAGTCAACAAAATATCTTAGATTTAGAAAATCGTTTAAAACAATTTGAAAAACAATATCAGATGTCATCAAACAGCTTTTATCAGCAATTTAAATCAGGTAAATTAGGAGATGAAATGGACTTTTTTGAGTGGAGTGTCTTCTATGAAATTTGGAATAATGCACAGCAATAATTAACACCCAGCACGAGTCAATGCGTTTATGATTAATTCCCAAGCATTGCGATATTCTGCTGAACGAGGTTTGCGCTGTCTTTTTTCAGCCTCTACAATATGTATTTCACTTCCATAGCTAATGAAAACATCCACAGGGAAAATATAAAACAGATCAAGATTTTCTATATATACTAACGCAAAATCAAAGTCTGACAGCTGATAAACATCTCTAACCATTATCCGTCTATTTGTTTTTGTGCGGCGATTATCTACTACATAATTACCAGAAGGTTCATCAAACCAAGCATATTTGACTTGTATTTTAATCAGAGTTCCTTCAACGTCAAATACTAAATCGTAAGGTAATCTATCACCAACAGGTTTTAAAACTCCCCAACCACGTTTTAAAGCATGAAAAACAGCAGCTTGTTCTGCTATGTCTCCTCTCAGCTTTGTGTCCATTTGCAAAATAAAATCAGCATAAAACAAAACCCTATAACCAATTAAGATTACAGGGTTTGATTTTTTAATTTGGTGGCGGGAAGTGGATTTGAACCACTGACCTTCGGGTTATGCTTACCAACTACAACTTTCGTTGCCTAGTTAAACTAGTTTGTGGTCTGGACTGTCCCTTCACCCTCGTCGTTAACGTTAGGGTGTCTGCCTCCCAGTCTCTACACCTTCTCCATTTCTGGAGCTTGGTTCGGGATTACCGCGCTATTGGCTTCCCCGAGTTTGACAGATAAACACATACAAATTTCTCCGTATGCCGCCCAATACAAGACTAACTGATAAGCGTTTAGTTAATCTTAAGTCTTGAGCCCGACGAGCTACCAGGCTGCTCTATCCCGCGTTGCTTTTGTCTCTCGACTTCCTTAATATAGCGCGAAGTCAAAAGTTTGTCAACTACAAAAGCGATAATTCTCCAATTACTTCCAAACGCTTGTATTTTCCGAGGTTCATAAACTTCTCAGATAGGCTCTGGGCAATGCTGGGAGTAATCCAGCCCATTTGTTGCAGCAGGTGAATGGCTACGGCATATTTTGCCCGTTTGGCGCCATCCATGACTTTAATTGCCAATCCCATGCCTTCACCAAGTCGGCCGATGCACTGCACACCTTCTGCACCAGCTTTGCTGACAAGTTCACTGGGAGCTAGGCGCATCAATTCGGTGTCAAATTCCCCATCTCCAGCCACCATAGTGGGATGATGATTCATGGCGCGGACGACACGCTCCATATCCAAGCTATTGCTAGAGGCAAGCACCGCATATAAAGAAGCCATTTGACTGAGTTGCATCAAATATGTGGGTGCGCCACAGTCATCATGGGCGGTGAGAAATTCTTCTGCTGGCATTCGCAGCAATTCTGCCACTTTGGTGATAATTAACTGCTGGACTGGGTGTTTACGATCCAAGTAGTTGTTTAAAGGCCAATGGCGTTGCTGACAGACGGCTAACATTCCGGCGTGTTTACCGGAGCAGTTGTATTCTAGAGGACTGCGTTTATCTTTAGGAATTGGGCATTGGAGGGCAGATGGATCAAGATCAGCCCGCCAAATAATGTTAAATACCTGCCTCACCTGCTCTAAGGTTCCTTTGTGGGAACTGGTGATGATGGCTAAATCGCGATCGCTCAAATCGTATCGCTCTAGTGTCCCTGTGCTGGCGACAGCCAAGGCTTGAAATGGCTTGAGTGCCGAACGCACAAATGCAGCGGTTTCGGCGTTGCCAGCAACTGACAGAACTCGTCCCCGTTCGTCGCTGACTACAGCCTGGACTATATGCCGAGATTCGATAATACCTTCCCGCAACAACCGGACTTCCAGTGCTGTGGCCTGTGTTCGTTTTCCCATTGTCATGGGTTTATATCTATTTTGTAGGTTGTCAGTTGTCAATTGTCAGAGGGAAAAGGCAATAGGCAATAGACAGTAGTCTATTCTCCCCTGTTCTTTGTTAAGAGTTCCTAATGACTAATGACTAATGACTAATGACTAATTTATAACAAATGCCAAACTATAGTACCAATAAGATACATTAAAGCCAAGGCTGCAAAGGTAATTTGTAAGCGTTGGAGAATGGGTTTAATTTCGTAAGAGACAATCAAGCGATCGCGTGTGATGACTTCCTGGGGTTTTGTCCAGGTTTGTCCGTCGTACCAACCAGATTCTTCATAGAATACTGTGGGACTGTAAAGGCGATCGCGCACATAGAACCAACCCAAGTACAACCGCACCAATACCATCACTACTCCAACGCTCGCTGTGGCCGCGCCACAAAGCACAAAATAAACCATATTCTTTTGTGGAGGAAAGCTGGCCGCAGCTACAGGCCCTGCCAATAGCCACGACCAACTCCAAATCCAAAAAATTTTGCTGGTGTAATCGCGCCACTTGGCAGCGCTATCACGAAACAGCCACGCATTTTTTAACTCTTCGTACTCATTGAGCGGTTGTTGTTCTGTAGGAACTGGGCAATTAGAAACCGAGGATTTCATCATCTGGGCTTATCCTCACCGTCATCGGAGTTTGGTAGCGAAATGCGTTCGGCATGAACCCAGAACGCTTCTAAATTATAAAACTCCCGTTCTTTTGGCATCATGATGTGAACAATCACATCGCCATAGTCTTGTAGCACCCAACTTCCCTCAGCCTTTCCTTCTGTCCTTAGGGGACGACGTTGCAAATCGCTTTCAACTTTGGCTTCAATTGCGGCTGCGATCGCTCTGACTTGTACCCTAGAATAGCCAGTCATCATCACAAAGTAGTCAGACAGGTAAGAAACCTCTGCTACCCTGAGCAGTAAAATCTCGCCAGCTTTGCGTTCTGACCCAGCTTCGGCGATGGTTATAGCTAATTTGCCACTGCCATCATCAGTTTGAGCCATTGATCTGTTCACAGTATTCTTTGTCAGTGGAACAGATTGTAGGGGGAAATTTCCTTGGAAATAATCAGTCATTAAACCTCAGGTGCTTTTTTCCTTTTGTAACAATTTGTCTGATGTACTTACAACAAACTTGCAATTGTGTAAATAGGTTTTTTTGAATACTAACAAAAAAATAGGTGTTTATGGGGCTTGCTTAACAATTAGCAGCACGCTGGATCTAGGCAAAACATAAATTGCTAAGTTCCATCTGTACAAACTTGCTTATCTTGAAATAAATGCATTGATACTCATAAAACCTATTAAGTTTCTGGTTTAGTGACAACTATGGGCTGAATTGCTTTAGGTGCGGCTGTCAATGAGTAACACAATGTTTCATACTGATTTAAAGCTTGCTCAAAGGCATATTGCTCAATAGCGTATTGACGACTGTTGTAACCAAGGGTTTTTACCTTTTCCGGAGTTTGGTACAAGTCTAAAATTGCCGTTGCTAAGGCTTGGGGATCTTCTGGAGGCACAATCACTCCACCACCGCTTTGTTTAATTGCTCTCGCTGCCGTACCATTATCCGGTACAGATCCCACTAAGGCTCTGCCACTGGCAAGTAAAACTTGGATTTTTGATGGCATATTGAAGGAAATCACATTTTTCTTCTGCACTACCAAACCTACATCTGCTGCTGCTAACATTTGCGGCAGATCTTTTCGGGCTTGAAAAGGTAATAATAAAACGTTATCTGCGCCCCAGTCGAGACACTGCTGTTGCAACCGCTGCAAGCCTTTGGCCTCACCGACAACCACGAAAGCAATTTCTGGAATATCACGTAGTTTTGCAGCAGCTTTAATCACTGTCTCTAAGCCTTGTGTTAAGGCAATGTTGCCAGAATATAAAGCCACAAATTTACCATTCAGGTTATGTGTAGCACGGAAAGGGCTATCTTCTCGTGGTAATGGACGGATGAAGTTTACATCAACCCAATTAGGAATTTGGACTATTTTTTCAGCTGCTACATTTTTAGAAAGTAAGTTTTCTACAAACCCATCAGCAATTACACTAATTTTACTGGCAGATGAATAGGCAAATTTTTCTAATGCTGTAAATATTTTAATCAGCAATTTGTTTTTCAGCAGACCGACGTGGATAGCTGCTTCAGGTAATATATCTTGTAAATTTAAGATTACAGGACAACCGCGTAACCATCCTAAAAGTGCAGCAGGTACGCACACTGGCAAAGATGGTGATGTAGTAATAATTACATCCGGTCGCCAGCCCATGATAGCCGGTAAAAAACTGGTAATCACAAAACTAGCATCTAGCATCACTCGATCTAACAGGTTTGGTTGGGGACGAATCCAAACATAACTACGTTGGATATCCACTCCTTCCTTTTGTTCGTTTAAATACAATTTACCCCGATAGTCTGGATAAATTTGACGTTCCGGGTAATTGGGCATAGCTGTAACTACGCGTACTTGATGTCCACGTTTGACCAGTCCCTCTGCTAATTCAGTCATTAGGGGGGCTATACCAATAGGCTCTGGGTGGTAATTGTAGGAGTAAATTAAAATCCGCATAAAAAATTAGCCGGAGTTTCCTGGTTTTTTGTTGAACGACAATCAGTATTTGTTTTTAAAGTCACTGTGGAGCATAGAGACACCTGTATAAATTTATTATCTCTTTATACATATTATTTGCCAGTAAATTTTCGTTGAAGATTATGTAAATTTTGATATTAGCTTCTTAAAGAAGATGTAGTTTTTGATGCAAATGTTCCATGAAGTCTATTTGAGACTTTGTATTTTTGAGCTTTTACAACCTATAAAAATGTAGTTATTAATACTTTTAAAATTTTTTTATGGAAAAAATGTATTTGCTGTGTACCTAATATTCTCGCTCTGGTGTACTTTTTGTCAACTACAGCAGAATTCAAGAGTCAGAATTTCCTCTCTCCATCAATAACAGCTAAATTTACCCAGAACCGCTTTGGGCTTGGGTAAATTCAGAAATTAAATTTGGTAGTTTTAGCAGTAGATTACATATCAAAAAAAATTCAGTTTGCGGGTTTGGCTAAACAGCCCCACTGTTTTTGTTAAACAATATGGCTATAGTTTTGAAAATCAGCCTTAAATCGTAAACGAAAGTCCAATTTTTTTGATACTGTAAATCCAGGCGAATGACATCCTCAAAACTGCGTACTGTCGAGCGTCCGTTGACTTGCCATTCGCCGGTCATTCCTGGTTTGACATCAAAACGTTGCCACTCTGGGACTTCGTAGCGTTCTACTTCATCTGGGGTAGGTGGTCTGGTACCGACTAAGCTCATTTCACCTTTGAGGACGTTCCAGAATTGTGGTAATTCATCTAGACTTGTGCGGCGCAAAAAGCGACCTACGCGAGTAATGCGGGGATCGTTATCATTTTTAAAGAAAGCGCCTTCTACTTGATTTTTGACTTGATCTTTCTTAGCTTCGGCATCCACGCACATTGAGCGGAATTTCCAAATATCAAAACGCTTCCCCATCCAACCGCAACGGATTTGACGGAAGAAAATGGGGCCGGGATCATTGACTTGAATTGCGATCGCAATGGGAATGAATAAAACCGCTGTAATTACTAAACCTGTCAATGATCCCACTATGTCAATCAGTCTTTTCATCCAAGAAGTGACAGAAGGATGAGTCTGAGGTAGCGGATCTACTTTCCGAGCAACGTCTTTCCGACTATCTCCAGGGTGACTAGATTCTATTGGTTTGCTGCTGTTCACAGACTCAATAGAAAATACCTGATCTAATCCTGTCAGATTCAGCACTGCCATCACTTGGGGGGTTACATTACGAAGTACGAATGAAATCCCTTGTTCTTGGGCATATTTATAATTACTTACCAAAGCCCCTAAACCGCTACTATCCATAAAAATAGTATTTTGGAAGTCGAGGACAACTTGCTGGGGATGGGAATCAGCTTGCATTAAGTTTCGGCAGGTTTGCTTTAAGCTGACAGCCTCAAGCACGCTCAAACGCATCGACATTTGCACGATTGCTGTGTCTTGAAGGTAAGTAACTGGGAAATCTGCCTCTGTGGGTTGGCTACTCATGAAGCTATGCACTTTAGTTGCCATCTAAATCTAATCTGCCAAACATAAATTTTGTCCTAGAAAATTAATTAACCTAATTTTGAAAAAGTAGGATTAAGGACAAGTGGCTAGTTTTTAGCGGAGAGCTTAGAAATCGCGTGCTAGAGTTCACAATAGAACAAGAAGCTAAAAACATACTTGCTGCTGTGACGACTAGGTGCGATTTCGCACTGCTATCTATCATCTCATGATTGCTAAAACTATAGTCAAACCTACCGCACGCCTGGTTGAAGTTTTCTCTGCTATTCAAGGGGAAGGACTGAATGTCGGGACACGTCAGATTTTTATTCGCTTTGGTCTTTGTGACTTGCGTTGTCACTTCTGCGATAGCGCCCAGACATGGGATGCACCTTCTGTATGTAAGATAGAGCGTTCACCTGGATTAAGAGACTTTGAAATGCACTCTAATCCTGTTCCCTTGCCCATTTTGCTCCAATGGGTGGAAAGGCAAAACTTGCCTTCTTTACACGATAGCATCAGCTTAACGGGAGGCGAACCACTTCTTCATGCCCCTTTTTTAGAACAATTTCTCCCGGAAGTGCGATCGCTCACCAATTTACCCATATACCTGGAAACTGGAGGGCATAGGCCAGAACAATTAGCCATGATTCTCCCCTATCTTGATTCTGTGGGTATGGATTTAAAACTGCCCAGTGTTAGTGGCGAAACTCATTGGACAGAACACGAAAAATTTCTCCAACTCTGCTTTGATGCAAATTTAGAGGTTTTTGTCAAGATAATTGTCTCTCAAAGGACAGATCCTGGCGAATTGAAACGTTCTGGGATGTTAGTCGGGGGAGTACATCAGGATATCCCTATATTTCTGCAACCTGTTACACCTTTGGCAGATTCTGAACAATTCAGTCAAGTACCAGTTTTGGCACCTTCCCCAGACCAGGTTTTAGAATGGCAAGCTTTGATGAAGCAATTTGTTAAACAAGTGCGGGTGATCCCCCAAACTCACAAAATGCTGAAGCAGATGTAGGAGGCAGGAGGCAGGCTTGCCCTGAGCGGAGTCGAAGGGGAGCAGGGAGAGAAAATTCTTACTCAATACTCAATACTCAATACTCAATACTCGGTACTCGGTACTCGGTACTCGGTACTCAGCACTTAGTCTTACATTCCGCCTTCATCCATAGTTTTAGATTTGGCTTTGGCTTTGTTGGCGCTGCGTTTGAGGGCGGAAAGTCTGGCTTCGTAGCGAGAACGCTGGCGCTTGTTGGGAGTGTTTTCAACTAAAGTTTTTAAGGCGCTACCTAAACTCTTGTAGGCGTTGGGGAGACTATATCCAAAGCGAGTTGCCAGTGCGATCGCTTTCTCGTCTGCATCGAGTATTTCTTTAATTTGCTTATCCCCATTATTTTTTTGATATAGTCGCCAACCGGATACGCCACAAAGTGCTAAAGCTAAAACTAGCAGTAATCCATCCTGCACCCATAATTCACCGACAGCACCACCTAAACCAATTGCCAATGCTGCCATTTCCCAACCATCTTTGGGAATTGTGTCATTTTGAACACGAGCAACTTCGTGCCAGAACAGCAGATTACGCTGATCCATTGCTAAAGCATCCCATTTCACCAAGTCAATTTGAATTTCTACCTGGTCTTTCCCAATTTCTTCGCAACGAACCAGGGGTGGATTGACCTCAGTTGTGCCTTCAACCGTTACCCAACTTTGCAATTCTGGTGGTAGTAAGCTTTTCAAGCGCCGGAGTTCACTCATTTCCGCTTTGGCAGAGGAAGTTGTATAGGATGTCATAAAAATCCAACCTTAAAAATTTCAGTATTATAGTGAGGGTATCACTTTGGAGTATAGCTATTTTCAGTGATTATCCGCTTCACTCATTTGGAAAACTGCCCCGCTTTTTCCGAGCTGCCATAGCCTTTTCCAGCAGATCAAGTAGTCCTGGGGCTTCTTCCTGAATACTAAGTAACAGTCTTTCTCCAAGTTCTATATTACCAGGATCTTCACCGGTTGCCATCACCTGTTGGAGTCGGGGTAAGGCGATATTATCCACAACCTGAATTAATCCACTGAGACAACGGTTAAATTGTTTTTCTGTCAGAATTGAGTCTTCTAGGGGAAACTCAATAATGGCGCGGATTTCGCCATCGGATGGATCGTACTCCCATTGCAGCATTTTGGTTTCCCAAGAAATGGCCAGCATTGTCTGGAGAATAGATGCTTTGTGAGGATGCTCTTTCACTCCGGCTAGAACTTGAGGCGCAAAGACTCGGAAAAATTTTCCCTCCTCATCTAACTGAACAACAATCAGAAAGTCTTCTAAGTTATCAGCTTCTACACCTGTAATAATTCTGTCTTCATCATCATCACAACGGTATTCCCAGCCAAGATTGTCTAAATAATTGGCTATCTGTTTCAGATTAGCTCCCATAAAAGCCTCATAAGGAACGGTGGAGCGGCTGTTACCAGACCTAGTTTAACCTGCTATGGGTCTTGATTTAGATTGGTGCAGCTTCTTTTTTTTGATCGTGTAGAATTTATTCAGATTCCACAAAAAGAGCTAAAAAAGTGAAAATGAGTACCGAATTTCTGGTAAGCTCATGTTTGAGATTGGTTAATTAATAATGGTGCATTAACCAATCTCAATAGCTAAAATATATCACTTTATTTGCTTATTATTTTTATTCAATACAATAAATTCCTCGTTTTTATCTTCATATCTTGACAGGATTTCTGGATATCAAAGAATTTTGAATAAGAATTCAGAAGTTAGAATACATCCGTCAGAATGCAATCAGTGGAGGATACCCTGCGGGAAGGAAGCTACAGACCCGCCAATGATTGTTCGCCCTTGGCGTTCCCGAAGGGTAGACCACTAAATTTTCAATTTGGTGGGGATTTTAAACCCGTTTATTCATGCGCCAGTCGGAAAAAATTCATTCTGAATTCTGACTTCTGACTCCTGAATTCTGTTCGATAAATAATCGGACAAGGTTTTGCTTTCAAGATTCTAAAATCTAAATTGTTAGCGACATATATCAATAGCAAAGCATTCCAAATTGTCGTGAATAAATATTATTATCTATTGCTAGTATAAAAATGATTATTTGTACTATTATGAGAATAATTTATACGTTATTGCTCAATACATTCAGCTTGAATACCTTGAATATCTGGAAAATTTATGCGTAAATCGGCTTTCATATTAGCGATCGCTCCTTTTTTAATTTTCGCCCTCGGTGCTTGTGGTGGTGAGTCAGGCACAACAGGCAATACAGCCAATAATCCAGGAACGCAGGTGACTCGGAATATTGGAAATACAGTTAAAAGCCGTAGCAAGCTAATTTGTGGTGTTAGTGGTGAATTACCAGGATTCAGCTTTGTGGGAACTGACGGTAAATATAGCGGTATTGACGTAGATATTTGTCGTGCTGTGGCAGCAGCTTTGTTTGATAATCCAGATGCGGTAGAATTTCGCAACCTGAACGCTAAAGAAAGATTTACAGCCTTGCAAACTGGGGAAATAGATGTCCTCAGCCGCAATACTAGCTGGACACTCAGCCGTGATACTTCAGTTGGTTTGGATTTTGCGCCTGTAGTATTTTTCGATGGTCAAGCGATTATGGTTCGCAAAAATAGCGGGATCAAGTCCCTAGCAGACCTGAAAAACAAAGCGATTTGCGCTCAAACTGGTACAACTACCGAACAGAATCTGGCTGATCAAATGCGGAAACGGGGTATTACCTACAAACCTGTTGTTTTTGAAGACGTTAATATTACCTTTGCAACTTATGCCGAAGGACGCTGTGATGGTGTGACGGCTGATCGTTCGGCTTTGGTTTCTCGACGCACGACTTTACCCAAACCGGAAGATAATGTAATTCTCGATGAGTTACTTTCCTCAGAACCTCTCGCCCCAGCAGTCGCTAAAGGTGATACTCAATGGAGTGATGTAGTTAAATGGGCGGTTTATTCCCTCATTAAAGCTGATGAATTGGGGATTAATTCTCAGAATGTAGCTCAATTTGCTACCAGTAATGATCCAGAAATCAAGCGTTTTTTAGGAACAGAAGGCAACTTGGGTGAAGGACTTGGCTTAACAAATGACTTCGCAGCGAAGATAGTCAAACACGTCGGTAACTACAGTGAAATTTACGATCGCAATCTGGGTACACAAACAAAGCTTAATCTCCCCCGTGGTCAAAATCAACTTTGGACAAAAGGGGGTTTACTCTATTCTCCCCCATTCCGGTAATCGGGACTGGAGGCAGGGGAGCAGGCTTGCCCTGAGCGTAGTCGAAGGGGAGCAATGACTAATACAAAACCACCGATATGGCGTGATTACCGCTTTTGGCAAATTGCAGCGCAATGTATAGCTGTAATTTTAGCGATCGCAATAGTTGCTATTTTGGGGATGAATCTCAACCGGAATTTACAGCAATTAGGTATTAAATTCGGTTTTAATTTTCTTCAGCAACAGGCATCTTTTGATATTGGCGAAACTCCTCTTAGTTATAAACCTACTGATACCTATACCCGTGCTTTATGGATAGGTTTAATCAACTCTTTGCGGGTAGCAGTGGTGGGAATTTTGCTGACAACAATTGTAGGGATAACAGCGGGAATCGCTCGCTTGTCTGATAATTGGTTAGTGAAAAATATCAGTATAGTTTACGTAGAGATTTTTCGGAATACCCCATTATTACTGCAATTGCTCTTTTGGTACTTTGCTGTTTTCCTTGGTTTTCCTAAAGCAGAAAATAAATTTTCGGTCTGGGGGTTAGTTTACCTAAGTCAAAATGGGGTAGAACTTCCTGGATTTAGCTTTTCTCCAGAATTTTCAACTTTGCTGCTGGGATTAACGTTTTACACAGGTGCGTTTATCGCCGAAATTGTCAGAGGTGGGATTCAATCAGTAGCTAAGGGACAATGGGAAGCAGGACGGTCTTTAGGACTAAAACCCGGTTTAGTCATGCGGTTGGTGGTTATTCCCCAAGCCTTGCGGGTAATCATTCCCCCACTTACCAGCCAGTATTTGAATTTAACAAAAAATTCTAGTTTAGCGATCGCTATCGGCTATCCTGATATTTATTTTGTTGCTTCTACCACATTTAACCAAACCGGCAAAGCCGTAGAAGTGATGTTATTAATTATGCTTACCTATCTCACCCTCAGCTTAATCATCTCCTTCATGATGAATTTGTTAAATCGTTCTGTGCAAATCAAAGAAAGATAACAATTAAGAATTCAGGAATCAGGAGTCAGAATGTTTGTTAAATCAAAAATATAGAAAAGCGAGTTTTTTAGGAAATTATCAAGCTCAACTCAAAAACCCTGATTCATACTGAATTTTGTTTTCTGAATCCTGACGATAAATAAAGATAAACAACAAATTTTTCCAATGACTCAACTTACTTGGTTACGCCAAAATTTATTTAGTAACTGGTATAACAGCTTATTAACAATTTTCTGTTCAGTATTGATATTTAGGCTAATTCAAAGCTTCCTATTTTGGGTAATTACTCAAGCACAATGGCGAGTTATTCAAGCTAACTTACCCTTATTTTTAGTTGGTAGATTTCCTCAAAGCTTATATTGGCGACTTTGGATAGTTCTAGGAATCATTATAGCTTTAAGCGGGATTACTTGGAGTGTATTTACTAAAAAGCAAAATATCATAAAACGCAAATTTTCTAAATTTATTATTCCTGCTCTTGCACCAACATGGTTATTATCTTTCCCTCTAATTCTCTGGCTCATAGGAGGAGGATTAGGCTTACAATCTGTATCTACAAATTTGTGGAACGGTTTGCTGCTGACCCTATTAATGGCAGTAATTAGTATTGTCCTTTCCTTTCCCCTTGGGGTTTTGTTAGCATTAGGACGCACAAGTAAATTATTTATAATTCGTTGGTTTTCTATTCTCTATATTGAAATAGTCAGAGGATTACCACTCATAGGAATTTTATTTATTGCTCAAGTCATGTTACCCTTATTTTTACCAACAGATTTACGTTTAGATCGCTTAATCAGAGGAATAGCTGGACTCGTGCTATTTAGTGCCGCTTATATGGCCGAAAATGTGCGTGGTGGACTGCAATCAATACCCAGAGGACAAACCGAAGCAGCAAAAGCACTAGGATTTAATACACCTTTAGTATTAATATTAATTATCTTACCTCAAGCCTTGCGTGCTGTTATTCCCGCAATTGTCGGACAGTTTATTGGCTTATTTAAAGATACTTCACTTTTATCTTTAGTGGGATTAGTCGAACTAACCGGAATTGCTCGCTCTATTTTGGCACAACCGCAGTTTTTGGGGAGATATGCGGAAGTATATATATTTATTGGCTTAATTTATTGGGTGTTTTGTTACTCAATGTCTTTAGCTTCTCGACGCTTAGAAAAACAGTTAACTAATTCGTAATTCGTAATTTAAAAAACTTATTAAGTTGAGGTTGAAATTTATGGAAGAACAAACACCGATTATTATTGCTGAAGATGTTCACAAATGGTATGGTAAATTCCACGTTCTTCAAGGAGTGAGTTTAACAATCAATCGGGGTGAAGTTGTTGTTTTAATGGGTCCTTCTGGTTCAGGTAAATCAACTTTTATCCGTACATTTAACGCCTTAGAAGAATATCAACAGGGAAATATTAGTATTGATGGAATTACTCTCAGCCGTGATTTGCGAAATATTGAAAAAATTCGTAAAGAAACGGGAATGGTATTTCAGCAGTTTAATTTATTTCCCCATTTAACAGTTTTAAAAAATATCACCTTAGCACCAATTTGGGTGCGGAAATTACCAAAAGCTAAAGCCGAAGAATTAGCAATGCAACTTTTAGAAAGAGTGGGAATTTTAGCACAAGCAAATAAATATCCAGGACAGTTATCTGGTGGACAACAGCAACGGGTAGCCATAGCGCGTGCGTTAGCTATGCAACCTAAAATCATGCTATTTGATGAACCGACTTCAGCATTAGATCCAGAAATGGTGAGAGAAGTATTAGATGTGATGAGAAATCTTGCTAGTGAGGGAATGACAATGGTGGTAGTGACTCACGAAGTGGGATTTGCGCGGGAAGTTGCAGATAGAGTAATTCTCATGGATAGTGGTTCTTTAGTTGAAGAAGCGACTCCTGATATATTTTTTACTGAACCGAAGGAAGAAAGAACACGGAAGTTTTTATCACAAATTCTTTAGTTAAGAAAATTAGTCAAAGTTATTTATATCTGCCATTATTTATGCTACTTTTTGAAGTGCGGAATGTGGGTTAAAATTGTATCTAACTGATCTGCAAACCACTATATTAGTAACTAGAGTTGGCGGATGTTAGTCAGCCAATTTTGATAAATTCAGAAAATATCATAGTAATTTCTAGAATTAAGCGATGTGACTTACGGTTTTATTTGTGTCAATAGTAAAATAATTATGTCCCTAAAAATTAGGTTGTAGTAGTTGCTTTGGTTGCTGTTAAATGTCAATCTATATTTTAGTCTCAATGCCAATGTATTAAGAGTTTCAATATTATTGACGTATGACATTTATTTTAAATTCACATAATGTTTTTGATTATTTAGTAGCACAGAGTTTATTTAATGAATCTGAGCAACCTCCAAGTCATATAGAACCACTGACAGCCAAGAATTTTAATTTATTACTGACTTTTGCCGATGGTCATAAGCTGTTAGTTAAGCAAGAACGACACAATCAGGAAGGAAAAGCGGCTGGTGAATTTTTGGGTGAGTGGCGAATTCAAGAGTTCTTACAAAAATTTCCCGACCTTGATAACTATCGGCTGTTTCTACCAGAAGTGCTGCATTTTGACCCAGAGAATGCCATTATTGTCTTTAGATATTTGGATGATTATCGAGATTTAATGGATTTCTATACAAAGGAACAGAATTTTCCTGTAGAAATCGCTACGCAACTTGGTACTATTTTAGGGAATATTCATCGTGATACTTTCAACCATCAAGAATACCAGGATTTCTTCTCTCACAGTTCCGATAATTTAATTCCTGACCAAATATCGCGGATGATTCAGGGATTGGAACGGGTTGAACCAGAAATTTTCGGTCTAGTGCCTGATGATGGATTAAAGTTTTTTGCCTTATATCAACGTTATGATAGCTTGGGGCAAGCGATCGCACAATTGGGTAAATCTGTAACACCTGCTTGTCTCACCCACAAAGATTTGAAGCTAAATAATATCCTTCTGCACAAAGATTGGCAGCATTCTCGCCATAATATTGTCCGACTAATTGACTGGGAACGTTCTGCTTGGGGAGACCCCGCTTTTGATTTAGGGACAATTATCAGCAGCTATGTACAAATCTGGCTAAGTAGCTTAGTTATCAGTAATTCCCTCGGTATTGAAGAATCTCTGCGCTTGGCAATAATACCTTTAGAACTACTTCAACCTTCTATTGGTGCATTAACTCAAGCTTATTTCCACGCCTTTCCAGAAATTATCAAAAATCGTCCTGATTTCTTACCGCGAGTAGTTCAATTTACTGGTTTTGTTTTGATTCAACAAATTCAAGCAATGATTCAATATCAAAAATCTTTTGGTAATACTGGCATTGCTATGCTTCAAGTTGCTAAATCATTATTATGTCGTCCTGAACAGTCAATACCAACTATTTTTGGTACTGTTGCTGCTGAATTAATTCGCCTTAGTTCTGCTATTGTTTAATTCATTTTATTGCTACTAAATTATTATGCAATTATTAAATTCTCATCCACGACAGTCAACAGCTACTTTAAATGGGCAGTTACTAGATATACTCCAAGATATTGTTACTAAAATTGAAATTAAATCTAATTTCTCAATTCGCCATTCAGATTATAAACCCTTAGAATTACCAATTGAGGCAGTTGAGCGGTTTCAGAAAATGCCAGCAGAAATGCAGCAGAAATATTTGAGTTTGCAACTGCGGAGTTTTCTTTATGGTATCTATTATAACGGTTCTATGCGAAGTGCCTTAGCAATGGATAGAGAAGAAAATACTTTTCCTCTAGATTTGGAAAATAATACTTTTCTAGGAATAGATATGGGATTTTATGAGCAATTACATGATAGTAATTGTGGAGAAGGCTATTTTGACTCTGGTTGGTCTGTGATTAGAGAAGAAACTGATGGTAGTTTAGCAGTAAATAAGGGTGGTTTGAGACTACATATTCAACGGGATAAACATCTTAAAACTACTGAAAAAGCTGCTGTATTGGGTGATATAGTAGCAATTCGGATGCCCAAAAATCGAGTACAAAATGGTTTTTATATGGCAGTTAGTAATCAGGGTTTTAGTCATCTTGAAAATGCCAAAAATAACTCTGTAACTGTACGTATATATTTCAATTTAACTCCTGAAGGTACTAGTGCAGTAATGAGGAGTCTGACAAAGAGATTGAATGAGTTAGCAATTTCTTTTAGCTTCAAAGTTTTGTATAACCCCAAAGACTACGGAAGGTACGATTCAGGAGTCTTATATTTTGATAAAAATGATTATGAAGTAGTTAAGGAAGTTTTACAGGTTGTATATAGTGAAAATAAATTGCATTTTCAAACAGAAGTTCCCTTATTTACTATGCAGCTTGCACCAGGATTAGGGTTAGCAGAAGAACCAGACCAAAAGTTTGTCGCTCAGGAAAGTTTTGGCATGAATCGCTGTCAAATTGTTGCTAATGGTTTGCTGGAAGCTTGGTATCAAGGTGATAATTCTCCAGAGGTGAAGATGCAGTTTATTTTAGGGCATTTTTCTCTTTTAGGAATTGATGTGCAGCGTACCTATTTGAATGCTAATTCTGAAGATATTTATGCCCCCTTATAAATTATCTGTCTAAGAGGATGTTTGAAAAGTATCAGAATTGATTGAGATCCCCCCAACCCCCTTTTTTAAGGGGGGCTAAATTTCTTAAAGTCCCCCTTTTTAAGGGGGATTTAGGGGGATCTACAAGTGTTACATACCACACGACAAAGTTTTCTAACATCCTCTAAAACAGGACTTATAGCAAATTGATCTGAAGTTGCATAGAATAAGATATCAAGAATAATTGACCGCAGATAAACGCAGATAAACACAGATAAGAATGGATAATTCAATTGATGTCATTATTATATGCAGCTTCACATAAAATTGGTATTACGCAACTGGCATATTAGTAAGGTGTGTCAATTAATTTTGCGAAATAAATTACATAATTAGACAACCAAAATAGTCGTTTTATAATAATTCTTTTTACTGATTTTTTGGTTAGTGAATTAAATTAAAGATTTCAATTTAATGGGACATAAATAATTTATTTAAGGTCATTTTAAATAATCTCTACCTATTGATTAGCCTGAGAAAATAACTAATAATTAATACTTGAAAGACATGAGTAAATAAAAGCTCAGTCTGAAGTTTAAATTCACTTTAAGGATTAAAACAATGGCTGTTATTAGCATTTCCAATTTGAGTGTTGCTGGTTCTGATTTGTTTATGGATTCTGAAAGTTTCATGAATGACTTAACTGAGCAAGAATTGACTGGTACTAATGGTGGATTATCACCCGTTATTATTTACACAGTAGCTGTAAATAGCTGGTGGTTTGTTGGTGGTGGTGTTCTAAGTGCTGCTAGTGCGATCGCTGAAGCAGTTAAATAATTAATCAACTTAAACACATAGTAAATTTAGGAGCTAAATCATGTCTGCAATTTCTATCCGTGACTTAAATCCAGCTGGCGCTGATCTACTTTTTGATAACGAAACTTACTTGAACGAATTAACTGATTCTGAGTTAGACTTTACTCAAGGTGGAGCTTCTCCAGCTGTTGTCACAGCTGTTCTAGCTGTTAGTATGACTGCGGCTGCAACTTATGCAATTACTAAAGCTGGTGTGAATCTATTTCAAGCAATTTTCTAGTCCTGAAAATAATTAAGTAATAAATGAGAACTATGTGACAGTTGTTTATCACTGTCACAATTTCTCAAAATTAAATTCAACCATAATTGATTGACATTTTGTTTTTCAACTAGCATTACCAAAACCGGAGAATAACATTATGAGTATTGGAGTTGCTTTAGCTATATTTAGTATCATGGTGGGAATTCCTTTTATTTTTTATGCTGATTATGCAGGAGCAATTTCTTTTATATCTCTTGGTATATCTCTAGCATTAATGGAAAATATTGGTAATTATAATTTAATAAACTGGAATGTGTCAGGAATACCCTTAATAAAAGTGATTTTTGCTTGGCTGACACTTTTAATTTTTATCGTTCTATTTTCCTATAAAGCATTTAGAGATCACTCACATCATTCTTAATATGTATAGCGAAAGAGGTTAATATAACCAAATTTATTAGCATAGAAGCAGCAAGATTAATCTGATGAAAATAGTAGACATTGTAGATAATCAGTTACTCCCATCAAATCAAACTATTTCTATAATTAATGAATCTCACAAATCTAATTTTTCTTTTTACCGGAAACTAGGAAAAACTGATTTAACAGTGAGTTGTTTAGGCTTGGGTGGTGGTGGTGGTATCTCTAGTGAGGATACACTCTACGCTTTTGAAAAAGGAATCAATTACTTTTTCTATTCCAGCGATTTGCACCACTATATTTACTCTTCAATGTCGGGAGCAATTCGTCAACTGTGTCAGCGGGGTTCTTCAGTTAGAGAGAAAGTTGTTCTGGCAACTGTAACTTATATAAAAAAACCAGAAATGGCACTTGCGGCGCTGTTAGATCAATTTGGAGAGCTAGGAATTGACTATATTGATATCTTTTTTTGGGGTTGGATAGATGCAGATGATCATCTAGTTTTTCAGAATTGTCTAGATATTTCTCCAGATATGAAGGGAGCAAATAGTGTTTATCAACGCACTCTAGAACGAACATTTGGCATTTCCGAGCAAATGAAAAAAATGGGTGTGGTTCGCTATATTGGTGCTTCTTTTCACGATATAAATCTGGCTAGTCAATGGTTAGACAGTTCATTACTAGACGTGGTAATGGTCAGACATAACTCTGCTCACCGTTCTGCTCAAAATCAGATTTTTAATCAGCTAGATTTCCACAATTTACAAAGACCAGGAATTGTTACATTTAAGTCTACAGGCTCTCATACTGGTGCTTTGTGGGAAGTTCCTTCTGGTTTAGCAGATGGGTGTTGGCGACCTTCTGTACCTGATTTATATCGTTATTCATTAAGCCAAAATTGTGTGGACGTTTGTTTGACAGGTATGCGATACCGAAATGAAATTGATGCTGCAATTACTAGCCTGGAAAAGGGTAATTTAACGCCGGAGGAACTTGATTATCTGAATTTGTATGGTGATTTACATCGTTTTCCGCACAAAGTTCCACATATTCCTCAAGAACGTTTAATTTATCGTCCTTAAACATCTACATTTACAGCGGTTCTCGGTCGAATGTAATACAATCGAGGACGGGGAAATCCCGCCTTTACAGGCAATGAAAAACTATACCTCATAACATCAGAAAGTGCTGTATATGACTATGCAAGAAACTTTAGAAAAGCTATCATTGACAGAAATTTTGCCATTAACTGATGAGAAAATACTTGCGTATCTGCGCTACTCTTATAAATTAGCTGAAATTGCTAATTTAGCTGAACAGGATGCGCTAATTTTGTCAGTTTGTGAGCAGTTAAATATTGCAGTTTCTGAAGAAGAATTGCAAGCGGCCGGAGATACTTTTCGTCAGGAACATAAGTTATTAGCGGCTTCTGAAACTTTCGCATGGCTATCTCAACAACGAATTAGTGTGGAGGATTGGTCACAGGGTATTCAAGTATCACTGCTGACGCAGAAATTGAAAGAACATCTTTTTGGTCAGGTAGTTGATTCTCATTATCTTGCCAACCGTGATAACTATAAACGTGTGGCTTTGTCTCAGATTCTTGTTAACGACTTGGCAACAGCTATGAAAATCACCCAAGAAATTCGGGAGGGAGGTGCTTCTTTCTGTGCCTTGGCGCTAGAGTATTCTAAGGGTAAACAGTCGAAAGAAAACGGCGGATTTGCTGGTGTTCGCTTTGTTACAGAACTTATGGCAGAGATTTCGCAAGCGATCGCACTTGGTCAAGAAGGAGATATTATTAGTCCAGTGCAAACAAAATTGGGCTACCACATTCTCCGAATTGAAAAATGGTTCCATCCTGAACTAGGTGAAGTTAGAGATCAAATCCTAGAATCTCTCTTCCAAGGTTGGTTACAGGCTGTTATGCAGAAGTAATACAGTTTGACTTTCAGGTGAAGACAGAAAAAATTAATCAACTCGATTCAAGATTTGTCAAAACCTCAATATTCTCAACTTGCTGCTTTAGCCATTCAGAAAACAAATCTGACATAATTTGCAAGCGTAGTACATTCTTTAATTCCGGTTGAATAATCTCCTCAACCAAAATCAGATGTACTCCTTTAGAAGTATAAATTGGTTTGAGCAGTTGGGGAGGAGTAACTGTAAACACAGCAGCAGAAATTTCTGGCTTTAATTTTCTACGACTGACTGTTCCTAGATATCCCCCTTTTCGGCGTAACTCCTGATCTTGAATATATTTGTGAGCAACATCATAAAAACTCATTTCACCTTCTTTGATAGAATAGAAAAGTTCTAGTGCCAAGTCTTCATCATTGAGAATAATCTCATACATCACCACACCTGCATAATCGAGTTGATTTTCAAAAAAATAAGGTTCAACTTGATCAGCAAACAAATGAGTAACTAACTTACTAGAAATAAGATTAGTGTAGACAATTTCTTCAAAATTATCTAAAGATAAACCATGTTTTTCCAACCACTTCCATGTCTCATCAGCACTATTAAGTTGGTTGCTTAATCGTATTTGGTCTGCTGCTTTTTGCAGTTCTTCTGTCTCTACTTGGATTCCAGCTTCTTCAGCAGTAGATATAATCACTTTACGAGTAACAATCTGCTCAATTATTTCAGGAATTTTACAGGAAAACTGAATTTGCTGAAGAATATCTTCTTTAGTAATAGTGATAGCTGGTGACATGAGATTATCCTTAAATTAATTAAACAAAAACCTAGTAAATTTACACCTTTGTTGTCAATTTTTAAACCTCTTTCTGAATGCTGATGCTATAATTTCACTCCTCCCTGCTGTAACTTCTTAAACGGATCAATTAGAAAATCAATAATTCGGCGTTGACGCACAATCACCTCAGCCGTTGCTGTATCTCCTGGATGCAAGGAAATACATTTATTCGCAGAGGTAATACAATTCTGTTTGAGAGCAATTTCTAAATTGTAAGCGGCGACTTTGCCATTAGGTGTGTCTATTTCTATGGTAGTTGGTGAAATTTTAATTAACTCTCCTGCAACTATTCCATAATCTTGAAAAGGATAAGCATCAAATTTTATCTTAACTGGCAATCCTATCCGCAAAAATCCACTTTCAGTAGTTGCCATTTGCGCTCGAATTATTAAAGGCGAATTTTGAGGTGCTATCTCTGCCACCATTGTCCCTAACTGCACAACTGATCCAGCTTTTTGAATCGGTAACTGAAACAATGTCCCATTAGCAGTAGCCTTTAATTCTCGTTGTCCTAATTGAAATTTTATTGATTCAATTTGGCTTTGACTTTGAGCGATTTCCGCTTGTAGAGAAGTAATTTCTGTATCTAAGTTTTTCTGCTGTTCCTGAATTCTTAAAACGGCTAGTTGACCAGAACGTACTAGACTTTGATATCCTCTTTCCTGTTCTTTAAGTCGCAACTTAGCCTGTTCAATATCTGCTTTAGCTTGGCGAAGATTGCGTTCGTAACTATTTAGTTGTTCTGTTACACGTAACTCAGCTTGTTTAACATCTGATTTAGTTTGTTCATGTAATTGTTGTTTATCTTTAGCTATATCTTGCTTTTCAACAACATTGATTTCGGGAACAATACCTTCTTTGTTTAACTTGCTATATCGTTCTACTTCGCGTTGAGTACTTCTTAAACTACTCCCTACTAGTCTACTAGTAGTTCGACTATGTTCAAGGGTTTGTCGTGCTTGATTGACTTGAGAAAATCTTTCTTCTTTCTGTAATTCATAGGCATTATTTAATGCAATAATATTCTGTTGTGCTTGGTCTACTTGGGCTTGTTTTTCTAATTGTTGAGATTGATTTTGTTGTTGTTGAGTTGCTAAAGATACAACTAACTGATTTTTGGAAGAATTTAATTGAGATAATCGGTTTAGTTGTCCCTCTAACTTATCCTGTACTTGATGTAATTCTGATTTTACTAATTCTGATTCTAACAACAATAAAGTTTGTCCGGCTTTAACTGTATCACCTTCCTTTACTCGAATTTCGGATACAGTACCTGACACAGCAGCATCGAGTTTAATTGTTTTATCTTTAGGCTCAATTCTTCCTCTAGCAGTACCAGTTTCATCTACCTTAGATAAGATTGCCCAAGGTAAAACTATAGATACAAATATCACCAGAAAATATAGTAATCCCCTTGTCCAAACTTGAGGTAAACTATCAAGAGATTCTTTAGTTATATCAGACCAATCATCTCTATTTACTATTTCTACTGGTTCTTCAATTGCTAAATCATTTTGTTTAAATACATCTTTTGGTACTGCAATTTCTAAATTATTGTGTTCAGATACGTCTTTTATTAGCGAATTTTTAACCCGTCCATTAAGTAAATCTGTCATTCTTTTCCCTTAATAAAATTTGTTTATTTTTGATTTTTCCTTCTTGACAATCTGGCGATTTAATTACTAGCCGTGTCCTTTAGCCTACTTTTTGTAACTGTTGTTGATTGAGATAGAAATAATGCCCTCGTTTTGACATTAATTCTTCATGAGTTCCACTTTCAATTAATACACCTCGGTCTAGTACTAAAATCGCATCTGCATTTTTAACTGTAGAAAGACGATGGGCAATTACTAAGGTAGTTTTTCCTTTCAAGATTGTGTTTAAATTCTGCTGAATAATTCTTTCTGATTCGGTATCTAGATGGGAAGTTGCTTCATCTAAAATTAACAATCGAGGATTACCTAATAACGCCCTAGCAATAGCTATTCTTTGTCTTTGTCCACCAGATAATAAGCCTCCACCTTCACCTATTTGGGTTTCATATCCCATTGGCAATTTTTTAATAAACTCATCAGCACCTGCTAATTGTGCTGCTTCAATTACTTCTATTAAAGGTACTCCAGGATGCCCTAAACTAATATTTTCTCGAATTGTGCCACCGAATAAAAATGTATCTTGGTCAACTACTCCTACGTGCTGACGCAAGGAACGCAAGGAAATACTTGTAATATCTTGTCCATCAATTAAAACTTTCCCATCTGTAGGAGGATATAAGCCCAGGACTAACTTAGAAATGGTGGTTTTGCCTGAACCACTACGTCCTACTAGTGCTACCATTTGCCCTGGTTTGATTTCAAAACTGAGATTTTCTAGGATATTGATATCGCTTTCTGGATGATAACGAAAGGTGACGTTATCAAAGCGGATATTTCCTTTTAGTTGGGGTAAATTTTGCCGTGGTTGATGCTGTAAATCTTCTTCTGGTTCTGTATCTAAAACATCATTAATACGTTCTACGGCAATCACAACTTCTTGTAATTGATTCCATAGAACAATCAAACGTTGAAAAGGTGTAATAATATTACCTAGCAACATATTAAATGCTACTAATTGACCAATCGTTAATTCATTTTGAATTACTAAATATGCCCCGTACCATAATAACCCAGTAGTTGCTAATGATTGAATGAGATTACTAAAAATTTGTAGACGATTGCTGATAATTTGCCCAGAGAAGTTAGTTTTTACTTCTTTATTTAATAACTCTTCCCAATGCCAACGGACTGTTTGTTCTACTGCTGTAGCTTTGACGGTTCGCAAACCAGTTAGGGCTTCAATTAGGTAACTACTTTCTTTGGCAACAGCATTAAATATTTCTCTAGAAATTCTTTGTAAAAAAGGTGTGGCAATTAGTGCTAATAAGGCGAAAGGTGGGACTATGACTAGGGAAAGTAAGGCCATTTTCCAGCTATACCAAAGCATTAATCCCACATAGATAAAAACTGTAAATAAATCGAGAAGGATAGATGATGCTTCACCGGAGAGGAAGCGTTGAATTTTGCGGTTTTCTTGAACGCGAGAGATAATATCCCCGACATAACGAGATTCAAAGAAGCTTAATGGTAGTCTGAAGGTATGGCGAATAAAGCCAACAATGAGGGCTAAATCTATGCGATTTGCCATGTGATCTAGCAGATATTGCCGCAAGCCCATCATGGCTACACGGAAGAAGCTAAATAATAACAACCCTATGCCCACTGCTGTTAAAGTGAGTTCGGAACGCTGCACTACTACACGGTCTAATATTAATTGGGTGAATAGGGGGGTAATGAGTCCAAATATCTGGATAAATATGGAAGCAATAAAGACTTCCAACATGATCAAAGAGTGTGGTTTTAATAATTCAAAGAATTGCCAAAAAGGTGTGGAAGTTTCTTTGGCTTCTTTGAGCATGGCTGTTGGTTGCAGCAGCAAGGTATAGCCAGTCCAATCGGCTTTAAATTCTAGGTGGCTGAGGGTGCGTTGACCGATCGCAGGATCAGCGACTATAACGTGTTTGGAGGTTATTTCATAGACAACGATGTAATGTTTACCTTCCCAATGAGCGATCGCAGGTAATTTTTGTTTTGCTAACTGGTTGAGGCTGGCTTTAACAGGTCTGGTGGCGAAACCCAGGCTTTCGGCTGCTGTCAATAACCCCCGCAAGGATGCACCATTTCGGTCTACATTGGCAATGTCCCGTAAACGATTGACACTAAAGCGTTTCCCCCAATACCGGGATACCATCACCAAACAAGCAGCACCGCAATCAGAAGCACTCTGTTGGGCAAAAAACGGATAGCGCCTAATGACGTGTTGCCATAAATGTCTGACTCGTTGTGTAGGACTAGGAAAATAGGCTTTGCTAATCTTTAGCTCTGATTTTGCTTCTACTGTTGGGGGTGCTAAAAATTCTGGGTTTGGATTGATATTCTCTACTACTTCTAAAGTCGGATCTGAGCCTATGAGTAGGCTATTGAGCTTTTGTGCTTGATGCCATAAATGTGCTTGAATTTGGGGATATTTAGCCATTAAAGGCGATAAAACTGCACTAGGTACAAAGCAAAGTTGTAAATTGACACTTGCCCTGGCACCATAGGGTTGAAATTCAGACTCTGGAAATAAGGTAAATTCCCCAAATGATGATCCGGCTTCAAGAGTGGCGATTAATTCACCCGCTTCGTCTAGCAATCTGGCTTTACCAGCAATAACGATGTAGATTCCTGATTCAACATCATTTCCTTGCCAAAATTTGCCGACTTTGGGGGTTTTTTCTTTAAATTGTGGTAGATAATATTGGAATTCGGCTGCGGAGAGAGAATAGCCCAAAGTATGGTTGATTTGTTGTAGAGATACCAACTGAGCGGATAGATTGTGCGCCATATATATCTGAATCTTTATCTTGACTTAGTTTTGTAAAATTGATGGATATAAATTCGGAATTATCCGATTTTTTGACGTTTTTAAGGTCATTAATCGAAATTCTGGCTTCACGATCAGATTTAATGTTGTTGTCTTGGTGATTGCTGGGTTTTTGGCGTGTGGATAACCCTAGCTGTTTGAGTAAACGTTTGATATGGCGATCGCTCACCGAAATCCCAAATTCCTTGGCTAGATGTTTTTGTAGCCAGTTGGTTGTCCACCGTCGAAATGAATAGCCATGATCTCTAGGACTACTATTCAACAGTTCTTGTAATCGCTCTAAATACTGGTCGTTCACTACCTTCGGGCGACCAATTGGACAATCTTGCCATTGATGCGCCATCCCCATCCGCGCTATATGCATCCAATGTCTGACTGTTGCTGCACAACACCCCAGGATTTGACAAATTTCTGTTTGAGTTTTCCCATTATCTGCCAATAACATGATTTCAATTCTTTGGCGATAGGACTCAGGGTAATCCTCTTGTAGACTTTTTTGCAGAAGTTTACGTTGAAAAGGTGTTAAAAACTTACTGCTTTCCGTTAAATTACTTAGTTGTCTAGTCTCAACTTCCGACTGATAGTATGACATAATGCACCCATTAAAAATTGACAGTGGTAAAAACTAAAGTCAGTAGTTACTCTAGTTTGGCCTCAATGCAATCTTGCGTTTACGTTCCATGTCATCTGTAATATTGGACAAATTAATCCGTTTAAGAGTAAGCCACAAAATAAATGATCCTGTTTTGTCATGCTGAGTGTAGCAAAGCGAAACGAAGCATCTCGGAGGATTCTTCACTACACTTCGTTTCGTTCAGAATGACATTGGGCATTTCTTTTTGTGGAGTTCTCTAAGTGGTCTTTTTCTGTAGTGATTACTCACTTTTTTGATTACAGCGATAAACTTGTCGAATTTCAGTTTTTATGCAGGTAATTGACATTTTCAGCCATACAAATTTTTTGCACGATTACTTAATACTTGTGCAGTGAATTTCCATAGTTTTTAGATGTCAATTTTGACTTTAGACAGTCTAGAACACTCTGTTTAAGTAGAGATTAAATTACAAATCAATAAGTAATAAGACATATTTATAATTACTCGTTTTAAAATAAACCAAGCAATTGCTTAGTAGCTAATTATATAAACTACATTATACACATAGAGAAAATAAAGTCTGTATTTACTGCAAAATAAGGATTATTATCTCCGTGTGTTTTATTGTATTGTTATTATTTATATAAATTAATTTCCCAAAATAGCTACAATACCATCTAGATTTTGCCTAATGGAGATGGTTAACAAATGTTACATATTCTATAGATTTTTTATTTTATTTTTTTATGTTAACGTTACAGAAACTAATGATTAATATATAGTTAAAAAAGTGTCCGTCGCGCAAAGAGTAAGAGTTTGAGAAATGGAATTGAAAACAGGATTTAACCGGAAATCCAGTTCCCCTCCTCGCTTGCCTACGGTGTACACACAAGTCCTAAAAACCTAGCTTGATAAGACTTTCCTCGTTCCCAGTCGGAGACTGGGAATGCATTCTTTGAGTCTCTGACTCAATGCCAGATTGGAGGCAGAGCCTCAATGAGCAGCATTCCCATGCTCTGCATGGGAACGAGATAAACGAGAGAACAATGAAAAATCAAACTTTTTTTGACTTGTGTGTACACCGTAGGCTTGCGGGGAGGGGCTAGGTGTGGGGTTTTATGGTAACCAAAGAGCAATTTCCCCACTTGTGTGTACACGGTAGTGGATAAGTCCGGGGGCTTGTACCATCAAGGAATCATTGGTCAGGGTCAAGAGTCAGGGTAAAAATTGAAATTCACCCCTTAGCGTTAATCGAACAAAAGGTTACATTTTAATCAATGGTAAATTCACCGTTAACGTAGTCCCTACGCCAATTTCACTATCAACGTAAATTTCACCCCCATGCGCTTCGACGCATTTTTTAGCGATCGCTAAACCCATACCTGTTCCCGAAATGCTGCCGACATTTTCTCCCCGAATAAAGGGCTGAAAGAGCCGTTTTTGGTCATGTTTGGCGATGCCAATGCCCCAATCTTGAACTCGAAAAGTGACTACTTGATCTTGACTTGTTACTTCAAATTTGACTGTGCTGTTAGGGTGGGAATATTTAATGGCATTACTGAGCAAATTTTCTAAAATGTGCCGTAATAAACTTTCATCCCACAGGGTGTCTTTAAAATCACCACAACTGGTGAATTCTATAGTAACTTGTTTATCTAAAGCTGTTAAATGTAATTCTTCTAGGGTTTGATGACAAAAAGCCTCTAAATCTAGACATTTGAGGTTACTGTGTAATTTACCAGAATCAGCTTTACCAATAAAGGTTACTTCATCTAATAACTGTGCCATATTTTTGATAGCAGAGCGAATCATCCGCAAATGATTAACTTTTTTTTCTTTCGTTAATTTATCATCACTGTTTTGTAGCAATCCGGCCGCTAATAAAATAGTATTGAGAGGATTACGGATGTCATGAGAAAGCATGGAGACAAATTCAGATTTACACTGATAAAGTTCTTGAGCCTTTACTAGTTCAGCAGTTCTTTCTTCAACCCTCGATTCTAATGCTTGATTGACTGTTCGTAGCTGTTCTAAAGCTTGTTTCCGGGCGATCGCATATTCTACTGATCGCACTAACATATCTGGCTTTACCTGCCTTTTAACTAAATAATCTTGCGCTCCCTGTCGCACCGCTTCGATAGCAAGTTCTTCGTCGTTGGTATTTGTAAGAACAACAATTGGTGTGCTGGGAGCTTGAGCTATCAAAAGCGGTAACGATGATAATCCTTGACTATCTGGAAGGGTAAGATCCAATAAAATCACATCATAAGTCTGCTGACTTAGTTCTGCAAATGCATCCCGTAATCTTTGGACATGAACTAAACTAAATTTTTTAGATTGGGCTTGCTTGAGAAACTCTTGTAACAACCTAGCTTCGGCTAAGTTGTCCTCAACTAACAAGATTTTCACTGAGTAGCTCGCAGCCATAATTTTCTGCTTTAATCCCCCTCTAATTGCTGATTTTTGAGTCCTGAACAATAAATTTTTCTCCTATTTTTCCAGCTTACTCTAATGGTAACGTAGCGGTAGAAAACCAAAATTCCTCAATCCCTTTGACGATTTGAAATAGTTGGCTGAGGTTACGAGATTTAGTGATGTAGCAGTTTACGTGCAAGTCGTAACTATGGAAAATGTCATCTTCGTTTTTAGAAGTTGTTAAGACTACTACAGGAATGCGTTTAAGTTTGGGATCTGATTTAATTTCTGCCAACACCTCTCTTCCATCCTTCCTGGGTAAGTTTAAATCTAGCAAGATGAGGTCAGGGCGTAGTGCATCAGCATATTCGCCTTCTTGGCGCAGATAAGCCATAGCATCTATACCATCCCTAACTGTCACTACCCGATGGGGTAGTGTGCTAGTTTTTAATGCTTCTTGAATGAGGCGAATGTCGGCTTTATTGTCCTCAATTAAAAAGATGATTTTGTGTGTTTCTTCCGTTTCTGCGCTCACGCTCACGTCCTCCGGCTGGAATGGTAAAGTAGAAGGTTGCGCCCTGTCCGAGTTGTGACTCTACCCAGATTCGCCCTCGATGACATTCGACAATTTTCTTACAAATTGCCAAGCCCATACCTGTGCCTGGATATTCATCTCTTGTGTGTAGGCGTTGAAAGATAATGAAAATGCGATCGCTAAATCGCGGATCTATGCCAATGCCATTATCCCGCACCGAGAATAACCATTCATCTTCTAGTCTCTCTGCACCTATATGGATTTGCGGCGGTTCTTCACTGCGGAATTTAATCGCGTTACCAATCAGGTTCAGAAATAGCTGCATCAGCTGGGTACTGTCAGCCATGACGGTAGGTAAGGGGTCATGGGTAATAATAGTACCTGTTTCCGAAACACGGTTGCGTAAATTGCTCAGAGCGCGTTCTAAGGCTGTGTCTACTTCTGTCACTTGAAATGCGATCGCTTGACTGTCTACTTTGGAGTATGCTAATACATCATCAATTAATGTCTGCATCAAGCTCACTCCCTCTACTGCATAGTTAATAAACTCCTTCGCATCCTCATCAAGTTCCGCTTCATACCGCATTTCTAACAACTGCACATAATTGGCTACTTGATTGAGTGGTTCTTGCAAATCATGGGAAGCGACATAGGCAAACTTTTTCAATTCCGCATTAGAACGTTCTAAATCTTGTGCTAATTGAGCTAATTCATCTGCTTGACGCAAGACAATATTCACAATTCCCTTCCGCAATTCCAATGCTGCTTTGATTTCTACATATTTCCAGGGTAAAGATGTTAATCTAACTGTTTCTTTCCACAACTCAAATGATTTCCGGGGACACAAACGTAAATTTCCATGTGCTTGACTAACTTCAAATGCCCTATTAGGATCACCACCCCAATTTACAGTTTGAATCACTTCCGGTCGGAACCACAAAACATAATTTCGCTGGGAAATAGGAATAGCTAACAAACCACTAGCAACATTTTTGAAGTTAACAGCATCTGGATAAATGCTAGGGAGAGAATCTGTATAAAATACCTCGTTCTCCACATGATTCTTCAGCCATTCAACTAAATAGATTAAGTCTTCTTCTTTGGGAGTTTCACCAATCAAGGTGTAATTTCCCCCAAAACAAACTGCTGCACCTTTCGCACTAGTTAAATCCAAAAGATTTGGCTGATTTTTCACCAAACCATCAATAAAGTTATCCTCTTGGGACATATATTCAATTAAAAGTGATTGAATATATGTCAAATTCATCCGATAATCAGAATCTTCAGTTTCTTCTCTAGCAGAAATTTCTGAAAATATCAATCTTCCCAGAAATTCGCAAGCTTTTCGCAATTCATAAGAAACATATTTGGGTGTTTGATGATGACAAGCAATCAATCCCCAAAGTTTTTGGTCTTTAATCAACGAGATAGTCAAAGAAGCCCCAACACCCATATTATGTAAATATTCCGTATGGCAAGATGCCGCACTTCTGAGACTAGACTTAGTTAAATCAACTGGACGCTCAGTGAGAGGATTATTGACAGGAAATATTTCTATCGGTTGATAATTAGCATCCGGGATTAATCTAATTGAATTGGAAATAAATAATTTCCTAGCTGGTTTGGGAATATCTGATTCTGGAAAGTGTAAACCCAAGTAAGATTCTAAATTTTCGATTTTTTCTTCAGCGATAACAGAACCATGTCCATCATCATCGAATTTATATAACATTACCCTGTCAAATCCCGTCACCTTGCGGACTTCCTGGACGATGATTTGACCAAATTCCCGCAGATTTTTAGTAGCTTCTAGTTGATTGATAGATGCTTTAGCTAAATGATAAAAGCTTAAAAATGGAATATTTTCTTGGGAAATAGCAGGTTCTAATTCCAGGATTAAAAACCCTTCAGTGTTCCGGTGAAATACGGCATCAAATACAGTGTATTCATCACCTTTTTTTCTAATCCAAATTTTGGTAGGATTAATAAAATCTAAATTCTCTTCTGCTAAACCCGATGTAATTCTCTCTATTTGAAAAGGATCAACTAAATCTTCTAATTTTTTCTGCAATATATTTTCAGGAGAAATTCCGAAAACATTTAACGTGTTATTGCTAATTTGCAATATTTTCAACTCTGGCTCTTGTAAAACCAACAAAATACCATGAGGTTGAATTTTGCTTGAAACATGAATTGGTGCTTCTTTCAAGCTGGTAACATTCACATTCTGCACTTGTAACGCTATATCCATTTCGATTCCCCTTTTTATATATATGTAGGTGCGTCACTCGATTTTGGATTTACGATTTTGGATTTTGGATTGACTCCACCCTCAAGTGTAGAGCTTGAAAATTTGGGATTTTGGATTGACTATTTTTCTGTCCTCAAGGACGGGGCTTGTACCAAATTTTTTTAATCTAAAATCTAAAATCTAAAATCTAAAATTCCCAGTCAAGAGCAGAGTTAGCGATAGATTTTTCACCTGTCAGGTTTTGTATTCTATCTAAATGTACCGCTCTTAGCTTGAAAATTAACTCGCAGATTATTTCAGAAATATGCTTAAGCTGTAATAATTAGAGCTTAAGTAAAATATCACTCAAACCCTCATTATTAGCTATTTTTAAATTTGCCATTCCCAATCAAGTTAATTTTTTCTACGGCTAATATCATGTCAAGTTTCAGTTGTCATTGGGTAGAGTTACCCGAATTTTCCAACTGCTTACAGTGTAACAGTCAGTTATTCTGAATACAGATAAGAAATGTAAAATACAGGTGATTAACTAAGCAGTTTTTATGTACTTATATGAAGCGAATAATCAATAAAATAACTTAGTTAAGTGAGTGACTCAAATCCAAGTTCTAAACCACATCCGCAGGTGATAATCTTCTTGAGAAAGAGGTAAACCCAAATAAATAGGCATCCAAAACACAAAAGCAGCTATGATAGCGAAAGTGATGGTAAGACCGAGTACACGCAGTTCTCGACGATAACTACGAAGACATTGATCGACAAACCATGCGATCGCTATAAATGTAAAAACCACCGCACACATATAATGGTAGATAAACACACACCGATTGACCTTCACCCAAGGTAAGAAATTAGCTGCATAGTTAATCACTAAATATAAAGCAATCCAGGTATCAACACCCATATTTTTAGGAACAAAGATGCGTTTTTGCTGTATCCCTGGTAAAACCATTTTTACAAACAGCATTCCGATTAAAAATATCATGGCTGCAACGCCAAACCACCACAAAAACGGATTACCTATTGCATGGACATCATAAATTACTTTCCCCGCACCAGCAGGTAAGGGAGGCCCAAACACAGGAAGAGGGTCTTTAAAACTTAGAGTTGTTTGATAATAATAAGCCATTGGTCGAGTTAATAATGGCCATTTGTACCACGCAGCACAATAAGGATGAACACTAGAATTGTTACCACCTAACTGCAAATGAAATTTCAGAATTTCCTGATGAACTTCTATAAATCCATACCTAGTGTCTAATTGCAAGTGAGGAATCCAAATCAGACTATAAACTGCTGCGGGAATAATTCCCAGACAGAATATCATCTGCAAAATATTTATCTGAGCTAGATTCTGTAATGGTGTTTGAATAGTAACTTCATGATTAATTTTAGAATTTGCAGGAGTAATTAAAGGCCGCAAATAAGAGAACATAGAAACATGGCGTGACGGTGAAAAAGATTGCAACCAGTTAATTATCCAAGCTGCTATCCACATTCCATAAGCACCGAAAAGAAACCATAAACCATTCCATTTTGTAGCGATAGAAGCCCCAAATCCAACACCAGCAAAAGCCAACCACAACCAACGTTGTTTATTTTGCTTTTCTAAAGCTAATAATAAAAACCATTGCCCAATTAAACCAAAAATAACTATATAGATATTGTTGAGAGCATAACGAGATTCTACTAAAAATAAGCCGTCACAAGCTGTAAATAACCCTGCTAATAAAGCAAAGCCACACCGATAACATAATTGATAAGTTATTAAAACAACTACTAAAGGAATAAATGAACCAGTAAAAGCATTTATCCACCGATAACTCCAAGGGGATAATAAAGAACCTGTCAATCCATTTACAGTATTTTGCCAAAAGGGAATATGATTACCAATCCAAATCCCAAAGCCAATTATATATTGACTCAACGGTGGGTGAGCATTAAAAAATGGCGTTTGGGTAAGATAGTTATTACCAAATTGGGCAAAGTAAACTTCATCAAAAACGAGGGTATTAAATCGCCCTAAACCCCAAAAGCGTAATATAAATGACAGGATAAATATCACTATCATGCCAGTCCGAAACCATTTTTTAGTCATTGATTAAAGGGATATATGAAAATATTTCTATTAAACTAAGACTGCATCCAGTAGAAAATCTCAACTTTACTGGCTTGAGAAATAGATTTGCGCTGGCAAGTCAATTATCAAGCCAAACATTCAAATACATTTATAAATACTTCCCACAATTTTTGTCTCCAAAATATTGTGATTAAACTACAAAATACACTTAAAATTTATGTGTAGAAGACAACATTTGATGTTAGTTCTCTAACCTAAACTCATGCGTAAAATCAGGCAAAAAATAACCATTACTAACCCTGCTATAGTACCACCTAAAAACCGAATACAGAGCTTAAAGAAGGAGGATTGATAATTATAAACAATTTCTTTAACATCCTTGTGAATTTCACGCATTTTCTTTTGTCCAGGCTGGGTGTTTTAAAAATCCATAGAAAAATTTGACCCTGAGTTTTACCAGAATCAAAATTATTCTATCAAATTTCTTGTTTAATGCCTACCAAGCCAAAAATGCTAATTACAAATTCGATCTGAGTTGCACACCATAAATTACTGGATCTCCAAAACCCGCAGTCACATCAGGTGGTGGGAAAAAGAAGCCAGAAGTAATATAACTGGTATCAAACAAATGGTACAGTCGAAACACGCAATCAAATTGTTGGTACAATAAATACCCAAAGGAATTATCAAGGCTTACAATTTACCTTGGGTGTTCCCTTCAACCTCAATCATGCTGTTTATTAAAAACCCAGCTTTTAGTAATCCCTACGGAGATAAAGTAACAGAATAATTATCAATATTTAACGGCAATCTGCTGTAATTGCAGTTAAATTCAGCAAGACCTAAATAAAATTATCCTGCCACCCCCATTGACAACAAACAAAAATTGTTGTATGTTTGTCGTCGATGTCGGTTTTAATGAAAAAACCATTAAACGCAAGGGGGAAAGTTTGGTGTAAATCCAACGCTGTCCCGCAGCTGTAATGAGACTTATGTCTCTGAGTCAGAATGCCCGCCGAAAGTAAAATAACCCATATCCATCTGCGTGGTACAGATGAATAAATCCATGAATATTTCCATCAAAATTCATCATTTTAGCTTCAGAGATTCTCTACAGATTGTGTATTACTCTGAGACTATTAACAGTCGATTTAATTTTTTACAACTTTTTATCCAAGAAGATGGGAAGCGTATATGACTGACGCTTACTGCTATCTTCAATAGATTTCTCCAAATGTCAAATAGACATAGCAGTTTTCAATTGAATCAAATATACCAATTGACATCAGCCCTTTTTTAGGGAAGGAATGATTTCAAACATTATTTGTTTGCAGGAGAGGTTACTGCTGTAGTCCTGCTGTAGAAACTTTCATGTCTGCGTTTCTAACTGATTCTTACACATTTTTTAATCAATGCTCAATCAAAAACATACTCTATTTGTCTGCACGACTTGTGGTGGTAAGTGGGAAGACGGTAAACGAGTTGGTGAAAGTAGTGGAGAAAAACTACTACAACAGCTTCAACAACTTGCACAAGATAGAGCAATACAGGATAAATTCTGCATTCAGGGGGTTGAATGTATGAGTGCTTGTAGTCATTCTTGTGTGATTGCTTTTACAGCAGCAGGAAAATCAACCTATCTCTTTGGTGATTTGCTCGTAGATGAAAGTTCTGCAATATTAGAATGTGCAAATCTATACTATGCTAAAGCGGATGGTTTGTTACCTTGGTCAGAACGTCCAGAAGCCTTGAAAAAAGGTATTTTAGCAAAGATTCCCCCACTAAATAAGTGGATCAACTTAAATGTCAGTTGTTGTTAATTAATAACTGGATTTATCTAGATTAGAGTTTTATAGGAGTAGGTAAATGCGACCGGAAAATAGTGTTTGGCAAGGAAATTTTGGCTACTGGCAAAACAGCTTTATTCATACTAATCTACTGGTAATAGGTTACACAGCATGGAAGGGATTTATGTCATTTGGGAGAGGAATGGTGATTTGTGATGTCGATACTCAAATTAGTCACCCTACAATTACCAGCCTTGATAAAGCTACTTTTAGACTGCAATTTATCCCGGCTAATTTGATTGGGTTTGATTTGAGATCACAATCAATTCATGAATCCATGATTTCATCTATTTCTCCAGCAGTGTCAACATATAATCCTCATCAAGATATTATTTTGATACTAAAGGCTCATCCTCAAATTGAGGTCAATTTCTTACACAAGCTAAAGATTACTCCATCGGATTGCTACAAACAAGTTTGCAATCTTTGGGAAGAATTTCAACCAAGCTTAATGCCTTAAAAATTACTTTATTCTTTAATGCAAAAACTAAAATCAACCAATATTCCCAAACCTACCCGCTACCAAAACGCAGCTATAGATTATTACCTGGGACTGACAAATTCCTCCTATCTTCATTACGGTTATTGGGAACCACTACCTAGTGCGGCGGAAGAATTGACTCTCAATCGCTTGCGTATAGCTCAGGAAGCCTATGCAGCTAAACTTTTGAGTTTTATTCCCAAAGAGACAAAAACGGTACTTGATGTGGGCTGTGGGATTGGTGGTAATGCGGCATATTTGTGCGTTCGGCGCTTCGCCGTAGCGCTTCGCTATCGCGGTTTTAGTGTTGAGGGATTAGCACCTGATGCAGTTCAGGAAGAACGGTTTATTAAGAATACCGGGGGAAAGTACCTTTCTACTTAACGAGATTTGAGGATTTTGATTCATCACATACCTACGATTTAGTTTTATTCAGCGAAAGTAGTCAATATATTGCTGTTGAGGATTTGGCTCAAGGTACAGTTCGTTTATTAAGTAATGGTGGCTATTTATTGCTTGCCGATATGATGCGTTCTGACAGTGAATACCGAGAGGGAATTTTTTATAATTGTCATATTTCCAGGGAACTGCAAGCGGCCTTAGTAAAAGCTGGATTTAATTTAATTCAGACTGAGGATATCTCCACCCAAATTGCACCAACGATTGATTTGTGTGTTGATAACTTCCGTACTTTTGGGTTGACTACTATCAAATATATTGCCGATATGATAGCGATCGCACTCCCACCTTTACATACACTTGGCCGTTTAGCATTTAGACGTTGGTTGGAAAAACCAATTATTGAAGGATTAGCAGCACGCACAATTTTTGAGCGACATCTGTGTTATGAAATCCAACTCTGGCAGTTATTAAAATAAAGTTAAATAAGCGGAACTCTGAAACCAACCTCCAAGTCAATTAATCCTGATTTCATTGACTTTCTTGGAAAATATCTGTAAGTAAATTCAATACTCTCCTCACAAAACTCCATGAAATTACGTTCATTACTCCTATTTAGTATCACAAGTACTCTTCTGTTGTCTTCACCAGTTAAGGCAAATCCTAACACCAATCAAGTTGATAACCCAACTAGCTGGAGTCGAAATAAATTATCTGTACAATTACCAGAAATTAAATTTATTCCCCCAGATATCATCAGCAATGTCAAAGCTACAAATACTAGTAAATTCACTGGTATAGTTCCTCTGGGAAGAGAAATTTCAGAATTACAAACTCCCATTAAAAAATTAATGGCTCGCTACAAATTTCTCTCTCCTGGAATCTTTTTTATGGACTTAGAAACAGGAGATTATTTAAACGTTAATGGAGACAAATCTTTTGCAGCAGCCAGTACAATTAAATATCCTATTTTGATTGCTTTGTTTCAAGAAGTAGATGCAGGAAGAATCAAGCTAGATGAAACCCTGGTAATGGGGCGTAAACATATGGTTGGTGGTTCTGGAAATATGCAGTATGCGCGAGTGGGAAGTAAGTTTAGTCTCTTAGAAACTGCAACTAAGATGATGACTATTAGCGATAATACTGCAACAAATATGGTTATAAATCGTTTAGGCGGTATTAATAAATTAAATCAAAAATTTCGCAGTTGGGGATTGCAAAATACTGTAATGCGAAATCGACTGGGAGATTTTAAAGGAACGAATAAAACCAGCGCTAAAGATTTGGTAAAACTATCAGCTTTAATGGAAAATAATCAGTTACTTTCCGATACGAGTGAATCACAAGTAATAGGTATTATGAATAGTTGTCATAATAGAAGTTTGTTACCTTCTGGTTTAGGTTCTGGTGCTAAGATAGCTCACAAAACAGGGACACTTCGGTTTATATTAGGAGATGCAGGTATCATTGAAACGCCATCAGGTAAGCGTTATTTAGCAGGAATTTTCGTGCGAAGACCGAATCATGATGCTAGAGCAAAAGATTTTATTCGTCAAGTTTCTCAGGTAGTATATGGCTATTTTGAGCATCCAAAAGTGAGTACCCAAGGAAGGTTATAGACTCACTATTCCAGTCATCTAAGAACTGCTGTAATACCAAATTAGGATGAAGCTGCATAGAATAGGATTTCTAGAATAATTGACCGCAGATAAACGCGGATAAATATGAATTAATGGATTTCATGATTCTATGCAGCCTCACATAAAATTGCTATAAGTCTTTATTTGACTTGAAAGTAGATTTTTATTATATGCGCTTAATTTAGCATATATGCGAACTATAGCTTGGAACCTTCTCCAGATGCGATCGCAATTTTTACCATTTATATGATTATGAAGTGATTAAATTTTTGGATTTTTTATAAAAGCGATCGCTCATAGTGCCGTGTTATCCTTGACTGATAAGAATATTTTTATAATCATGTCACAATTAGAACGACTACAAAAAATGGAGGAAGATGAACTAACTGAATACAGCACTGATGCCCGTAAGATGGAAAAATTACGCCGTAAAATAGGTTTATCTGTATCATTAGCGGAACAGCGGCAAATTAGAGAAGAATTATTAACTACAATGCAATCTAGTAAAATTGCTGAAATAGTAGAAGAGCAAAGACAAACAGTAGCTTTACCTTTTTGGGGAATTGCGGGCTTGGGGTTGTTATTTGGAATTTCTCTCAATCAACCGATAGCCTTGTTAGCGGCTGTAGTTGGTACTGTTGCAGCTTATAGAATTCAAAAATGGGGTTGGCAATTACAAGCAAAACGTCTATTGTTACGCACATTAGAAGATATTGAAATGCGTATCGCTCAACCCAATAAGTAATAGTTTAGATAATTCTGTATAGAATAAACTAAAAAGGCAGGATCAAAACCTGCTCAATACTCAAAGAAAGCTCATTAGACATCTTCAAAAATTAAATGTGCGTTTCCTAGAACCGTTGTAAAGACGTTCGCTGGGTAGAGATTCTCGTCTCTACATTCTTTTTCACTTCTATGTCTATTAGGACAAGTTTCTACTGTTTTGTGCTTCTCCTTTGCAACATCTCTCATATTTTCGCCTCATTTAGTACTGCTGTGCAATTGTCCCGATTTAACTTGTCAGCTTAGTTGGTAATATAGATTACTAAAATAATATCTAGAGAAGGTTCCTTACATTGATAAACTAACAATTATTACTGGTGTGTGATTGGTTATTACTAAAAAACCATTGAAGGAGATAGAGATGATGACAAAGTATGATAAGATATTCGATTCACAAGATACCTCAGAAGAATCACTGAGTCCAGAAGAAGCGGTAGCGGCTATAGCTGTCATTACGGCAATAGTTGATTCTTCCATTGAAGACTTAGATACAGAGAGTTTGATTGATATTCTTTGGGAATTTGAGGTTTTTGATGAATACTCAGAAGAGGAAATGACAGAGATAGTTGATAGACTAGTAGCGATCGCACAAGATGAAGGACTAGGATCACTGTTTAACACTGCATACGCAAGCCTCTCAGACGAAATCGTACTAGATGGCTTTGCGGCTGGGGTAATCATGCTTTTAGATGACGAAGACTTGACTATCCCCACACAAAAACAGCCTTATATCAAACAGCTACAGCAAGCTTTAGAACTAGAAGACGAAGAAGCAGAGGAAATTATTAAGGAAGTCATAGCTGCAATTGAAGAAGCAGAAGATGATGAATATGCAGCAGAAGAATCCGAAGCAGTAATATTTAATGACCTTGGTCAGCAGATATATAATTCACCTTTAGATAATTTTACAGTTCCCATTCCAGTTAACCCAGAACAGGGGGGAAGAATTCAAAGTCAAGAAGGAATAGTCGGCTTTTCTGATGATGTTGGGACTTTGCTCAGAATTGATTATTATCCTCTCCCTCCAGAATATTTAGAGGAAATGGAATTTCAAGGACAAGAAAAATATTTCCACTCAATTATCATCGAAAAGTATGTACCTCAGGCGATATTTGCCAATGTCCAAGGTGCAGAAATTAAATACGCAGAATATCTAGAAGATATTTTAAATGGATATTACTATGTATTAGTTGATATGCCTAAAGGCTCAACAATTTCCAAACAAGAAAATAACGGAAGTGCGATCAGATTAGATGCCTATCGAGGATTGCTGGCGTTTATTAATGGGGAATTTTTGTATATAGTTAGTAGTCAGCGCAGCTTTTTTGAAGGTAATACTCCCAGTTCTGTTAAGAAGGAAGCTGAAGAAATCAAGCAGCATATTTTAGAGTTTGTAGAGACGATGGAATTTAGTTAAATAGGAACTTTTGCAGTTGTAATTTAGAGGATGTTTGTCAAGTTCACCATTATCAATTACCATTACTTCAAAACATCTCTCAAAATGCCGGGCAACTGGAATAATACCAATGATTAACCCCTACGACTTTGAAGATGATGACTTCGACATTGAGAATGAGGATTTATTTCCCATGAATCCCGTTAGCAAAATGACCGAAGGCGAGAAGCTACAGCGCTTTAAACGCTTTTTTGACAGCAGTACCCGCTCTATGTTACAAGACTGTCTTTTTCGGATTGTCAATGATGAAGATGGTACCGGCACTTTAGAAATACTTTGTCCAAATGAAATTGTCCGTCAACGTCTATCCAAAAAAAAGCGTAAAATTACAAATAACATTAATGGTTGCTGGAGTCAGATCAGGTGGTTTTCCTTATGTATCCAGGAGAATGGACGGTTAGATTGTCAAACTTTTAACCGTAATGGCGATCGCTTTTGAAACCTTGACGCGATATAGATTTCAGGGTTAATTAACAATAGCTAATTAGTCTTCGTGGATCAGAAGTGTTGAATGTTAAGATTTTGAATATCTTGCTCAAATTGTCTATTGGCATTGGTGATACCAAATCTGAGTGATTAATGACTCTATTCTTAATAGACAAGATATTTTACCTGGACAAGACGCAAAAAATATCAAATTTAGGACGTACGCAAGTGTCACACCAAAAATCTATTGTAGGGTGCGTCAGATATCAAAAATCTGTTTATTTAGTAGATTTATGCAGTCTGACGCACCTTATCAATGTGCCAGTTGCGTAAGTCCTGAAATTTTGTTGCAAGATCAACACTTCTGATTGTGGATAGACTTTATTTTATGTAGTATGTTTTCGCACAGTGTGGCGTAAGCCATTAATTGTGGTTTTGAGTGTGATAGAGATTTAAATACTAGTATTAATTGTAAAAGAAAAAGCGGTCAGATTGACCGTGTTATTATATAGACTGGATAGTGCCAACACTTCCAGGATGAAACAGGAAGAGAAACAGACAATTGCTAGTTTTTTTGTATCAGAGAAAATTATGTCTACCAATCCACAAAACCTAATCGTCGCAAAATCCACACCAGTCAAAGCTGATTTTGGCATATACGTTCCTATTGATCAGATTTACACCTATACCTACGATGCCAATAGCAACCTGACTTCAGTAAACTCTGACACCAATGCTGATGGCACAATCGACTCTATCACCACCTACACTTACGATGCCAATGGCAATCAGACTTCAGTAAACTCTGACACCAATGCTGATGGCACAATCGACTCTACCTACACCTCCACCTACGATATCAATGGCAACCTGATTTCACAAATATCTGACACTAATGCTGATGGCACGCCAGATTATATCTACACCTCCACTTACAATGCCAATGGCAATCAGACTTCACAAACATCTGACTACAATGCTGATGGCACGCCAGATTTCATCAGTATCTTCACTTATAATGCCAATGGTAATCAGACTTCACAAACATCTGATTACAATGCTGATGGCACGCCGGATTATATCACTACCTACACCTACGATGCCAATGGCAATCAGACTTCAGTAAACTCTGACACCAATGGTGATGGCACGCCAGACTTTAGCAGTACCTACACTTATAATGCCAATGGCAACCTAACTTCACAAACATCTGATTACAATGGTGATGGCACAATCGACCATATCACCACTTACACCTACGATGCCAATGGCAATCAGACTTCAGTAAACTCTGACACCAATGCTGATGGTACAATCGACTCTACCTACACCTCCACCTACGATATCAATGGCAACCTGATTTCACAAATATCTGACACTAATGCTGATGGCACGCCAGATTATATCTACACCTCCACTTACAATGCCAATGGCAACCTGACTTCAGTAAACTCTGACACAAATGGTGATGGCACGCCAGATTATATCGACACCTATACCTACGATGCCAATGGCAACCTGATTTCACAAATATCTGACACTAATGCTGATGGCACACCAGATTTTATCACTGCCTACACTTATAATGCCAATGGCAATGCCAAGAGCAATCTGGCTTCACAAAGCTATGACTACAATGGCGATGGCACACCGGATTATATCACCACCTACACCTACGATGCCAATGGCAATCAGACTTCAGTCAACTCTGACACCAATGCTGATGGCACGGTAGATTATACCGACACTTACACTTACGATGGTAATGGCAACCTGATTTCACAAATATCTGACTACAATGCTGATGGCACGCCAGATTATATCTACACCTCCACTTACGATGCCAATGGCAACCTAACTTCAGAAAGCTATGATTACAACGGTAACATCATTCCTGAATACAGATATCTCTATGATGTGAATGGCAATGTCACCAAACTGCTGAACAATGTAGTGGAAACAACCCAATTCATCAGCGGTACTAATCGCAAAGATTCGTTATTCGGTTCTGATGGCATTGATAATATTTCTGGTGGTAATGGCAAAGATAAACTGTTTGGCTTAGAGGGTAATGACATTCTCAATGGTGATAATGGTGCTGATCTTCTAGTGGGTGGTGCAGGGGCTGATGTCCTCACAGGTGGGAAGGGTACAGACAAATTCCGCTACAAAGATTTGAGCGATTCCCTGTTAAGCAGTTACGACAAGATCACCGACTTTAAGATTGGTAAAGATAGGATTGATGGTATTAATGCCGTTTCTAAACGGAATGTGTTTGACGGAGGCACGGTTAAAAGCTTGATTGCTACTGATATTCAAGCAGTGTTAACTAATAGTTCTTTTGCGGCTAATGGTGCAGCTACTTTTACTTTGGGTAGTGGTGCAACTCAACAGACATTTGTAGCACTTAATGATGACATTGCTGGCTTCTCTGCTGCTACCGACTCCATTATTGAGATTACTGGTTTTAGCGGTAATTTGAACAATATAAGAATAATCTAGTAATTTTGTAGTTGGACTTAATCTGTTTGTTCTGAGCAATGTTCGCTTGCTCAGAACAATGAGCGCACTAATTATTCAATTTCCGATATGGATCTTTAGAACCTGAAAAATGCCTAAAAAACAGAAGTTTCCCTATTTACTCGGTTCTAAGTGGACAGCACAAAAAAAAGTTGATGGGTGGCGACATTTTCAAGTTGTTAACCGGAAAAATCAGGGTAAGTGGGTATATGCAGAAATGGTGGCTGCTTGTGACCCTCAAGTCCGCTTTTGGTTGAATGCGAAATTGTTACAAGATAATTCCCAGTGGCACGCCGGTTGGCAATCATTGCAGGAAATCAATGCTGTTGAAAAAAATTAAGATAAAATTAATATTTATATATCAAATTTATGGTTGTCATGATTTAATTAGTTTTTAGATATAAATTTTTTAATTTAATAATTATTTACAACTAACAATTCTTAGCCGTAGCCAGCAGAAGGCATTTTTCATTCACTTAAATCATTCCATATTGAGTAAATTGCCTGAAAGCATCTATTTATAGACTCTCTCAAATTCTTGGGTATAGCCAGCCGTAAGCATTGCTATCTTTTTAGTATTAACTGATAATAATTATTTTTTTAGAATAAAATACGCCTGGCTGCTTGATAATAAGCTGTAAATACATGAGTATAATTGTTTGTAAACAGTTATAAATAGCGAATTTATTTTTTTTGTTTTTTGTAACTATTTTATTATTTATTTTTTATAAATTAATTTAATAGAGTTTTTGAGAATTTTTTGAGCTTTATAAGCCTAATTAATCACTTAAAGTCTTTATATATGTAAATTACGCCGTCTAAAGCCAAATTCCAAATTTCCAGCCTCTTTCTTTTCTAGGAAATTTGCACAATAATGACACTCACACACCTCACACGTCGCTAATACAGGCTAGGTGAAGGCTGCAAGTTTGAAAAGAAACTATTAAAGAGGCAATCAAAAGTGAAATTAGCAGTTTACGGAAAAGGTGGAATTGGCAAATCAACAACTAGCTGTAACATCTCAGTTGCCCTAGCCAAACGCGGTAAAAAAGTACTACAAATTGGCTGTGACCCTAAACATGACAGCACTTTCACACTTACCGGGTTTTTGATTCCTACAATTATTGACACTCTGCAAGAAAAAGATTACCACTACGAAGATGTTTGGCCTGAAGATGTAATTTACAAAGGCTATGGTGGTGTAGATTGCGTAGAGGCTGGTGGTCCTCCGGCTGGTGCAGGTTGTGGTGGATATGTAGTAGGTGAAACTGTAAAACTACTTAAAGAACTCAATGCTTTTGATGAGTACGATGTAATTTTATTTGACGTACTGGGTGACGTTGTGTGTGGTGGCTTTGCAGCACCACTCAACTATGCCGATTATTGCCTGATTGTTACTGATAATGGCTTTGATGCCTTGTTTGCTGCTAACCGGATTGCAGCTTCAGTCCGTGAGAAAGCACGGACTCACCCACTACGTTTGGCTGGGTTAATCGGTAATCGCACTGTCAAGCGCGACTTGATTGAGAAATACATCGAAGCAGTACCAATGCCAGTTTTGGAGGTATTACCTCTAATCGAAGATATCCGTGTTTCCCGCGTGAAAGGTAAAACCCTGTTTGAAATGGCAGAGTCAGATCCTTCACTGGACTATGTTTGCGACTATTACCTGAGCATTGCTGACCAAATATTAGCGCGTCCTGAAGGTGTTGTTCCTAACGATGCTCCAGATAGAGAACTTTTCTCTTTGTTGTCAGATTTTTATCTAAATCCGAGTAAACCACAAGCCACTAATGCAGAAGAGGAATTAGACTTGATGATTGTATAAAACATTTTACCTCGTCAGGATGGGGGGAGACTATGGCATTCTTTAATAGCTTTACGGACTCAATCAAGCAAAAGTGGTTGCAATTCTTTCAGGTGAACCGCGATTGGATTACCCTGCAAATGGCAATAGAATCGGTTTATACCCCCGATGGAGGGAAGCGACCATCTTCGTACCTCATCCTGGGAGTGGTAAATGCGCTAGAACCCAAACTAGCCCAGCTAATGTTTCCCTTTGCTAAATTAAATCCAGATGCTGATACTCTGATTGAAGTATTGGATTTACATTTTGACCCAGATATTGTCCTCGGAAACCGTTTGAGTCCGACAACAGAACCAAAAAGATACTTGGACGTTTCTGAAGATATCCCTGAAGTGCTAGAAGATATTGCTGAAGATGTTCTGGAAGAGGAACCATCAGCAAGCACTGATTTAAGTGATGTTGGGGAAGAGGAGATTGATCAAGAATTCACAATGATCGATGTCACTCAAGTCAACTGGGACGAAAGCAATTTACTGGTAGATGACAATGCTTTCGATGAGATTTCTTTAGCCGATGAAAGCATCCTAGAGGAGTCCGAACCAGCATCCAGTGTAGAAACAGTGGATGAGTTTAGTGGGATTTCTTTTGAGTCTATGACTTTAACGGAAGACAACCACGCGTCTGCATTAGGTGATTTAAGTCTCTCTGATGACAATGGGTTTGATGATCTAGGTCAACCTGAAGAGAGCGCATTTCGTGATGTGTTGTCTGATGTCTGGGGTGATGAAAAATCCCTCCAAGAGGGTGAAGAAAATAACGACCTTTTGGGTGAAGAACTGCCATCAGAGGTTTTTGATGAATCAGAAATGGCTCGTCTCTTCCCCAATAATTAATTGTTGAAAGCAGGTGATAGGAGGCAAAAGGCAGGGAGCAGGGAGCAGGGAGCAGGGAGCAGAAGAAAGATAAATATTCTTTTCATCTCCCCAATCCCTAGTACCTAGTACCTAGTACCCAGTCCCCAATCCCTAGTCCCCAATCATCTGCTTTACAAGCTTAAAAAATTAAAGGGAGAATATTAATATGACTGTTGCTCAACAGCCAGAAGCTTTAAATTTTGAATGTGAAACCGGAAATTATCACACTTTTTGTCCTATTAGCTGCGTTGCGTGGTTATATCAAAAAATTGAAGATAGCTTCTTTTTGGTGATTGGGACAAAAACCTGCGGTTACTTTCTGCAAAATGCAATGGGAGTGATGATTTTTGCTGAACCCCGCTATGCAATGGCAGAGTTAGAAGAAGGGGATATTTCGGCACAATTGAATGATTATGAAGAATTAAAACGATTGTGTGAGCAAATTAAGCGCGATCGCAATCCTAGTGTAATTGTCTGGATTGGTACTTGCACCACAGAAATTATTAAAACCGACTTGGAAGGTTTAGCACCCAAGTTAGAAGCTGATTTAGGTATTCCCATTGTTGTCGCCCGTGCTAACGGACTCGACTACGCATTCACCCAAGGAGAGGACACTGTATTAGCCGCTATGGCTCATCGTTGTCCTGAAAAGTCTCCAGTTTCAGAAACTGAAAAAGTTGAGCGCAACGCCATTCAGAAGCTGATGAATTTCGGTAAGAAAAAAGAAGACATCGCCCAAGATGAATCTGAGTATGTAGATCACCCACCTTTGGTGCTGTTTGGTTCTTTACCTGACCCCGTAGTGACTCAGTTAACCTTGGAACTGAAAAAACAAGGTATCAAAGTTTCTGGTTGGCTACCTGCAAAACGATTTACAGAATTACCTGTGATCGAAGAAGGGTATTATGTCGCTGGTGTTAACCCCTTCCTCAGCCGCACCGCTACAACTTTAATGCGTCGCCGCAAGTGTAAGCTAATTGGCGCACCATTCCCCATTGGCCCCGACGGAACTCGCGCTTGGATTGAAAAAATCTGCTCGGTGTTTGGAATTACACCCAAGGGTTTAGACGAACGGGAAGCGCAGATATGGGCTGGTGTAGAAGATTATGTGAAATTAATTCGTGGTAAATCTGTGTTTTTGATGGGTGATAACCTGTTGGAAATTTCTATGGCGCGGTTTTTGATTCGCTGTGGAATGACTGTTCAGGAAATCGGTATTCCTTACATGGATAAACGCTATCAAGCTGCTGAGTTGGCTTTGTTAGAAAAAACTTGTCACGAAATGAATTCACCTCTACCAACAATTATGGAGAAGCCTGATAATTACAATCAACTTCAACGGATTTATGAGTTGAAACCTGATTTGGTAATTACTGGTATGGCTCATGCTAACCCACTAGAAGCACGAGGTATTAATACTAAGTGGTCTGTGGAGTTTACCTTTGCTCAAATTCACGGTTTTGGTAATACCCGTGACATTTTGGAATTGGTAACTCGTCCTTTAAGAAGGAATAATAATTTGAAGGATTTGGGTTGGGATAAGTTGGTGAGAGAAGAAGCGAAGATTTAGATTTTTTCGGCAATATCTAAGGGCGGACTTTTGGGTTCGTCCTTATGAAGTGCGGAATGTGGGTTTTAAATCACAAATTCTGTAGGGGCGGGGTTTTCCCGCCCTCTATTCCATCACCAAATAAAAGATATAGATGGTGCAAAAATATCCTCAGAAACGGCAACTTGAATCACACTAATATTAGTAGTAATAAAAATTCCACCACGAGGAATAGACAGATCATCATCATTCAAATCTATAAGAAAGGTTTCAGAATCTTGGAAAAATTGAAACCCAGCAGGATTTAAATCAGAAACTTTGAGTTTAGACATAGTACCGTTTTTGAGTTGTTACTTTTTGGATATTGATGCAGTCAATCAGCGTTAAATTCTCGAAATACAAGCTTCCTTCTCGATTCTGTCTAAAGCTTTCTTGGCTCTAAAAAGAAGTCGTAAATAAGTGATTTGACTATCCCAAGCCAAACGAGGTAATAAACGTTGTGGAGTATCTGAACTATCCTCAGATTGTGCCACAGTATTCGGATTTTCTAAAGTGATAGAATCAGGGTCAATATGGTTCATATTTATAAACAGGATTTCAGTTTGCATTAACTTTCATATTTGACTAACTCTGGTTCCTTTTTCCACCCTTCTGGCCATTGAATTAAATCAGCAGTAAAGTGAAGTCGATCATTTTCTGGCCAAGGTGTATTAATGGGTTCTTCAATCAACGCAAACTCCCCATTATCAAAAGGGTTGCCATCCGCACGACGTTGCAGAAATACTCGCTCTCGAATCCCATCTTTTTCTTGAGTAAGGGCGCGATGATGACAATAAGGATTATTACCTCGCTTATCAAAGAAAACATGGGCAGTCCAACTACAACCACCACGACAGAGTTCGGCAAATTCACAAGTCTTGCAGAAACCCCATAGGTGTTCTATTCCCTTGGGAGTACCAGCCCCGATATTAAACCGCAGTTCTTCAGTTTCTTCAATAATTGTTCGCAATGAATGGTCGCGGATATTACCTCCTGTATAAGCTGTGGTTGGCAGCGACGGACAACCTTTAATTGCACCATCAGCTTCAATACCCAACGCAGACAATCCCGCGCTACATCCCTGCCAAAAAGACCAAGCATCACCTCCTCGGAGCGATCGCTCATAGGGTCCGTAATAGCCAATATTATTTCCTGCTTGCACCTGTACCCCTTCTTGCTTTGCCCGTTCGGCAACACCAGCAATCATGGGATATAAATCTATGAGTTCATAAGGTTGCAGCAAAATCTCGCTGTTATCTGCTGCATTCCCCATCGGTACAGTTAATTGAATTTGCCAAGCGAAAATACCCGCGTCGCGGAGATGTTCATAAATTCGAGGAAATTCTGGCGCAGAGAGGCGATTAATTTGAGTATTACAACCAAAAGGAATTCCTGCTTCTTTGAGGTTACTCATAGTCTTAAACGCCCATTGCCATGAGCCTTGTTTACCCCGGATATGGTCATGAGTAGCTTCTAAACCATCAACAGAAACAGAAACAACTTGAATACCTGCTGCTTTCATCCGATGGGCTGTTTCTAAAGTGATACCATAACCCCCAGTAGTCATGCCACAAAGCATACCAGCTTTAGTAATTGCTTGGGCAATCTCCAACCAATCAGGACGAAGAAAAGCTTCACCCCCAATAATAGTAACTTCTGTAATTCCTACATCAGCCATTTGTTTAACCAAATCAAGGGCTTCTGCTGTAGAAAGTTCGTTTGCCCTTGTATGACCAGCACGAGAACCACAATGTTGACAAGCTAGATTACATTTAAGTGTAATTTCCCAAACTGCATAACTAATCCGGCGATAATTCATTCAAATATCCTCAATCAATTTCTTTATGGCTATCTCTTGTAGGGTGCGTCAAAATAATTCGTAATTGATAATTCGTAATTCGTAATTGCAATCAGTGGAGGCTTGTACCCTCTTTAATTATGAATTACAAATTAGTAATTATTTGGTAAAAACATCTTTTTTTGACTGATCTTTCAACTCAGAACTAAAGTTTCTTATCTGTTCCCTGTTCCCTTTTTTGTAACAATCAACAGATTTTTCTGACGCACTTTACTAATATGCCAATTGCATAATTCCTGTTCTTTAGAAAGGGACAGATATACATTAATCCATCCCCAGAAACTTACTTAATTTGCGAGTTCGGAAATAGAGATTTTCTAAGCTAGGGTGTCATCTATGCGAATAATTCCATACATAAGCTGAAAAGGTGGCCAAACAACTCCATATAGTGGTTGAATTTTTGGTCTTCCAATGATTCCACCAAACACGGCTGCTAGTTCTTTTTCACCTAAATCTTGAATTTCACCTTCAGAATTAGCCGATTCTAAAAGTTGATAAGTATATTCTTCATACTCTTCTTGAGTGAAATCATAGCCAGCAGCTTTAACTATTTGGCTACATTCTTCTTTATTTTCAACACCTTCAATTTGAGTGCGGAAAGCCTCATCAGCAGCCAGGTTTTCGTAGAAAGCTTTAACGTGTTCTAGAGACATAATTTTCTCCTGATTAAAATTTTTGGATGTGTTACCGTACAACTTCAAAATTATAGAAAAGGACTTAGAGTATCCGCCAGATTTGACTGATAACAACTCCGTATAACAGAATCGGAAAACCTATAGGTAAAAGAACAGATGTCGCTCCACCAAAAACAGCTTCTAATTCTTTTTCATTGAGGTCTCTTAAACCTTCAGGAGAATTACCTGATTCCAGCAATTGCTCTGTATATTCTTCAAACTCTTCTTGAGTAAAGTTATAACCAGAAGTTTCTAGAATTTCTCTACCTACTTCTTTCGTATCAACTTCTTGAATTTGGGTACGAAAAGCCTCATCAGAAGCTAGTTTTTCGTAAAAAGCTCTCACGTTTTCTAGAGACATGATCTTCTCCTGAAATAATTTGAATGCAGTTTATTATTTTGGTTAATTAGAATGTGGTGCGGCAACTTTAACTGCTAATTCAGATGCTTTGTAGTTATCTGTAATAACTTGCGGACAACGCATACAAGCTGCCTTACCTTCTTGGTTCCACCAACGACAATCTCGACGTATGGAACAAGGTGGTAATTCTTCTGTTGCTGCGGGTAAATTTTCGACAATTCGTGTTGCTAAACGGCAATCTTGTCCATCAAAATGCTGACAACCTGTAGCTGCACAAGGTGCTGCTGTGCGGAAAATTTCAGCAGGTGTAATTGGACTAGCCTTTGCTATTAGTTCATCTGTGATAGGTTGGGGCTGTTTGAGATAAGCTACACGGGGTTCTGCCACTGTCCCGCTGATAATGCCAAAAACAACGCTATTCTCAGATTCAGGTCTAGCACTGGGGCAAAGTGTAGTTTTATCAGTAGGAATTTCTTTCATGATGAGCCTTCTGAAAAAATGACCAGCCGTAACCCAACCTCTGCTTAGAAATTCGCATCCTACAACTACTTTTGTAGGTTCGACAATAACTAAATACGGCTGGGCAATTTTCTTATAAGTCAATACCTAAATGGTTTGAATTTTAGGATCAACAGCGATGAGTCCTATTGTGATAGGAGGACAAATAATGTAACCAAAGATAATGGGCTTAATGGATAAAGAAGCCCCACCTGCAACGTTTTTTGCTTCCTCATCAGATAAATCTAACAAAGCCTCTTCTGAATCTAAAGCTTCGTGACGACGTGCTACTGCATTGTTTACAGCTTCATCAATCAGGTCGTTAATTTCAAATTGATTGTTGTGATGTTTATTGTTGATTTCCATTTTATTTTTCCTTATAGTGAGTGTGTACCTACACCGCCTTATTTTATCTATGAGAAAAATTATTTAAAGATAATCCTGTGATTTTTATTAACCAGAAATAAACCTTTTATGTCACTAAAATATCCCAGGTATCCAACCTCAAAAATATGACGTATTTCCGTTAGTCACCTTGAAAGGGCTAGTCCTAGTAATAACTAAAATATTTATGTCCCAAAAAGTTGGTGTAGGGACTAAATTCGCACATTTCCACTGGAATACATTTTAAACAACAGTGCGTGTGAGGAGTATCGCTTATGCCGCGCTATCACGAGTCTAATTTCTAGCTTAATTTTATCATTACCTGTATAATTACTGAGATATGAATTAAGATTAGACTCGTTTTAGGCAATTTCTCATGACACTTGATTTAAAAAGATTTTATCAAGCTTGCAACCCTAATAAAACTCTTGATCAAAGCAAAGCTGAGGATAGACAATACTATATTGATTTTTCCGAGGTGCGGGGTGCAGAAATAATTAGAGAATTAAAACGAACTATTACACTGCTTTCTCCAGAATCACCAACTTGTCAATTATTTACAGGACATATAGGTTGCGGTAAATCTACAGAATTACTACGACTGAAAGCAGAATTAGAAGAACAGGGATTTCATGTAGTTTATTTTGAATCTAGTCAAAGTTTAGATTTAGCTGATATTGATATTACAGATATTTTACTAGCCATAGCACGTGAAGTTAGCCAAAGTTTAGAAGCAGCACAAATTAAACTCAAACCAGGATATTTTCAAAATCTATTTACCGAAATAGCTGAACTTTTACAAACTCCCCTAGATATTGGTGTTGAAGCCGAATTATCTGTATGTATTGGCAAAATTACCGCTAAAACTAAAGATAGTCCTAAACTGCGTAGTCAGTTACGACAATATTTAGAACCCCGCACCAATGGCATTTTAGAAGCAATTAACAAAGAATTACTCATACCTGCAAAAGAAAGACTTAAAAAACAGGGTAAATCAGGTTTAGTAGTTATCATTGATAACCTAGATAGAATAGATAATGCACTTAAACCAAATGGTCAATATCAACCAGAATATCTATTTGTAGAACGTGGTGAACAGTTAAACAAATTAAACTGTCATGTTGTGTATACAATTCCCCTAGTTCTCATATTTTCTAACGCTTTAGGTAGATTAACCAATCGCTTTGGAGTAGATCCTAAAGTCTTACCAATGGTTGCAATTAAACAGAGAAACGGTCAAGATTACCAAGCAGGAATTACACTCCTACAACAAATGGTAATGGCTAGAGCTTTTCCTGATGTAAATTGGGAACAAAGTCAAAGTTTAGTTACAAAAATATTTGATAGTCCTGAAACATTAGAACGACTTTGTAAAGTTAGCGGTGGTCATTTACGTAACTTATTAATGTTATTGTTTCGCTGTTTGCAAATAGAAGATACACCAATTTCTAAAAAATGTGTAGAAAGTGTTATCAAAAAACGTTGTAATGAGTTAAGTTTAGCAATTACAGATGATGAATGGGAGTTACTAAAAGAAGTATGGACAACAAAAACCTATAGAGGTGAAGACAAATATGATATCTTACTCCGCAGTATGTTTGTATTTGAATATCGAGATGAAGATGGATCTTGGTTTGATATTAATCCAATTTTGATAGATTCCAAAGAATTAACATCATAAATAATCACATTGCGTATCCAGTTCCCCTCCTCGCTTGCGGGGAGGGGTTAGGGGTGGGGTGTTAGGGTAGATTAAAACATTTTCAAATCAGCATTTAACATCATGAATAATCAAGAAAGTCCTCCTGGAAATAATGATAATTCGCTCAGAACCATATTAAGAGCAATTAATTTCTCACAAGGTCAATTATCACTGATTTTCCTTCGCTGCAACTATGCAAAACTACGTCAGCAGATAGCAGCACAACTCAAAGAAGTTTCTTCTATACCCATTAGAGAAATTACTTTACCAGAATCATCTAAAAGTCTCTACAATAATATATCTCAAGAATTGGCAGATGAACAACCACAAGCTGTAATGATTTCTGGGTTAGACTCCGTTAAAAACATCGACGCAATTTTGAGTTTATCTAATCAAATTCGAGAGGAATTTAGAAAAAACTTTCCTTTTCCGATTTTGATTTGGATAGATGATCAAATTCTCAAAAAAATCATCAGAGTCGCACCAGATTTAGAAAATTGGGGGAGTATTATTGACTTTGAAAATGATACTGATGATTTAATTGATTTATTGCAAGAAACAACAGAAGAAATATTTAATCATGACGTTACCCCTAATCCCCAAGTTTACAAAGAAATAGAATCAGCACATCAGGATTTACAAGATAGAGGAGAAGATATAAACCCAGAAATACAAGCAGGTTTAGATTTAGCTTTTGGTTTACGGGAATATCAACAAGATCATCTAGATAATGCTTTAATTTATTATCAACGCAGTCGAGAATTTTGGCAAATTCATAATCACTTAGAACGTCACGGTATGGCATTGGTTAAAATCTCTTCAGCTTATACTCGAAAAGCTGAAATCAGTAATACCGAAAATAAAGAAGATTGGCAAAATGCGAGAGATAATTTACAGCAAGCTTTAGAAATTTTTGAACAAGCAGAAAGATTAGATTTAGTAATTGAATATAACAACCATTTGGGTGAAATATTACGACAACTAAAATCATGGAATGATTTAGAAAGTTTTGCTCAAAAATCTCTAAAATTATATGAAAACCTCTCTCCAAACCTCGCAGGGAAGGGGGTTAGAGGGTTAGGGCAAAATTATGGTTTTCTCGCAGAAGTCGCATTAAAAAATAAAGAATGGCTAAAAGCGAATCAATACGCACAAAAAGCATTAGATATTTTAGCGAATATTCCTAATTTACCATCTCAAGAATATGGTTTATATCGCTTATTTTTTGCACGTTCTCAGATAGGTTTAGGAGACAATATCGCAGCAATTGAAACTTTAGAAATCGCTAAAAATGAAAGTCATCCTCAGTATAATCCTAAGCTATATATTGATATCTTAGAACAATTAAATTTCCTGTATTTTCAAGAAAAACAATATTTAAAAGCTTTTACAATTAAACAAAAAAGACTACAAGTTAAACAACAATATGGATTTGTAGCTTTTATTGGTGCATCTTATCTAAACCCCCAACGCAAAGTTATTAAATCTGAAAATTCAGAAGTTGAAAATACAGGAATAATTGCTCAAGAAATTTCCGCTTCTGGGAGAGAAGAAGATGTAAAACGGTTGCGGGGAAGAATTGCGGGAAATGAACATAAATTAACTGTTATTCATGGACAGTCTGGAGTTGGGAAAAGTTCAATTTTACAAGGTGGTTTAATTCCTGCACTGCAACAAGAACCAATTGGAGAACGTGAGGCTTTACCGATTCTTTTACGGGTTTATACAAATTGGTTAGAAATTTTAGGAGAATCTTTAAAATCAAATATATCAAATGTAGGGACAATTCATGAATTACCCCTACACTCTACAGATGCAATTATTCAACAATTACGAAAAAATGAAAACAGGAATTTGTTAACAGTTTTGATATTTGACCAATTTGAAGAATTTTTCTTTGTGTATAGTGAACAAAAACAAAGAAGACAATTTTATGATTTTTTACGAGTTTCTCTAGATATTCCCTTTGTGAAAATCGTGCTTTCTTTACGAGAAGATTATTTACATTATTTATTAGAATTAGACCGTTTAGTTGATTTGACAGTTACGAATAATAACATTCTTGATAAAAATATTCGTTATTATTTGGGTAATTTTTCACCCGCAGATGCTAAAGCTGTGATTAAAAGTCTGACTGAAAAAACACGCTTTTATTTACAAGCAGAATTAATTGATGAATTAGTCAAAGATTTAGCAGGAGATATTGGAGAAGTTAGACCAATTGAATTACAAATAGTCGGGACACAATTACAAACAGAACAAATTAAAAATTTAGATAAATATCAAGAATTTGGTAAAGAAAAATTAGTTGAGAAATTTTTAGAAGATGTCATTAAAGACTGTGGTGCAGAAAATGAACAAATAGCGCGACTGGTTTTATATTTACTCACAGATGAAAATGGCACAAGACCTTTAAAAACTCGTGCTGAATTAGTAGAACAGTTAGCAGCAGGAATTGAAAACCTGGATTTAATCTTAAATATTTTTGTTGCGTCAGGTTTGGTTTTACTTTTACCAGAATCACCTGCGGATAGATATCAATTAGTGCATGATTATTTAGTTGAGTTTATTCGTCAACAGCAAGGAAATGAGTTATTAGCGAAATTAGCCAAAGCCGAGGCAGAATTAAAACAGGAACAGGAAGCAAGACAAATAGTAGAAAATGCAAAACTTCAAGCTGACGCACAAATTAAAGAAGGACAAAAAAGATTAAAGTTAAGTTCTGCTTTAGCTGTGGGTTTAGTAATAATTTCTGGTATTGCTTCGGTTTATGGCATGAATCAATTTAGCGAAACTAAAAAAGCCAGAACTAAACAAGATGAATTACAACAACAAACGCAACAATTAGTAAGTCAAACTAAAGACTTAGAACTAAAATCTCAACAAGCAGAAGAAAATAAAAAAGCGGCAGAAATTAAGTTTACACAAGCAACACAGGAAACTCAAAAAGCACAACAAAATCTATCAGTAGCTAAAACAACGTTAGTAGAAGTAAATAAACAAGCGGCAATATTAAAACAAAAAAATACAGAAGCAGAGTCAAAAATTCAAATAGCTAATGCCAGTATAAAAATTGCAGAGGATAAATCACAACAGGCAAGCAAACAACAAACGGAAGCAGAACAAAAAGTACTAAACGCACAAGGAACATTCAAACAAGCTAATGATGCTTATTTAAAATCATTAAACGCTCTTGAAAAAGCCGATAAAGCTATAGTTGCAGCCAGAAAAAACTTGAATACAGCACTCAAAGCCCAACAAGAAGCATTACTAGTTACCAAACTAGAACAAGGTGGAGTGAATGTTTTAAGACAGTTCCAATTTGAAGAGTTACCAGCTTTAGTGTCTGCTGTTCAGAATGGTAAAACTTTAAAAACATTAGTTAAAAATAGTCCCCTTGATAAATATCCCACGATTAGCCCTATCTATGCCTTAAATAATATCCTCGATAATATTAAAGACCGTAACCAATTTAAAGGGCATCAGAGTGAAGTCTGGGGTGTGAGTTTCAGCCCTGATGGAAAAACTATTGCTACTGCTTCATCGGACAATACAGCACGGTTGTGGAACTTAAAGGGGGAACTGCTGAGGGAATTTAAAGGACATCAGGGTTATGTCTGGGGTGTGAGTTTCAGCCCTGATGGAAAAACCATTGCTACTGCTTCATGGGATAATACAGCGCGGTTGTGGAACTTACAGGGGGAACTGCTACAAGAATTTAAGGGGCATCAGGAACGTGTCACTAGTGTGAGTTTCAGCCCTGATGGAAAAACCATTGCTACTGGTTCAGGGGACAAAACAGCGCGGTTGTGGAACTTGCAGGGGCAACTGCTGAGGGAATTTAAAGGGCATCAGAGTGAAGTCTGGGGTGTGAGTTTCAGCCCTGATGGAAAAACCATTGCTACTGCTTCATTGGACCATACAGCGCGGTTGTGGAACTTGCAGGGGCAACTGCTGAGGGAATTTAAGGGGCATCAGGAAGTTGTCACTAGTGTGAGTTTCAGCCCTGATGGAAAAACTATTGCTACTGGTTCATGGGATAATACAGCGCGGTTGTGGAATCTACAGGGGGAACTGCTGAGGGAATTTAAAGGACATCAGGGTTATGTCAATAGTGTGAGTTTCAACCCCGACGGTCAAACCATTGCTACTGCTTCATTAGACAATACAGCGCGGTTGTGGAATCTACAGGGGGAACTGCTGCATGAATTTAAGGGGCATCAGGAAGTTGTCACAAGTGTGAGTTTCAGCCCTGATGGAAAAACTATTGCTACTGCTTCATGGGACAAAACAGTGCGGTTGTGGAACTTAAAGGGGCAAAAGCCGCATGAATTTAAGGGGCATCAGGAAGGTGTCAATAGTGTGAGTTTCAGCCCCGACGGCAAAACCATTGCTACTGCTTCAGGGTACAAAACAGTAGTGCGGTTGTGGAATCTACAGGGGGAACTGCTGCAAGAATTTAAGGGGCATCAGGAACGTGTCACAAGTGTGAGTTTCAGCCCCGACGGTAAAACCATTGCTACTGCTTCAGGGTACAAAACAGTTCGGTTTTGGAACTTGAGGGGGGAACTGCTGCAAGAATTTAAGGGACATCAGGGTTATTTCACTAGTGTGAGTTTCAGCCCCGACGGCAAAACCATTGTTACTGCTTCAAGGGACAATACAGCGCGGTTGTGGAACTTGAGGGGGGAACTGCTGCAAGAATTTAAGGGACATCAGGGTTATTTCACTAGTGTGAGTTTCAGCCCCGACGGCAAAACCATTGCTACTGCTTCAGGGGACAATACAGCGCGGTTGTGGAACTTGAAGGGGGAACTGCTGCAAGAATTTAAGGGGCATCAGAATAAGGTCAGAAGTGTGAGTTTCAGCCCCGACGGCAAAACCATTGCTACTGCTTCAGGGGACAATACAGCGCGGTTGTGGAACTTGAAGGGGGAACTGCTGCAAGAATTTAAGGGGCATCAGAGTTTTGTCATTAGTGTGAGTTTTAGCCCCGACGGCAAAACCATTGTTACTGCTTCAGGGGACAATACAGCGCGGTTGTGGAACTTGAAGGGGGAACTGCTGCAAGAATTTAAGGGACATCAGGGTTATTTCACTAGTGTGAGTTTCAGCTCCGACGGCAAAACCATTGCTACTGCTTCAGATGACAAAACAGCGCGGTTGTGGCCTGTGCGGAATTTAGATCGGTTACTTGTGGATGGTTGTGATTGGTTAAAGTATTATTTGCACAATCCGGGTATTAATTTGAGTCCAGAGGATCGGCGGTTGTGTGATGATGTGAAATTGTCTGAATCAGGATTTGCAGGATTTAAGGATTAACAGGATTAAGACTGGAATTTTATCACTAATTACCAATCACCAATTACCGCTTCACAAATAAAGCCCGATAAACTGGTTCACCCTTGTTAATAGTGCCTATTTCCCGTTCTGTGGGAACTGGGAGGGGGTTTGCTGCTAACCATTCCTCTGTACCCATTTTCTCAAATGCTGGGTGTTCGGAAAAGCGTTCCGACATTTCCACTGCAATAAATTTTTGATCAGACTGCACAAAAACAACTCCTCCCACTGTCAAATAACCTGCTAGTTCTGCCACTAACTCTGGTTGCACTACACGTCTTTTAGCATGACGGTTTTTAAACCAAGGATCGGGAAATTGAATTGTTACACGTTGTAAAATTCCTGGTGGCAAAGTAGATAAAATTGGTGTTAATGAATTATTTACATTGCAAAATAAATAATGCAAATTTATTAAATCCAGTTCAGATCGCAACTTATTTGCTTCCACTACCAAAGGTTCCCGAATTTCCAAACCTAAAAAATTCCAGTTCGGTTCTATTTGTGCCATCTCTAGTAAAAACCTGCCCCTAGCACAACCAATATCTAAGTGCAGAGGTTGATTTGGCTGTGCATAAACTTTTTCCCACTCTAGGGGATTAGCTGGTATTTTATACTTGCTGGCAAGTGGGTTAACGTGTTGACGAACTCGAACAACTGCCAAAATCAAATCTCCTTTAAGTACAGGGCTTACATATACTGTAAACGGGTGAAATCTGGACTTATGTCATACTGAGCGTAACGTAGTGCAGCGTTCGCGGAGCGTCTCGTAGAGAAGTATCTCGGAGATTCTTCACTTCGTTCAGAATGACACTTTTAACCCGTTTTTAGTATAACTGGCATATTAGTTAGGTGCGTCAGATGTCAAATATCTGTTGATAATAACTAATTTGTAGGTCTGACGCACCCTACAAGAGATATTGAAATAATTCGTGGTTTTTTCCCTCCTCTGTGTCCTCTGCGTCTCTGCGGTATGGCTAACGCTCCCGTAAGGGATACGTTTATCTTGAAGTAGGTCTGACGCACCCTACAAGAAAATATTAAATGTCATACATAAAAATTAAACTCAAATGTATATAAATATTAAGTCTAACCGCTGATCCCCAGTCAGACAAAGCAAGAGTTATACTTTGTAAAAAAGAGTATTTGCACTTCGGGTTTTAACATTTTCTTAAATCAATGAATATGAATTTTCGTTTTGCCATAGTTAGCGATTTACACATTGGACTTCCCCATACAATTTGGGATCATCCTAGCCGCTTTCATCTTGTGGAAGTGAGTATTCCAGCTTTTGAAAGTGTACTAGAACATTTAACACAATTAGATTTAGATTTTCTTTTGATACCAGGAGATTTAACTCAACACGGTGAACCAGAAAACCACACTTGGTTACAGACAAGATTATCTCAACTACCTTTTCCCGTTTATGTTGTTCCGGGTAATCATGATGTTCCTGTATTAAAGGCAAATGAGCAATCTATTGCTTTTGCAGATTTTCCCCATTATTACCGCAAGTTTGGTTATGAAAACCCAGAGCAATCTTATTACAACTGTCAATTGTTACCTGGAGTCCGGCTGATTGGTCTAAATTCTAACTCATTTGATGAGCAAGGTCAGCAAGTAGGGCGTTTAGATTCCGAACAACTCAGGTGGTTAGAAGCAGAACTGGCAGCGATTGAGAATGAATTAGTTTTAGTAATGATACATCATAACGTTGTTGAGCATTTGCCTAATCAATCAGACCACCCAATGGCAAATCGTTATATGTTGCAAAATGCGCCAGAACTTCTAGGTTTGCTGCGTCAATATGGAGTGAGATTAGTATTTACAGGACATTTGCACGTTCAAGATGTAGCTTGTGCAGATGGAATATACGATATTACGACAGGTTCATTAGTCAGCTATCCTCATCCTTATCGGGTTCTAGAATTTCAACGAGATCATTTAGATAGGGAATGGTTGCAGATTGTATCTCATCGGGTGGAATCAGTACCTGATTTTCCCAACTTGCAGCAATCATCACGGGAATGGATGGGCGATCGCTCTTTCCCCTTCCTCATCAAGCTACTAACCCTACCTCCCCTCAACCTACCATTAGCCCAAGCAAAACAACTAGCTCCCGATTTGCGAGACTTTTGGTCAGCTGTTGCTGATGGAGATGGAGTCTTAGACTACCCTGAATTTCCCCTAGAAGTCCGCCATTACATTCAAAAATATGGTGCAATTACTCAAGATAGTAATCCTTACCTAATTGACAACAACAGCACGATTTTAATTCGTAATTCGTAATTCGTAATTCGTAATTATCTCTTCTGCCCCCTGCCCCCTGCCTTCTGTCACCTGCCCTCTGCCTCCCTCTTCCCTCGGCAAATTGCAAAAACTGAAGTGTAACCGTGAAGGAAAGTTCTGCCGCTAACCGGTCCGATTTCACCACCACAGAAACAGCCTCCCATCGGGATGTCATGGAGGTAACGCTTAAATAACTCAGAATCAAAATTCGATTTACCGTAGAGTCCCGCACCACGTCCCACACAACTAAACATCAAAGCTACTGAGGGAGAGGATTCATTGCTGCTTTGGTCTTGATATTCTTGTAAGAGAAATTCTAGGTCTTCAGCGGATGCTTGAGCATCACGGAGGTGAAATTGTAGCCTTTGACCGGGACGAACGCGATCGCCTATTGCGATCGCACCAGCGGATGGATCTACTCCCAGTAAATTGCGAATGAGAAAATCTCCCTGCTTTAAAGACAGCTTAAACTCATTCATTGCTAAACCCACAAATAGAGAATGCTGTGCCAGCATCTTCTCTTGTTCACTGAGATTACTAATTAAATCTCGCAGCACCACCAAAGGTACTTTTTCATCCAACTCCAAAATAATATTCCGTTCAGCTTTGGTAACTTGTAATGGTTCCCCAATAGGCCTGCATCCTTGAGCGACAATTGTTTCTAGCACAATATCGCCACTCAAAGCCAAACCTACCGTACCTTGACGATACAGACGATTATTACAAAATAGAGCAATGCGATCGCTCACAAATCCCCCACTAGCTTGTCCACCCACAACCACCGAACCAGGATAAGCAAAATCTAACCCCTGCAACAGATCATTCGTTCCCGACGAAAAGGCACTAGACAACAAAATAAACTGGGGTACAGGTGATGCTGGCACACCGAGTAAATTAATCCAAGCATCTGGTGAACTATCCAAATCAGGTAATTGGTCAGCTAGAACATGAAAAGCTTGAAGATTCACCCCTGGTAAATGAGCCAAAATTAAGCTAAGGGCTGGTTCTGCTTCTACTTCTTGCGTTTGGCTTTTCGATGTCGTACCAATTACACCCGCAGCACTACATCCAATCAGCACAGGTACTGAAAGTTTTTCCGCCAACAACGGCAAAAGTCGGGAATACTCACTCGTAAAAGCAGACGAAATGAATACCAGTCCTAGATTTGCAGGCGCTGTTAAAGACGAGACAGCTTGTTGTACCACATCTGCAACAGCTGCTTCCAAAGAATGATGGGTTGATAGGGCATTCGCCCACTGCATTTGGTCTGCCATGAGTTCTGGGCTTCTCTCTGTGTTGAGGCTAGTAGTTTGTGCTATCCAGGGAAATTCCATCCTACAAGAGTTGACCACCAGCCCTTTGTATACCCCTTATTACCCTGTCAATCACAGGCAGCTAACTGGGGCGGTTACTGCCTAATATATCCATTTAAATATATTGTATTATTGTTTTTCTGTAGTACTGACACCACAAAATCTTAAAACATAGGGAGGAATAAACTACAGATGAGGTAATTTGCTGTATTAGTTATCGTTGATTAGATTCCAATACTAACAGATCAACTCAGTGGTTAGAATAGTAAGCGAGTAATAGGCAAAAACTACTACAATTTTTGATTTTTTTTCTACACTAGTATAAACAACACATAACGAGACTAACCCAATGACCAATATCCAAGAAAAAACCAACATCCAAGAACAGATCCAAGAAGAAATTGAGCAAGCGCGTACTGTCTGTGATATTTCAGGTGGTAACTCCGCAGAGTGTGCTGCTGCTTGGGATGCAGTTGAAGAACTACAAGCTGAAGCTTCCCACCAGCGTCAAAGTAAGCCAAAAAACTCTTTAGAGAAATACTGTGATGCTAATCCAGATGCTGATGAATGCAAAATTTACGAAGACTAGAAATTAAGTTCACCCCTTTTCTTCTAGTTTAGTAGGCAAGCAACCAATATCTATCAACTGAATATCTTGCACCTTCAGTCTACTCCCATATCAAGCTCACACTTCCCCTTGAATAATATCTAAGTTGGAAAAAAGAGCAAGTTATACAGAGAGAGGCGAAAACCTCAGCTAAAACCCCGAAAACCCCATAAAAATCTTCGTTATTCTGGGTATGCTGAAGTGATTATAAATTAGGCTGAGTTCCTAAATTCTTCCTGATAACTTTATCGGTCAGTGCAAAATATCAGCTACAGATGTATGTGTTGCTTGCTTTTTTGCCTAATAGATAGCAAACTATAGAACTTATGCATCTAAATTTATTCACCCTAGCGTAAATAGACAGGAGGCAGAAGAAAAGAAAATTTGCATATCATTAATTTTTGTTTCACATACTTATGTTTAATTGTGCTGAAATACTTAATTAAACAATTCAGATAAATAAATTTATCATTTAGCAACTAACAAAAGTTATGCCACAACCTTGGTTTCGCCCTTACGTTTGGATGGATTATAGATTAGCATTATTATTTGCTTTAATTATTCCCCTGATTCTCCTGATCTGGGCATTTGTACAAAAATCAGAAGCGATACAACGCTTATTAATGATTTACTGGCGAGTAGCAAGTCTATTGGCAATCACAATTTACTTGATGATTGGTGGCTTGGCAGTCAGTTTTGTCTCTGGCTTAATAGCTCGTATTCTCATTCCAATTTCGCTCTGGTTTTGGGTGGATATCAACGATGAAATTGATTATCAACCGAATAGTCTGCTGAAATTGATTTTCACATCTTGGCGCTGGGCAATGTCGATTTATTGCATTTTAGGAGCAATCACATTTGTACCATTTTTAGGTTGTGCTTTTTCAGAAAACGCATTAAAGAAACCATTCTGTAGCGTTTGGACTGAAGCACCTTTAATGTTTAAAGACTACTTCCACTATAATAGTAAACCTGCATTTCTAGGCTTTTTAGGCGTACTGGCTTTAGTAATTTATGTGATTTATCTAGGCATATTTGTGACGATTAAGTTAGGCAAACATGGGCGTTCTGCTACACAATAAAAAGAATTCAGAAGTCAGGAGTCAGCCCTATGGCTATAGCTTGCGTGACGACGTAGGAGTCATACGCCACGCTACGCTATCGGCTTGTCTTCGACACACTACGTGAACGCTCAGGGCAAGGAGTCAGGAGAATTTTGGATTTTGGATTACACAATCTAAAATTGCAAATTCAGAATTCTGTATCCTGAATTCTTACGAATGAAGTATTAAGTTTTCAAGTTAATACTTCATCTCAGATAACCAACTAAGTTACACAGTTTTCTATTGATGAATAATTCCATTGGTAAGCGGCTAGAACAGTACACTATCAAACGCCCTCAAGAAGTCCTCATCATCACGATAGACTTGAATGATGAGCAAGATAAAATAGCCGTCTTCAAGGGCTTTTCTAGCTCTCTAATGCGTCCAACTGCCTCTGATCCAGATATACCTGTATTGCCAGATGAAGCAATAATTCTGAGTATTGACCGCATAGCTAGTCCTTACAATCCTGAATCACCTCGTTATATTCAACAAGGAATATCTTGGGAAGATATGCAAGTTTTGTTATTAGAAGTGGATGTTTAGAATTGGTAATTGGTAAACACTTTTTCAAGTTCTAGATTATTCTAAATCCTGTTTTTCCTCCTAAATCCTAAATCCTTGCCCTGAGAGAAGTCGAAGGGCTGACTCCCTAATTATGTCCCGTTCTGGATACACGCTTCCTGTATTTGCTTGTGCTGCTGCTGTTGCGGCTTTACATTGGTTACGTCATCGTCAATCTTTGACTGTAACATCCGTGGATTTGATTGAACCAGCCGAAATAGTAGAAATACCAATTGAACAAGTAGCAGGAATATCTGAAAATACGGCTTTGGCAATTACCCGCAGTGATCCGGGTGATAATTTGGATTTGACTAGAAATACACCAATGTGGGCAATGGTTGAATGGTTTAAGGGAGAAGGGGAAAACGTAATTATTAAGGGGGGAGAGGGGATTGGTAAGCAGCTTAATGGTGAAGGGAACGCCGCGATTTATGCTTATGCTCAGAGGTTGTTAACAGAGAATTTGCAACGACTATTAGCACCTGGTGAGAAAATCATAGTCACGATTATTTTACCAGAAGGGCGATCGCTCGCCATGAGAACTTCCAACCCTGCTTTTGGTGTGGTAGAAGGACTTTCTCTCTTAGGAACAACAGGTATTTCTCAACCTTTGAGTACACCAGATCAACTCACAGCTTTCCGCAACGAGTTGAAAGACAAAGCTAGTCAATTTGAAACTCTCGTTTTTTGCATTGGGGAAAATGGCTTAGATTTAGCGCGAAAACTAGGGATAAATTCTCAACAATTGGTGAAAACGGCTAACTGGTTAGGGCCAATGTTAGTAGAAGCTGATATTTTAGGTGTTAAAGAAATTTTACTGTTTGGTTATCACGGTAAACTGATGAAACTGGCAGGGGGAATTTTTCACACCCATCATCACTTAGCCGATGGCCGACGGGAGATTTTAGCAGCACACTGTGCATTACTGGGTTTACAATCTTCAGATATCCAAACAGTGTTTCATAGCCCCACCGCTGAAGCTGCATTAAAGCATTTGCGATCGCTTGACCAAAATACTGGTACTAATTGGGTAAATCAGGTGTATAGCACCATTGCCGAAACCATTGATACACGTTGCCAAGAATATATTAACAGCCACAGTGAAAGGGTTACAGCCACAACAGTCTGTGGTTCAATTCTCTTTGATCGCGATCGCCAAATTATCGTTCAAAGTAAAACTGGTTGTATGTTAGTGGGAAAATTATGCTAACTTATTATGAATTAACATAAATAAACCAAATAATTAATTTGTTTGATTACCTATCTTTAGAGTGATTTTTTGCTTTTAATTTACGAAGCCAAATTAATCAGCTAAACAGACGCGGCAAGAGTCGCGTCTATCTATTAGGTTTTTTCGACCATTATTAGCCTAAAAAAGCCAAAAATGGTGATCATGTGAAATTAGACGTAAGTATTCAGGATAGAGAATACATAAGTCAAGAGAATAAAAGCTTTTTGGGTCAACTTTGATGATTTTGAGAAAATATAACTTCTCTCTATTCCTGATTTCATAAGCATTCTGACTCCTGACTCCTTGCCCTGAGCGAAGTCGAAGGGCTGACTCCTGACTCCTGAATTCTTACATTAGACCGATTTATCCTTAAAGACACACTCTCTCCATCATGAATACAGCGGTGACTCTACCAACCGAACAAGCACCTCAAACACAAGAAGGTTTGAGGCAGCTTAATCGCCAAATTATTGTAATTTTAGACTTTGGATCTCAATATTCTGAACTAATAGCTCGTCGTATCCGCGAGACTCAAGTATACTCTGAAGTATTTTCTTATCGCACCACAGCGGAACATTTACGCCAACTAAATCCTAAAGGGATTATCTTATCTGGTGGACCAAATTCAGTATATGCTGATCATGCTCCCCATTGTGACCCAGAAATCTGGAATTTGGGAATCCCCATTTTAGGCGTATGCTATGGGATGCAATTGATGGTCAATCAGCTGGGTGGAAATGTTACCAAAGCTGAACGAGGTGAATATGGGAAAGCATCTTTATATATAGATGACCCCACAGACTTGCTGACTAATGTTGAAGATGGAACAACAATGTGGATGAGTCATGGAGATTCAGTCCAAAAAATGCCACCGGGATTTGAATTACTAGCACATACAGAAAATACTCCCTGTGCTGCTATTGCTGACCATGAAAAGAAACTTTACGGTGTACAGTTCCATCCAGAAGTCGTACATTCCCTTGGTGGCATAGCATTAATTCGCAACTTTGTCTACCACATCTGCGACTGTGAACCCACTTGGACAACAGCAGCTTTTGTAGAAGAATCAATTCGGGAAATTCGCGCCAGAGTAGGCGATAAACGAGTATTATTAGCTCTTTCCGGCGGTGTAGATTCTTCCACCCTGGCATTTTTGCTGTATAAAGCCATTGGTGAACAGCTAACTTGTGTGTTTATCGATCAAGGCTTTATGCGTAAATTAGAGCCAGAACGATTACTGAAGTTATTCCAAGAACAGTTTCATATTCCAGTAGAATATGTTATGGCACGCGATCGCTTCATCGCTGCAATTGCCGGTGTCACAGATCCCGAAGAAAAACGCCGCCGCATTGGACATGAATTTATTCGCGTCTTTGAAGAAACATCCAAAAATCTGGGACATTTTGATTACTTAGCTCAAGGTACTCTCTATCCTGATGTGATCGAATCCGCTGATACAAATGTTGACCCCAAAACTGGTGAACGGGTAGCAGTGAAAATTAAGAGTCATCACAATGTTGGTGGTTTACCCAAAGACCTCAGATTCAAACTGGTAGAACCATTGCGAAAACTCTTTAAAGATGAAGTTCGCAAAGTAGGACGTTCCATTGGTTTACCAGAAGAAATTGTCCAACGCCAACCTTTCCCAGGACCAGGTTTAGCAATTCGCATTTTAGGTGAAGTCACATCCGAACGGTTAAATATTTTACGCGATGCAGATTTAATTGTCCGTCAAGAAATCAATCAGCGGGGAATGTATAACGAAGTGTGGCAAGCTTTTGCTGTATTACTACCAATTCGCAGTGTGGGTGTCATGGGTGATAAACGTACCTACGCCTACCCCATTGTTTTGCGGATTGTCACCAGTGAAGATGGCATGACAGCCGATTGGGCGCGTGTACCTTATGATGTCCTAGAAGCAATTTCTACCAGGATTGTCAATGAAGTGAAAGGCGTTAACCGCGTGGTTTATGACATCACTTCTAAACCACCTGGAACTATTGAGTGGGAGTAAAAGGCAGGGGGCAGGGAGCAGGGAGCAGGGAGCAGGGGGAGAAAATTCACCTTTTTATACTTCCCAATTCCCAGTTCCTAAGAGAACTCCACAAAAAAGATGATCCAATCTTGTGGGATGGGCATCCTGCCCGTCCTTCTATTCTTAGCAGGCTTTTCGGCCTGCACCACAAGAAATGTTGGGATATTTTTTTATTTGGAAGTCTCTAAACAGGTAATTTAATGGTGAAAATAGCGCCTTTACCTACACCGGGACTGGTGGCTTGAATGGTGCCACCGTGTAATTCTACTAAATGACGAGCGATCGCTAAACCCAATCCTAAACCACCTTGTTTGTGAGTGCGATTATCTACGGTATGAGTTAGGCTATCACCTTGGTAATAGCGTTCAAATACAAACGGTAAATACTCTGAACTGATGCCAATCCCTGTATCACTAACCGTAATTTGAGCATATTTGAGTTTTTTGACCTGATCATTAACTTGTGACAGATTCACTTTTACTCTGCCACCTGAGGACGTGAACTTAATAGCGTTGGAGAGTAAATTTCCTAAAACTTGTAGCAAGCGATTTTCATCACCCATAATGGGTTCAATAGACTCATCAATAATAGATTCTAGAAAGATATTATTAGCATTTGCAGCCGGATAAGCAGTTTCAATAGCTGCCAGGACAATAGACACCAGATTCACTTGACGGAGTTCTAGATGTAGCTTCCCCCGAAGAATACGGGAGATATTGAGCAAATCTTCCAAAAGTTTCGCTTGGGAGTGAGCATTGCGTTCAATGGTTTCTAAAGCACGGTTGAAAGTTTGTGTATCTACAGACCGAGTTCGCAGTATGGATGCCCAGCCTAAAATAGCATTGAGTGGCGATCGCAAATCATGAGACACCATCGCCACAAAGTCATCTTTTATTTGGTTAGCTGTCTCAGCTTCAAGACGCGCAGCTTGTTCCAGACGTAAAAGTTGCACACGTTCTACTTCCAATTGCTTGCGATCTTCAATATCTGTACTCGTACCAAACCACTTCACAATCTGTCCCAACTCATTTTTGATAGGTACACCTCTGACTAAATGCCAGCGATAAACACCGTCATATCTTCTCAGGCGCTTTTCACATTCATAAGGTTCTCCAGTCTGAACACCCTTTAACAAAGCCTGCATAGTAATTTGCAGATCATCTGGATGCACATATTTTGCCCAGCCGAACCCCATCACCGTCTCAATCCTTTGTCCTGTATATTCCAGCCACTGTTGATTAACATGAACACATTCACCCTCAGTATTAGCTATCCACACAAGTTGAGGTATAGCATCAGATAAGTAACGGTATGATTCCTCACTTTGGCGCAATGCCTCTTCAGCCTGTTTACGCTCAGTCAAATCAAGAACAAAGCAGGCACTATAACCATCTTGTTCTCTACCTTCTATCAACGCAATTCCTAAAAGAATTGGCACACGAGTCCCATTTTTGCAAAAATATTCCTTCTCAAAGGGAGTGCAAATTCCCAAAGTTCGCAGCTCTTGAATTTTCTGCTCGTCCAAGGTTTGGTATTCTGAAGGTGTCATCATATCCCAACGGATACTTCCATTAGCTAATTCCTCATGGGTATAGCCAAACATTTTCAAAAAGGCATCGTTAGCTTCAAAAATTTGCCCCCGGAAGTCCCCAAAGTAAATACCAACTACATTAGATTCTACAATTCGGCGAAATTTAGCTTCACTTTGACGTAATGCCTCTTCAGTTAATTTACTCTCACTAATATCAATTGCTGAACCGAGAAACTGACAAGGAGAACCATTAGCATTTCTCGCAAACACCACATATCGACAGCAAAACCAGCGCCATTCACCATTGAGGTGCCGCATTCGCAATTCAGTTTTGAGAATTTCGCCATCCTGGACTAAATTAAATTGTGGATACATCTCTAAAATTGGAGCAATATCATCAGGATGTATTAACTGGGCTATATCCTCTATACTCATATTCTGAATTTGTTGAGGTGTATAACCCAACAGTTCCTTAACCTGACTATTAATATAGATATTCCGTTCTGCAACTAAATCGTAAACATACAACATCCCTGGAGTCGCTTCGGTAATGCTTTCAATAAACTGCTGACTTTGCCTTAACTGTTCTTCTGCCTGTTTTTTTTCAGTCACATCTTGCCATGAAACAACACAGCCATCTTCCATTTTAGTGATGCGAAAATCAAAAGCTCTATGTGATTGCTCTTGTTTATCAGCACATATAAATTGCTGTGATTCTTTAACTAAAGGTTTACCTATTTCCAGTACTTGGCAATACTCATTAAATAAACCACTTTCTCGATAAGCAGGGAAAATTTCACAGAGACTTTGACCCAATTGCTCTCCCTTTGTCATGCCGTGACATTCACAAGCTGCGGCATTTACATAATCAATCCGAAAATCTATTATTTCGCCTTTCTCATTACGAATAGCTGAGTAAATACCAAAACAGTCCAGTAGATTTTCTACAGATGTCTGAAACCGATCCTCAGTCCTTTGTAGTTCTTGAGTTAGGTGAGAATTTTTAATTGCTGCGTGGATAGTAGAGCATAACAAATCGGCTGTTGTTCGTCCTTTCACCAAATAATCTTGTACACCATTTTTCATCGCTTGGACAGCAATATCTTCGTTACCATAACCTGTTAACATAATTATTGCTGGCATCATTCTTGGAGCCTGCTGTTTTAATCCTGCTATAAATTCCAGCCCATCTAAATCAGGCAGCTTAAAATCTAATAAGATGCCATCAGGGTGAAACTGCTGACATAAAGCCAACGCGGCATCACCTGATTCTTCTTCGATAATTGTGTAGCTATATTCTTTATCTTGTAGCAGATAGCGGCGATAAGTCTGGCGATCTTCAGAAGAATCATCGACAATTAAAACAGTTAGCGGTTGCACCATAACTAATTACTTCCAATATCAGGAAGGATGACGATATCTAACCAATAATTGATAAAGCTTTGAATTGTTTTGATTAATTTTTTGATGTCGATTGGTTTCAACATATAACTAGCAACAGAGTTTTGATAACATATTTCAATATCCTTGGGATTAGAAGACGTAGTAAATACAATTACAGGAATAATTTTTAAATTTTCATCCTGTTTAATTTGTTGTAAAACTTCTCTACCATCAGTTCCTGGTAAATTCAAATCAAGTAAAATAATTGATGGACGAGGAGAAGTTTGAGAATCATTATAAATACCATCATGATACAGGTAATCTAGAGCATCTTCACCATCAGTACAACGGACGATGGGATTGATAACTCCTTGTTGATTTATGACTCTACTAAAAGCTTCAAAATCTTCATCACTATCTTCAATTACTAACAATAGTGCTGATTTTTGACAAAAGGTGCATTTAGCTAATGGCTGTTTCATAAAATATTCCTAAGCCGGAAATCTCTGCTTCGTATTAAGTGGGGTTTAAAATTTTCTTCTGAATTAAAAAACTCCTTAATTAAATTATAAGCATTCAGAATAGAGAATACAAAAATCAGAATAATAACAGCTTTTTGAGTCAAATTTGATAATTTTAATAAAATACCGCTTTTCTCTAATCCTGATTTCACAAATATTCTGAACCGAAGAGGTCTGCGTAGCATCTCCTGAATTCTTACATTAAATTTCTCCTACCTGTAATGTGAAATAGAAAGTACTACCTTCACCATAGGTTGACTCTACCCAGATTTTACCTCCATGTCGCTCTATAATTTTTTTAGTAATTGTTAGTCCTGCTCCCATACCACCACCAAATTTATTGGGACTGTGCAGTCTTTTAAAGATGCGAAAAATAGATTCAAAATGTTTATCTTTTATGCCAATACCGTTATCTTTGACATAGAATATAAATGTTTCATGACGATGCAAATATCCAATTTCAATCCATTGATCATCTTTGTTATTGTATTTAATGGCATTAGCAATCAGATTATTAAATACTTCTCCAATTTGAATGCGATCGCAATAAACTGTTGGTAGCGGTTGAGGAATACGAATTTCTATTCCTATCTCTTCAATTCGTGCGCTCAATAAATCTAAAGTCTGAGATAGAAGATGATTGAGGTTTGTTTTCTGCATAGAAAGGTCTACCCTTCCTAAGCGAGAAAAATGCAGTAATGAATCAATTAAATCTTCCATACGCTGAGTCAAGCGCACTAAGGTTTTTAATTTAGTCTTACCCTCTTCATCCAGGGTGTTACCATAATCTTCTATCAAAAAATTAGAATAATTATGAATCCCGCGCAGTGGTTCTTTTAAATCATGGGATGCAATATACGCAAAAGCATCTAATTCACTATTGCTGCGCTCCAATTCTATATTTATCTGTGCAAGCTCATCTACTTTTCGCAATATCACACTGATAATAGCATTTCTCAACTCCAGCGCTGCATTCACTTCACAGGATTGCCAAGGAAGCGACTTTAACTGTACTGTTTCTTTCCATAAATCAAAAGATTTACGGGGTGATAAGCGCAAATCCCCATTTACTGTTACTTCTACAGCTTTATTGGGATTGCCTCCCCAATTTACAGTTTGCAAAACTTCTGGACGAAACCACAGAACATAATTTTTCTGGCTTTTGTCAATAGAAATTACCATTAAACCACTAGCGATATTTCCAAATTTTTCTGCTGCTGGATAAACTTGTGATAGTCCATCAGTGTAAAAAATTTCGTCATGCAAATTTTTAGTAATCCATGTCACTAAATTATGAATTTCTTGTATTTCAGGAGTTTTACCAACAGTAATATATTCACCATCAAAATAGACTGCTGCTCCTTCAGCATCTACAAGATTAAGTAAATTGGGTTGATGGTTAATTAAACCTTGAATAAATTTTTTTTCTGCTGACATATATTCTACTAATTTAGATTGGATAGATTTTAACTGCAATTTATATCCAGTATCTTCACTATCTTCTTTAGCACCCAATTCTAAAGATGTCATTTGTCCTAAAAATTCACATACATGGCGAATTTCATAGGGTAAGTATTTAGGTGATTGATGATGACAAGCAATCAGTCCCCACAATTTTTTATTTTTGATAATAGAAATTGACATTGATGCTATCACACCCATATTTTGCAAATATTCAATATGTAGCGGTGAAACACTTCTGAGTACTGCATTACTTAAATCTAAAGGTTGTTGATTTAATGGGTTATTTGTAGGTATAATTACCGCAGGTTGATAATTAATATCTGGTATAAGTCTGAGCCAGTTTTGAATGTAGAGTTGTCTAGCTTGTGGGGGAATATCAGAAGCTGGGTAATGTAAACCTAAATAAGATGTGAGGTTTTCTGATTTTTCTTCAGTAATTACTACACCATTCCAATTATCATCAAATTTATAAACCATTACTCGATCAAAGTCAGTAATTCTTTTGATTTCCTGAGCAATAACTCGGCTTAATTGAGTAACGGTAGCTGCTCCTCGTAGCTTGGATATAGCCAACTTTATTAAGGGATAAAATTTAAAAAATTTATTACTCTTTTCTGATAAAGTAGGCTCTAATTCTAAAATAAAATTTTCTTGGTAGCGATGAACAATTCCATCAAAATATACATTTTTTTGATTCACTCTGATATTAAATTCCAGGGGATTACCAAATTCCAAGTTTTCCTGCTCTAAGGAATCTAATAATAAATTAATTTGCTCAGGTTCAAGTAGTTGATTCAAATTTTGATTCAACAATTTATCTGGCTGTATTCCCAGAATATTAAATGTATTATCGCTAATTTGTAAAATAGTTAATTCTGGTTTTTTAAAAGATAAAATAACTCCATGAGGCTGAATCAATCCAGGTGTATGTATCGCTTCTTTTTCACAGCTTGTTAAATCAATTTTGACATCATTACTAGTATTGTTAATATTCATAATTGATAATTTCAATTTCTGAGTTATGATCACGAATTATTTTTTGAGTTTTATTAGAGGAAATTTAATTTGTCTACAGGAATACCAAACAATAAATTACCTAAAAATTGTAGGATGGTTTACTCCACGCTTAAACGCAGCCAACCACCATTATTCCTTAAGTTTATCGGGGGTTACGGACTACTAAGTAATTGGACAAAAATATTTACAGTCATTGCGAGCGAAGCGTTCGCGTAGCGTGCCGGAGGCATCAGCAATCCCAGCCCCTGCGATTGCGTCATTCCACTTCGTTCCATTCGCAATGACATTGTGTAATTAATTCTGTCCAGGTACTTATCCTCACCCGACCTACAAATTGGAGATTTTTTATTTGTAAGTAAGGATTCAGGATACAGAATGTTTGATATAGCCGGGAACTCTTAACAGAAAAGAAAAATATTCTTCTTCTTTCTCCTGACTCCTGACTCCTGAATTCTTACATTTGTAAGTCCTTAATGAGGGTAAGTATCTTGCTTGAAAGTTACAACTTTACTGTGATCACTTCCGGGATATTCTACTCAACTGCTAAATATATAAAGTGATGATTATCTATCAATAGATGTTCGTTTCTCTACTCTTACTATTTTATAGACAGATTTAATCATTGGTTCTAAAATAGACTGTGAATATCTATGAAAATCAGTTAGAAGTTCTGGAAAAATTTCTAAATTTTAGCCTAAAAGCCTAATTTTAACTATTATACAAAAAGTGTATTTTTGTAAAGTTAAGTGAATGGTTGTACTTCTATTTTATAGAGAAAAGTAATAAAATAATAATTCAAAATAATAAATATTTGCCCAATTTTCCAGTAGATTATTCATAATGCTCGATTTTACTATTAGATAAACCAAATTAATCAACAGTAAAAAATTACCTTTCTCACAGTAGAATTATTTCTGGTGTGGTGAATGAGGATAGGACAAAAAGCTCTGATTGAGGATTCTTCTTGCTAATTTCTAACACTAATAGAGATGTTATGCCAGCCAATCTCCCTCTTGCTCGCTTACGCATTCTCGTAGTTGATGATGATGAAGATAGTCGCTTTTACGTTGCTACCGTCTTAGAAGCAGATGGAGCAGTTGTTACAGCGGTTTCTTCAGCAGCAGCAGCTTTAGAAATGCTAACCAAGTTTAAACCTGATGCTTTGATCTGTGATATTGCTATGCCTGATGAAGATGGCTATGCTTTAATCCGCCAAGTGCGATCGCTCAAAGCAAATGAAGGTGGAAGAATTCCGGCTGTAGCTTTAACTGCTTATGCAGATAGTGAGGATCGAATTTGCGCCTTACAAGCTGGCTTTCAGACTCATGTAGCTAAACCTGTCGAACCAGATGAATTAGTGGAAATTATCGCCAAATTAGTCACATTTTCTTACAATTAACCTTGAGAATCGATCTGTTTTGCTATCGGTTCAAAGCTAATATTTTCAGATTTGTATGCTGGTGGTTCAACGTGAATTAAAATCCTGACTGGACTAAAGCGTTGTTCTAGTTGGCTTTCTACTTCTTCGGTAATCCGGTGAGCAGTTTCTACATCTGGTGCATCTACTATTAAATGCATTTCTATAAAGACTTGACGACCGAGAATACCACGAGAAGCAATATCATGGCAATTTATCACTCCAGAAACAGAAAGTGCGATCGCATGAATTGCTTCAGGTGCGATCGCCATCTCATCTACTAACGAAGGTAAATTTTCTTTTAAAACTGACCAACCACTCCAAAATACCAACAAAGCCACTGGAAAAGCTAACACCACATCTAACCATTGAAAATCAAGCCACCAAATACCAATCAAACCACCAATTACTGAGATAGTCACCCAAACATCACTCATTGTATGAGTAGCATCAGCAATTAAAATTGAACTACCCACCCTCTTACCAACATTACGTTCATAAAACGCCACAAAAATATTTACCCCCAACACAACCAGCAATATCCACAATTCCGATGTTGATACTTTCACCGGCTCACCACCTTTGAGAATTCTCTCCACCGCTCCTTGGAGAATTTCAAAACAGGCTATTCCTAAAAAAGCTGCTATTCCTAAAGCTCCCACTGCTTCAAATTTATGATGTCCATAGGGATGTTCTCTGTCTGGATATGGGGAAGAAAAATGACTCGCAAACAATCCTAAAACATTGTTAGCACTATCCGTCACACTATGTAATGCATCAGCCAACAGACTGAGAGAACCTGTTGAGTACCCTACAAATGCTTTCAATCCCATCACAAACAAATTGAGGAGTAGAGTAATTATTAAAACTTTTCTTACTTCAGCGCGGTGATCGTAAGTCATAAATTTATAATCTCAAGTTCTATGACTTCTACTGTAAAACCTAACGCACCAATTAACACAAATAAAATTTATCAAAGTCCTATACTGTAAGGAATAAGTCTCTTGACTAACTCTAATTTTTAGACAATTTTATTGAGATTTATTTTAAATAAAAATTAGCTAACATATCTATATATTTATGTATTATGGTGACTGCCAATAGACTATAATTATCATTAATAGTAAAAATCATTTTCAGTTTTAGGATCTGCTTTTTGAATTAAACGGAAAATTATTTTTTTTACCATCTCCGCACTACCCCATCCGGTAAGATAAGTAATTACCAAGAAGTTGTCATCACAAAGCGCTATGTCTTCTACCCCTCTGACATTGAACCTGGGTCAAGGTTCCGTTTCCTTTAGTTTTTCAGCCCAAGCAGCACAAGAATTAAAAGCAGCAATAGCTGAATTAATGGTGAGTCTGAAAGCTGTTGCTGCTAAACCCACCCCAGGTGGTGGTAAAGTTAAGCCCCAACCTTCCCTAGAGTATCGCTATACTGGTGAAGTCTTTTTAGAAGTTTTTTGTAACCCCAATATTTGGCCTACACCCTTTGCAGCCAAAGTTTTGCTGACTATTCGCAATATCAACATTCGTGTAACTACAGAAACTGAACTCACTCGCATGATTGAGGATATTAACCAGTACTTAGAACAAGTAAGCTAAAAAATACTTGCCCAGATTTCTGAAATCTGGACAAGTATAAATAAAACAATGACTAATTATTTAGATTGATCGACTTTTAGATATTGCGTAAATCTAGAATAAAAAACTAACACCCAATCCCTTTGGGCGCAATTACGAAACCCAAAGGGAAGCAATCGCTTAACTGGATGAAAACCCATTAAGACTGTCTAGCCTGACCAAAATCATCAACTCAAGATTGATTAGTCGTTATCCCATTCTTCACGACCAATCAAATCACCAATGCGATCGCGCAATAAAAAGTCACATTTCTCTAACTCACATTCAACACAAACCCACTCTCTCGCTGGGATGTATTGGCAGAGCGTATATATTGGTTGCTGACGGCTCAACATTCCTCTTTGTACCAGTTGGCGTGCTTCGTCCTGAATTACATCTAGAGAGTAGTAATTGATAGAAGGCACCGTATTCACACTCATTGTTTTTACTCACAAATTTACAATTAGATAGTGTTCCCAATCTTAATCAGGAACAAAAATGGCAATAATTAGACCTGTGGCTAGGTTTTGTAGTTTGCTATACGGAACTATTATCATTTTGACGCTACAGACCTATAAATTATCTAAAGAAATGTTAAGTTTGTCAATGAATCCTAACATTAATATTTACTCCGCTTTATATTATGAATCCCAATGAGATTAACTAAACTGACTGAGAATTCGGTGTGACTACTATTCAACAGGTTTAACACTTTAATATCTATATGCCTATAGCTACAATTTAGCAGTTAGAAATAACTTCCATAGTATAAAATCTTACTAGTATGATTAATGCCCAGCGCAAACTCTTTCTAGCCGTGCTGTAATGATTTTTTCTAGGAAAAATAAATTACCCATAAGCAAAAATGAAGTATAAACTGTTGCAAATTCCAATAGTTAAGTTACACTACTAAGTTTTGCAGCAACCTATCTGTTAACAATTTTTTAATCTGGAAAGCTATGTTTTCTTAAACAGCTTTGTAGGGTGCGTCAGATATCGTAAATCTGTTGATAATAAGCAATTTATAGGTCTGACGCACCTGTAAAAGATATTAAATGTGACACTTGCGTCAGTCCTAATGACTCCTGGTTTGATAAACATAAGTTCTGTAAACTGACCTCAAACGCCAAAAACCTGGACTTTAGCCAGGTTCTGATTTGTTCAAGGAACATCCAAATAAAAAACTACAATTTTTGAATAATTTATTTTTTGGTGTTTCCTTAATTATTTGGTACTATTTGTTACTTAGCGCTTGTTACTCATCAGTCAATTCCTGGTTATCAGCGTCAGTTCCTTCTGGTGGACGATCTTGCTTGAGTTGGTTCAATAAACTCAGCAATTTAGTACCTCGTTCGAGAGAATCATCTTCGACAAATATAACTTCTGGCGTGCGACGTAGCCTGACTCTAGCACCCAACTCACTGCGAACATAACCAGTCGCTGACTTTAAACCTGCCATAGTTTCTGCCTTAGCTTCCTCTGTCCCATAAATACTGACGAAGATTTTGGCGTGTTGCAAGTCACCGGAAACATCCACATCGGTAACACTTACCATACCTGTACCCACACGGTCATCCTTAATACCGTTGAGTAGCATTTGGCTAACTTCCCGTTTAATTAATTCAGCAACGCGGGAAACGCGGCGATTTGTAGCCATAAAAATTCCGCCTTCTCACAGAGGTTGTACGACATGAATAGATGCAAATTAGGGGGGGATAACGCTAGGTTGTACCTAAGCCCAGCATAGCCCGGAGAGTCAGCGTTAGGAAAAACAGACTCCCTATAAACAAGCCCAAAAGAGAAATTAAGGTGATTGGGCGTTTCAACAATGGCATTAATGGCTCAAAGGTATTCAGAAAAATACCTAAGACGATAGTGATCAAGTACCGAGGGTAGCGAAAGACGTTATCCCAAAATCCGTCAAACATTTGAATATAGACTGCCTTGTTATAAAATGTAAGTTTGTTTTCAGGTGCTTATTTAGTCTAATTGTAATCTATGATGCTGAAAATAGCTCAATTCATATAAAATATAATTCGTTAGTTATATTGGCTTTGATTAGGAGCCGAGTTTTAGTTTAATCATTAAGTAAATGGTAAGTCAAATTCCCAAAGCAACTTTCCCACGTCCCTTTTTAAAGTGGGCTGGGGGTAAAAATCGGTTGATTCCGCAATATAAAGATTATTTTCCCCAGCATTACAAGACTTACTATGAACCCTTTTTAGGTGGAGGGGCTGTTTTTTTTCATCTGCAACCACCAAAGGCAGTTTTAACTGATATTAATGCCGAATTAATTATCACTTATCGCTGTGTTAGAGATAATATTGAAGAATTAATTGAACTGTTACAAAAACATAAAGAACGACATGATAGAGATTATTATTATGATGTAAGAGCCTATCCTGAAGGCACAGATTTAGAAAAAGCTGCTCGGTTTATTTATTTGAATAAAACTTGTTTTAATGGTCTGTATCGAGTTAATTCTCAAAATAAGTTTAATGTGCCTTTAGGGAAATATAAAAACCCTGGTATTTGTCAAGAAGATTTGCTGAGAGTCGCCTCTAAAGCGCTTTCTATGGCTGATATCCAACAAGCAGATTTTACTCAAGTGTTAAATTATGCAAAAAGTAGTGATGATTTTGTGTTCTTTGATCCTCCTTATTATCCTATAAGTGACACCAGCAGTTTTACTAGTTATAGTCGCTATTCTTTTTCCCAAAATCAGCAAGTTGAATTAAAGGATATATTTGTAAAATTATCTAAATGTGGCGTTAGAGTTATGCTATCTAATTCAGACTGCAAATTTATTCGTGATCTTTATAGAAATTTCAATATTCGTACTATATCAGCAGCCAGATCAATTAATTCCAATGCTCAAAAACGTGGGAAAATTACTGAAATTTTAGTAACTTCTTATTAAAGATTAGTGTTAGACCAGGCAATAAATGAACTCAAATCATAAACACCTAGTAAATTTTTATTGGTATTAACTTGTGTTGTTAACCAGTTAATTGCTCCTGGCTTCATACCTCCGCCATCTATTAAAACAATAGCAGGGACTGGATAAGAGTTCTGTATATTCAAGTTTACATAAGGAAGCTTTTCATCAACTGAACCACTACTATTCTGCCATTTACATTCAATAATTAAACCGGAAGAATTTGCAACTGAACCAATTATATAAAAATCGACATATATGTTAGTACTATAAATTCCTAACCCTATATAAACTTGCCTTGCATATCTTTTAGGTGAACTTGTACTATTTAACAGTAATTCGTGGCGTTGTTTTTGTTTTTGATGACTTACTTCTATATATCCATGACCGGCTAAAGTCCCTTCTACAGTTCTTTCTAAAATTTTCCCAGCTTTATTTGCTTTTCCACCTTGAGTCATAGTCATACTCAAACCCTCTGCTAAAAGTCCTGCTTATTCTAGGATTCCATGAAAGCAGTAACAAAGGGTAATTAGTTGAGTATAAATTTTTGATTTTTTCTCAGAAAGGGTAAAAATAATATGGTACTTTTGTACTTCAAAACAAATGTATTTATGCAAATTTAAAATCTAAAATTGTTACTTCCTACCTTATTCTCTAATTCTCCCGTGACTGGGGGAGAAATAGAGGAGATATTTGTTTTGTAAGAACAGGTGTATAAGGTGGATCAGGGATTCAGATAAATTTAGGAATTTCAGCTTGGGTTCAGCCGGTTTTAACTTCAGCATGACCATTGCGGATAGCCCATGCTAGTTCTAACATTTGAGTCCAGCGCTTTTGTAGCTGTTTGGGGGTACATTGGACAGCTTTTGCGATCGCTTGATCATTTTCATGAGCAGTTTTTAAATTAAAGATTTGTTGTTGCTGTTCTGTAAGTTGATTCCAAAAAGTATCCCACTGCTGGGACGATAAACCCAACTTATGTTCTAAACCAGCACCTAGCCATTGATGTACCAATTGCCAGTGGTGTTGTTTAGCAAACTTCTCAACATGATATTTAAAGCGTTGTTGCAAATAATCGCGCTGACGGCTAGTAAGTCCGAGAATTTGGTCAATTTCGGGGGCTGAGAGGTCTTGGAGTTTCAGAGAGAGATAATCCATGCAATCAGCTTGACCTTGGGACTCTAGATATTTCATCAATTCCGTAATCACGCGATCGCGTTCCGACTCCTCAGAAGGATCAAATGTCGCTTTAGCAACCATTTGTGACCTAATCTGCTGCACCGCCAAATTGCGTTGATAAGATTCTGCTTCTTCAGTCTTAGCCGAATCAACAGCCATCTCAATATCTACAGTCGTTTCCTGGGGTTGACGACGAGCAAAACCTTGAGCGCGTAACACAATCAACTGTTGATTAGCACCACCAGGTAAATTAATGCGGCGTTTAGCATACTGCTCTGTAAACGCCATATACTCAGCCAATTGTAGCTGAGTACGCGGTGTGTAATCTTCCGGTAACTCGTTTTCTCTTCTAAAAGCCTTAATCGCTTCAATATAAAAAGCTTGGAGAAAATCTTCAATCAAATTGTAACGAGCTTCAAAACCCAACTCTGAACCAGCGATCGTAACGTGGCGATAAACAATAGCACCTAAACTGCTATGTAATTCCACTCTTCCTTGTTTTGAACCCAATTGATAGTAACGCAGGCACTTTTGTAATCGGTGTCTTGCTAAAGTAATCTGCCAAGACCTGATTTGGCCAGAAGTTTGAATGCGGGAGCTTTTATCACAAATGCGTTCTACTTCTTTAGCTATACGCTTTGTTACAGATTGTACACATCCAACAGAAGCTTTTACCTGAGACTGCATTTCCTGACAGAGCAGTTGTACTAAACTATCAGATTTACTCTCTGATAAGTCTTCGGTCGAAACATCGTTATCAAAAGCAGGTGTAGAATTTGGCAGATTGACGAGGTTAGCTTTCATGACTTTTCCTGGAATTGGTATTGCACCTTAACTAAAACGCAGACACAGTACTTAAGGCCAGTCATAACAGGAAAATCTTGCTGGCATTTATCCATCAAGACTCGCCGTCTATACTGTTCACACATAAGACTGCTGTAAATTTCAAAAGTTAAGGGCTTGTCAAGTGTGTCGCTTTTTTTATCAGCAACTATATCAAAGTTGAGACATCGGTTGTGAGAGGGCGCTAAAACAAATCCAAAACCTGGTAATACCAAGATTTGCCGCCATCCCGTTTTCCGCGATCCCAGCGTATGTGAGTATGACAATTTTAAAACTGGAGTATGTTTATCACAATTTCCGAAACAGAAAGTCGCATCTGTAAGGATTAATTATTATACCCAAGCTGCTGCTGCTTCCCAACCTAACCCCCTCCGTGTAATTACTGGTTCTTCTTCCGTCAAGTCTAAAATGGTAGACACTAGAGAAGTAGGTTCTTCACCTGTGTCTATAATTATGTCCACCAAGTTATCCAAACGGTCAAATAGCTCAACCCTAGACAAAATAGATTCTGGATCTATTCCTACTATTTCATCATCTATGTCGTTTGGTGGTAAATGTGCCGAAGTGGAAATAATTGGATTTCCTAACGCTTCTAGCAATGACAAACACACGGTGTGATCTGGTACTCGAATTCCTGTCGTTTTCCGCTTGGGACTTTGCACCAGTCGCGGCACTAACTTGGTAGCAGGTAGCAAAAACGTGTAAGGTCCTGGTATCAATCGCTTCATCATCCGATAGGCTGTATCACTTACGAAGGCATAAGTCGCCACATTAGAAAGCGAGGGACATAGAAATGTCAGTGGTTTATCATTTGCCAACTGCTTGATTTGCCGCACTCTTTCCACCGCCGACTTGGCATTCAAATCACAACCAATTGCATAAACTGTATCAGTAGGGTAGAGCATGATAGCGCCGCTAGAGAGCGCTAACTTTATCTCATCTATTCGACGGTTTTGAGGATTATCAGGATGAATTGAAAAAGTTCTTGCCATAAAAGATGCTCACTGGGTAACGGGTAATAGGTAATGGTTAATGGCTCCCTTTCCCCTATCAGTAACTGATGAACCGTTAAGGGGTGACAGGTTACAGGTTATGGGTTAAAGGTAATGTGAATAGTATTACCAATCACCAATTACCAATTGATAATTTATGAATAAAATTGCTTATCTTCAATGTCCAGCGGGAATTTCCGGTGATATGTGCCTGGGTTCTTTGGTAAGTCTGGGTGTTCCCTTAGAGTATTTAGTAGAAAAACTCAATTGTTTGGGAATTGAGCAAGAATACCAATTACGGGCAGAACTTGTTCATCGGCAAACTCAGCAAGCAACTAAAATCCACGTCGATTTAGTACACCATCACCATCATCACCATGAACACTCTCACCATCATGGCCGTCACCTACCAGAAATAGAGGAAATGATTCTCAAAGCTAAGTTGCCATCACAGGCAGAAGCTTGGAGTTTAGCTGTATTTCGCCAGTTAGCAGTGGCAGAAGGGGCAGTACATGGTATTGAACCGGAAAAAGTTCATTTTCACGAAGTAGGCGCGGTAGACGCGATTGTGGATATTGTCGGTACTTGCTTGGGGTTGGATTGGTTAGGTATTGACAGCAATGAAGAAGGATTACCTCTGATCTATTGTTCAGCGTTTCCGACTGGTGGGGGAACTGTTCGCGCTGCACATGGTCAAATGGCAGTGCCAGTCCCCGCAGTATTGAAGCTGTGGGAAATGCGGAGTTGTCCAGTTTATGGTAATGGTATTGAAAAAGAACTGGTAACACCGACAGGGGCAGCGATCGCTACTACTTTAGCCAGAAACTTTGGTTCACCCCCCCCAATCACAATCACACAAGTGGGACTAGGAGCAGGTTCTCTCGACTTACCCATCCCCAATATACTACGGCTCTGGCTCGGTGAAAGTGCAAATTTACAGACAAATATTCCTGATTTTGCCGATACTAGCCCCTATTTAGAAACCATTTCTGTCCTAGAAACCCAAATTGATGACTTAAATCCCCAAGCTATCGGCTATATCTTTGAGGCTTTATTTGCTGCTGGTGCGGTGGATGTTTTTACCCAACCCATAGGCATGAAAAAATCCCGTCCAGGTATTTTATTAACTGTAATTTGTCATCCAGAACATTTAGTCACTTGTGAAGAGATTTTATTCCGCGAAACCACTACTTTAGGAATTCGTCGCACTACTGGACAACGCACTATTTTACGACGGGAAATTCAACAAGTAGAAATCCCTCTTTATGGCAAAGTTGGTGTTAAAGTTGCTTGGAAAGGATCAGCCGCAGAAAAAGTAATTACTAATGTACAGCCAGAATATGAAGATTGTGCAGACTTAGCACGAAAATATAATATTCCTTGGAGAGAAATTCAACGCATGGCGCTACAAAATTGGTATTCTCAAACTTAACTCATGTTTTACATCAATATTCACTTTTAAGTAGCAATATCCAAAAGAAAAAAGGTGGGCAATGCCCACCTTTTAAACATGAAATTAATTTTAATCAGCCTCTCTCACAGTTCTGTTGATTGCTTCTCCTGTATCCTCGGCTCGGCGTTGAATATTTTTCCCAACATCTTCAGTTCCACGTTGCACATTTTTGGTCAAATCTTTGGCAGCATTACCGACATTTTCCTGAACGTTTTCAAATCCTCGCTTTGTTCCTTTAGTAACGCCTTCCCGCAATTCTTCAGCAGAACCTCCTACATCTTCACCTAAGTTTTTTACCCTTTCACCTAGAGGTGTGCCTTGACGATAATTACGTACATATTGTTCCTTACTATCAATTCCTTTATTTTCAATGTTTCTCTGAGCATTTTCTATTAACTCATCGGCTCTAATTCTGGCTGCTTTTTCTGCATCTCTCGCTCTGGGATCTACATCACTAAAATTGTTCATCCCCCCTTGATATCTAGAGATAGGATAATCTTTTGTGGGATCATATCTTTGCACATTTGGCGGTTGTCCAGCAGGTTGGGGTGGTTGTCCGGCTATGGTGGGACGATTACAAGCTTGTGTCAAAAGAAGTAAAGCCCCTGCCAAAAATATTGTTAAAACTTTAAAGGGACGCAGATTTTGTAACCAATTAATTACTCTGTTCATATTTTCCTCTTGGTAGTTTATTGACTGACGTAAGAAATAAAATTCTATTTGCCTACGGCTGGATTTTTTTGTAATTCAGGTCTAGCATTTGCTTCATCTGATTTTTCTTTCAAAAATCCTGAAGCTTTTTCAACTGACTCTGTTACAGTTTCCATTCTGTCTTGAATGCGAGTTCCCAAATCTGGTTCACGCTGAATTAATCCACCTGGTTCAGGATGTTTAAATTCTTCTTCTGTGATAATTGGTAATTCTGCTTCTTTTTTAATTCTTCCTAAAGGTGTTTCTGCGCCAGGGTAAAGAAGTTCTGATTCTTTATTGGCAACTAATAATATTTGTGAATTTAACGGCAGACTAGCTTGATCACCTTTTTGCTTTCTTGATTCAGTAGACATTCGTGAATTTGAATTGGTATATTTATCGCCACCATTTTTATAAGGATTATTTGCTCCACCAGCCTGCACAGGAGTATTTTTGGGATTTGTCCCTTGAGCATCTACTCCACTACAAGCTGTGCTAAATATCAATAATATTCCTGACAAAAAGATAGTTACAATCTGGCGTATTTGCAGTTTCTTTAAAAAAATTATCAATTTATTCATTTATCCCTCCTTAATAGATGAGAACACATTAATTCATTTGTCAAACATTTATTCAGATTGAGGTTGATTTGTTCATGTGAACAAACTCCATCAAGTTTAATTATTTATAAATAGTCTCAACCTCTAGCTTAGGTCACATTTTACGGCTGAGACAATTTTGTTTTTCTCTAACTAGAGAGAGAGATTATTTAATATAATTATTTTGGGCAATTTAATGATGAAATTACACAAATAATGAAAAAGATTTTACGCTGGTTCATTTTGGGAGGAACGCTGTTTTTTTTAGGAAAAGCGTTGAAGGATAATTGGATAGAAGTAACTTCTATCCGTATTGATGCAGCGGGATGGGCAATTTTAGCAATTGCTACAGGTGTAACTTTACTTGCACATACGTGGGCTGGTTGGATATGGACTTGGGTGTTGAAAGAGTTAAATCAAGCTGTACCAACTTTTCCATTTATCCAAGTTTATTTAAAAACTAACATTGCTAAGTATTTACCTGGTAATGTTTGGCATTACTACGGACGAATTTTAGCGGCTAAAAATGCTAATGTCTCTACTGGTGCGGCGACTTTAAGCGTTTTGCTAGAACCGTTACTGATGCTTGCAGCAGCTTTAATTATTATTTTATTATTCGGTAGTCAATTAGCTGTCAGTAATACTAATACTGGCGTGCAAATTCTCCAATTGGTGGGTTTAGCTGTGGTACTGGGTGCAGTTCATCCTCGGTTTCTGAACCCAGCAATTCGCTTTTTGTACCAACTAAAGAACAAAAAATCTGAATCTGAAAATCAACCTATTAGTAGTTTAATTATTGAACGCTATCCTCTCAAACCATTATTAGGAGAGTTGGTTTTTTTGGGGCTGCGTGGTACTGGTTTTATATTAACTATCTTTGCTCTAAGTTCATTAAACTTGAGCCAAATTCCTTTATTGCTTGCTGCTTTTAGTTTTGCTTGGGTTTTAGGCTTAGTTGTACCTGGTTCCCCTGGTGGGTTAGGGGTTTTTGAAGCTACAGCACTGACGCTTTTACAGCATCATTTTTCCACTGCTTTAGTAATTAGTGCGATCGCACTTTATCGTCTCATTAGCATCTTAGCAGAAATTGCCGGTGCTGCCTTGGCTTCCCTCGACGAACGCCTTGCGAATTAAGCGACTGTGAACTATCCAAGATTGCTAAGGAAACCCAATCAAAACACCAGCAGAAAATACTCTAGAACGAACTCTTTTAAGGTGTGCAATATGGCAACCAATACTATCTCAATAAGCGATATAAGTTTTGTACAAGTACGTTTAATTGAGGTACGCGATACAGGACATATCAATGTAAATGATCGGCATTTTGCGCTCAAAGCAGGAGCAAGCATTGATATCACTCCATCCCTTTGTGAGGGTATTAATATCATCACACTTGTTGTTAACACAAACTCTATCAAAGATGATCCCTTGAGGTTGGTGGGTGGAAAGTGTGAGTGGCTAGGAACATTTGAGGTTTATGTAGATGGAGCGATCGCTGGTTCGTATTCAAAACGGGGTGCGTACATTATAGGGGGAAAGGAAAATATAATTGCGTCCATAGAGGTAAACGTTGCAAGGGATGCGAGTAAACCTACAGTTATGCAGCTTATCAATCAATTGCAAAGAGTACAGGGCATAACTGATGCGAACAAAACAGATTTTTCTCAGTCTCATCCTCATATCGGTTTCAAAAATGGCGTAACCATTCACACCTGGAAAAATTATGCAGGTGTTGATCATGTTTTTATTACTGATCGTTCAGGAAAATGTGTCTATGGAGGATATGTTGGGTGGATACACTCGAAATACCTACAAATCGCTCTTCAAACACTGCACAACGAGTTTAGGGAGCATATTGTCTAAAAGGAAAACAAGTAAACGATTGCCTTCTACACCCTTTTTTAGTAGTGCGACAGTCAGTAGATTTGCTCTTAAAGTAACACTAAAAGAAGTTGGTTTGGAATCATAAGTTTGCCACCTTTATTAGAAACATAAACTCACCATAATGGTAAAGTTATCGGTAAACTCAAAATTACAAATTATTTAAATGGGGGTGGGGGGACTTGAACCCCCACGACCGTTTAAGGTCAACGGATTTTCATTCTTCCACAGCTTTCACTGTTGCCTTGTTGCTTGCACAACTTCAGGCTTTAAGAATTGGACTCTCCCTTTACCCTCGGCTTTACGTTAGGGTAGCTCCCGTCGAGTCTCTGCACCTTCCCTGAATTTTGAATTTCTGATTTCAAATTGAAAACCAAATTAAAATCTTAATCCTAAAATTTCTGGGCTTGGCTCAGGATTGCCATATCTGTAAACAGATTTAGGTTTCCCTGAATTTGAGAGCTTCCACTTGAAAGATTTCTCTATCAAGGCTCAGTTTTCTAAGTCCGTAGCGTCTACCATTCCGCCACACCCCCAAGGGTTTTTGATGTTTAGAGGCTCAAAAAACCTCCTCATCTATTTCATCATTAATTGCGTATTTTGTGCAAGTAGTTTTCAAAATTTTTTTCAAATACTACTTTTTTTCAATTTAGCCTCAAAATCACACTTTTTAGGTGATGACCTTGTTTAACTTGGTTGCACAACCGCGTTTAATGGCGAAATATTACCATAACACAATATAAACTTTTTTTCAAATTATTGCAAGTCAGACAAAATTAATTTATTTGCTTTCCCGACAAAACTGATGAGTGATACTTCCCTGAGTCCGACCATTCAGCATATTATGGGGATAGATGCACCGAATAGTCTTCTCAAATCCGATAAAGAATTATGGTTGTAGCGCTACTATATCTAATTTTGGCCGGAGCTTATCTTCTGGTAATCCCAATGGCTGTAATGCTTTATCTAAAGCTACGGTGGTATACGGCTAGTTCTGTTGAACGTGTGTTCATGTACTTTTTAGTGTTCTTCTTCTTTCCGGGTTTGTTGCTGCTTTCGCCCATTGCGAATTTTCGACCCCGGCGCAGACAAATTGTTTAACTTGATTGGTAGGTCATAACTCTCATGCGACGCATTGATGCAATCGGAATTGCTTTGGGGATTTTTGTGGCTGGTGGCTTGGCCTATGCAGGATTACAGCTAGTCGGGTTAGATGGACAAAAAGCTGGAATTTGGAGTCAAGTTTTACTGGTTTTTGGGTTGTTGGGCTGGTTGTCCACATATCTTTTCCGAGCAGGTAGCAAAAAAATGACCTACCATCAACAACGGGAAGAGTATGAAAAGGCATTCTTACAAAAGCGACTAGATGAACTCACTCCTGAAGAATTAGCAAAAATACAAGCTGAAATTGAATCAGGGAATTAGGTGACAGGTGACGGAAAAGATCAGAAGATGGGGAGAATATGTTCCCAGTTTCCTATTCCTCTCTTCTGACTAATGACTGCAATTTCTCGTTGTTTTGAAACTTTAAGACGGAATCAAGAGTGCGCTCTGATTCCGTTTATTACTGCCGGTGATCCTGATTTGGAAACGACAGCTAAGGCTTTACAAGTTTTAGATCGCTCTGGAGCCGACATAATTGAGTTGGGTGTTCCTTATTCTGATCCTTTGGCTGATGGCCCTGTGATTCAAGCAGCTGCTACCCGTGCGTTGGCAAGGGGTACTACTTTGGATCAGGTGCTGGCAATGTTGCAAGCAACTACTCCTAGTTTAAAAGCACCAATTATTTTATTTACGTATTACAACCCGATTTTACACCGGGGAATTGATAAGTTTCTTCAGCAAATTAAGGCTGCTGGTGTAGCAGGTTTGGTAGTTCCTGATTTACCTTTGGAAGAGGCAGCAGGGTTATTAAAACCAGCGAGTGAGATGGAGATTGATTTAACTCTGTTGGTAGCTCCTACTAGCTCTACTGAGAGGATAGAAGCGATCGCCCGTGCTTCCCAAGGATTTATCTATTTGGTGAGTGTGACTGGTGTCACAGGAATGCGATCGCAAATGGAAAGCCGAGTTTCCGATTTACTCACACAAATTCGCTCTGTGACAGATAAACCCATCGGCGTGGGCTTTGGTATTTCTGACATTGAACAAGCGCATCAAGTCCGAGAATGGGGCGCAGATGCAGCAATTGTGGGTAGTGCTGTAGTCAAACGTTTAGCAGAAGGAACACCAGAACAAGGACTAGATGCGATCGCTCAATTTTGCCAAAATCTGAAGACCGCAATCACAACTACCTCTTGATGATTTGGGAAAATTAGATTAAAAAGTATAACAGGGTAGTTTTTTTACCATCCATTAGTGGACAATTTGACTGATATGGTCTTGAATATTAACAGCACATACTAAGGTAAAAAAACTACCTGATATATTTGCTTATAGTTTGAGTCTTATTGTGAATTGAAGTAGGCAAGCAATATGAGTGTGAGAGTAAGTCAGTCAAAATCTAGTTACGCTGCCGTCGTAGTTGAGGGATAAAAGCAATGAGTGAAAGTATGGCATTTATCGGCGGAGTTGCTGTAGCTGGTCTGGCGGCTCTCCTCCTGCTAAAAGGAACAAATACTCCTATACAACAATCTAACTTTGCTGCTACACCGCAAATGCCATCATTTGTACAGCCCCAGTTAATGCAGCAACCTGTGCAGTATCCCCCTAATTACGGGCAACCAGCATATCCATATCAACAACCAGTAGCTCCTAATTCCGACCAGCGTGTGGAAATGGAAAAGCTGAATACGACTATGGAGAAGTTGAAGACCGACAACGAACAGTTGAGGTTACAAAACCTACAACTCCAGGGACAAGTACAGAATTTCACCCAGCAGCAGTGGCAATTAGCCCAGCAGCAAAATCAACAAAAAATATCATCTGTACTCCCATCTGAACAGAAAGCTTGGTGGGAATCACCTATAATTTGGGCAGTTGGGGGAGCAACACTAACTATCGGTGGTGGTGTTGTTGTGGCTGGAGTCTTATCTCTATTTTCTCCAAAACAACATCGTCCTACCCGCACCGTGCAGGTAATTCATCCCTACAATGGCCCCACACCACCATTAGCAAATGTCCGTCGGGCTGAGTTTTTACCCTCCACTCGGATGGAAACCAGACGCATGGAAACGGCAGAATACGATGAACTACACTAGAACTTGATTTAATACGGTCAGGCTGGTGATGGGTAATGGGAAGAAGATAGTTTCCATTACCAGGCATTTACAAAGCGCTAGCTGGCTTGTCTGTAGCACCTGGAGTTTGTGTAGAAGTCGGTTTATTTTCATTACTATTCTTATCTTCCTGAGGAAGAACCTGTTTAGCCGCATTTTCAGATGCTTGTTTAAACATTGGTTCTAATTTATCTTGCCAGTATTTAATATTGGGTAATTTTTCAGGATTATCTCGATAAGCTAAAACTTGATCCCATTTACCATCATCAATAGCTTTATTGATATCATTAGCCAGTGCTTCAGCCTTTGCCCAATCATTCTGCCATTGATTAACAATCTGAACAGTTTCCTTGATTCCTGATGCAGCATTGGCAGGTATTGATCTCAGTATAGCGATCGCACCTTGCAAATCTCCAGACTCAAACTTCTGTCTAGCTTGTGCGACAATTTTATCCTTATCCTTACCAGCTTGAGTTTTTTCAGATTCTGATATTTCTGGCTGAGAAGTAGCTATAGGTACAGGTTTAACTTGCGGTTTAGGAACAGGGATAGATGTAATTAAAGAACTATCATCTACCGTTTGCACAGAAATACCTTGATCCCTTAAGCAAGAAATCCAATTGTCATTATTAGTAATAACATCGGAATGCGCCCAAGCCAAACGTCCGGACTTGAGTTTCAGTTCAATCCAACCCCGTTTTGTGCGCTTGCCAGTGACATCAAATTGGCTATTATCACCAACAGTTTTCAAAATATTATCAGAATTAATTGCACTCGGTTCAGAACGGATATTAGAATTAGCCACCACTACAGCCAAGCAGTTGTTTTCCAATGTGCGATCGTTCCCTGTCCAATTAGCAGTTAAATTTTTCACATTTGGATATAAATTTGTCACCAAAGCCGCTGCACCACCTGCTAATAATACGCCAATTACCAAAGGCAATGGATCAGGTTTGTTAGACTCTCTCAAAACAGGCTTAGAAACCACTGGATTAGCGGGTGCAACAGCCACCGTGTGCTGTGAAAACACTTGAGAAGAGGGGGTCTTAGGGATTTGGTAACTAACTTGCTTAGGAGCCTCTGAAGATAGGGAATATCCAGAAGTAAGATTCATCAACTCTCTACAGGCTTGCAGCGCTTCCGTAGCGGTTTGGTAGCGGTCTTTAAAGTGATAACGTACCATTTTGCTGAGAATTTCTGCCAAACGGTAGTCAACAGGCAGAAAATGCTGCCAGAGAATTTCACCAGTATTGGGATCTTCTTGTAATTGCTTGGCGGGTACTCCCGTTAAAGCTTGAATAGCAATGATACCCAGAGAATAAATATCACTATTAGGACGGGGTTTGCCTTGTCCTTGTTCTGTAGGCATATAGCCAGGAGTACCAATCGCTACTGTCGCCGTGAGTTGTGCGCCAACTGTCACTAAGGGCGATGCCTGCGACGGGCAAGGCCAACTCAATTGTTTAACTGCCCCAAAGTCTACTAAAACTAATCTATAATCAGCAGCGCGACGGATAATATTATCTGGCTTAATGTCGCGATGAATGACACCTTGTTGATGGACAAATTCTAAAATACCCAGAACTTCCAGCAACAATTGGATAACTTGGCCTTCATTCCAAGGTTGTCCGGGAATTAATTCCTCACTCAGAGTATGTCCGTCAACATATTCTTGAACTAAGAAAAATTCTTGATTTTCGTCAAAATAAGCCAACAGTCGGGGTATTTGGTCATGATTACCCAGTTTTTCTAAGGTTTCGGCTTCACTGTTGAAGAGACGTTTGGCCGTTTCAAAAATTTTGGGGTCAGTGCTGGCGGATTTGAGGTGTTTAACAACGCAGATCGGATTGCCTGGCCGCCTAGTATCTTGGGCAATGTAGGTTTGACCAAATCCTCCTTTCGCCAAGATGCGAATGACTTGGTATCGGTGGTCTAGTAGTTTGCCTATCATATTCCCTCCCCAGTTTTAATACCTAATTTTCCAGATAGTAATAGATATCTCCAAATTTTCTTTGAGGAAATCCGCTATCTTGAGAAAAGATTTAGACTCAAAACGCAGTTTTTTAATAAAAACAACAAATTGTTACTTTTCATTTAGTATCTCTGTTAACTAGTAATGCCACCTAAGATAACAAACTCCACTACATGGCAGCAAGCTGAACTCCTCATGCAACCTGCATTTATTCGCGTTGTCGATAATATTCGTAAGCATCTTGATGTATCTTCCTGGAAAGGAACTTACTACGATGTACTGATTTGGCCGCCTAACACAACTGATGAAACAAAAGCCTTGGTGACACAGTTGTTGCAAGATATGGAATCTGCAACACACGAACAGGTGGAAGATATCAGAGAAAATATTGCCCATCTGCCTATGCCCCATCCAGGATACCATCTGCGCTTGCAACGTCAAGAGCAGCAAGTAAATGTGGATTTGTGGGATATTTGTTACCAAGTGTGTTTTTTAAATTACAGTGCAGGGATTTGTGATGTTGATATTGATACTAGCTTAATTGATGAGTTAGGAGAAGTGGATTGGCAACATCTGGAAGAAAAGACAAAAGAGCTAGTTAAACACCTATTTGATAGTTTACCAGAGGGTTGAAGTGTGGAGGGTGTGGTGTGTGGGGTGCTGTGTGCGAATATACAGGGTTTTGGTATTGGGCATAGGGATGAGAATAAATGGATTTTTGTATTCGATTAGCTCACTTAGAAGATATTCCGACGCTGACGACTTTAATCTCAGAGTCTGCCAGAGTTTTGCAATCAGGCTACTACAGTTCAGAACAAATTGAAGGCGCACTGGGCATAGTTTTTGGGGTTGATAGTCAACTAATTCAAGACAAAACGTACTTTGTGGCTGAGAATAATCACCAGATTGTTGGTTGTGGTGGTTGGAGTCAGCGCAAAACGCTTTATGGAGGTGATTCAGGCAAAAATAATCAAGAGGACAGTCTGCTCAACCCAGACACTGACTCAGCAAAGATTCGTGCATTTTTTGTTCATCCAAAATGGGCGCGTCGAGGAATTGGAACTCAGATTATGCAAGCATCTGAAAAGGCGGCTGAACTTGCTAAATTTAAGGACGCTGAGATTATTGCAACGCTGGCTGGAGAGCCTCTCTACACAAAATTTGGTTATCAGGTGATTGAGCGGTTTGAAATTTCTCTACAAAATAGTCAGTTTCTCCCCGTTGTCCGTATGTTTAAGAGCTTTATGAGTAGCCCATGAAGTCATTTTACCCAACTATTTAAGAGATATCAGGTTGGGCAAATCTGCATTATTATATATACTGCAAAAGATTTGAGAATATTCTGATCTCCTTCTAATTCTTCCTCCTGACTCCTGACTTCTGACTCCTAGCCCTAACGGAAAGACTTTTTCAGCAAGCCCTATGTAGGTCAAAGATATATCAGCAGTTAGTTGAGACTGAACTAAAAATCAAAAAAGTGATCGTGCTGACAAAGCCTCAAAGTTAAAAATAAAAACTATTTTTTGTAATTCAAATATATTGATTTTGTAAAGTTTGTCAGTAAAGAGGCTGTTTGACTTGACACAGATTAATACAGTAGTAAAATCTCTAAATTAAACAGAAATCAAAGCGGTGTTATCCATACTAGTGTACAATTCTACCAACAAGGTGCATTAGTACCAAGAATCTATCCGAGAAAACCATTCTGGGGTAGGATGATAAGTCAACGATGCTTTAATCCAATATCAATAATATTGAGTTTTTAAGATTTTATGGACAGATGTCCACCAGATGGCAGTAGCAACCTCCTCTAAGCTGGCGAGATAGTCTCCCAGCGTGGGGGAGACTATAGGAGGTATTTACTATGCTCACACAAGATGTTCGCAATGCCCTAGACATTGCTGACTTGAATCAACTTAAATTGGATTTAAACCATTTACAACCCGTAGATGTTGGAGAATACATCACACAGTTGCCTGAAAAACAAAGAGCGATCGCTTTTCGTCTCCTCAACAAGGCTCAGGCTATAGATGTTTTTGAATATTTACCTACAGAAATACAAGAAGAACTCATAAATTCTCTCCATGATGTCCAAGTTGTACATCTAGTGGAAGAGATGAGTCCTGACGAACGAGCAGAATTGTTTGATGAACTACCAGCAGGAGTAGTCAAACGGCTATTACAACAATTAAGCCCAGAACAAAGACAGGCTACAGCAACCATTCTCGGCTACCCAGAAGGAACTGCTGGAAGGGTAATGACAACGGAATATGTTCGGTTACGTCAAGGCTTAACTGTGGGTGAAGCTTTAAGTAAAATCCGCCTGCAAGACGAAGATAAAGAAACAATTTACTATGCTTATGTCACAGATGATAACCGTACCTTAGTAAGTGTTGTTTCCTTGCGACAGTTGTTATTTACTTTTCCCGAAGTCTTAATTAAAGATATTGCTAGTGATCATGTAATTAAAGTTAAAACTGAAACTTCCCAAGAAGAAGTTGCTCGCATTATGCAGCGTTATGACTTAATAGCGATGCCAGTAGTTGATAGAGAAGATAGATTAGTAGGAATTATTACCATTGATGATGTCATTGATATTTTAGAAGAAGAAGCAACTGAAGATATTCAAAAATTGGCGGGGGTAAGTGGTGATGAATCTGCTTTATCTTCTCCACTGGTAACAATTTGCAAACGATTGCCTTGGTTGTTAGGGATTATGGGATTGTATATAGGTGCTGCTAGTGCGATCGCTCCTTTTCAATCTGTAATTGCTGCTGTACCAGTCCTCGCTGTGATTATGCCCATTTTTTCTAACACAGGTGGCACTGTCGGCATCCAATCTTTAACCGTCACTATTCGCGGCTTAGGAGTGGGAGAAGTCACACCCAAAGATACTCTGAAAATTCTTCGCAAAGAACTGTTAGCGGGTTTAGGAACAGCCTTAGCTTTGTGCATAACTATGATGCTGCTGTCTCTAATTTGGGCTAAACCCCAAGAAAGATGGGTAGCCTTGATTGCAGGAACAGTCATGGCGACTAATACAATTGTTGCTGTTACCCTTGGTACGTTACTACCGATGGCTTTAACCCGTTGGAAGCTAGATCCGGCTTTAATGAGTGGTCCATTAGTCACCACACTTCTGGATACAATTGGCTTTTTAACCTTCCTCAGCATGATTTCTATTACTTTAAAGGTTTTTAATCTACAACCTTAATAGCCACATTTGCCGAAAAATTGAAGTCTGCACTTAGCAACTTTTAGAGTGAGAGTTATGGACAGATTTATTATTTGGTAGGCAAATGGTAGAACAATTCCGGGAATTACAACAGCAATTGCTACAAAAATACTTAGTAATTACCGAAAATGTAAAAGCCAAAGAAAGCGAGAATCCTAATATTCCTGATTGGCTGATAACAGCCAGTTATGAGCTGTATGTAACTTAGGCATTAATTAGTTAGTGTGATGAGACTTTAGTTATACTGAATCAGATATTACAAAAAAAATGATAGAACAAAGGTGTGATTATTTGCGTCTACATATGTAAATTCACAAGCTGTAGAGAAACATTCAGTATCAATCTCTACAACCGAAATTAATAGTTATTTATGCCTAGTACTACCTGGAATCGTCATCACATTCTTTCCCTGGCTGACTTCACAACTGTTGAATATAACGCGGTTTTGCAAACTGCGGCCTCATTTCAAGAGGTACTATCACGGAGAACAAAAAAAGTACCTACCTTACAGGGACAGGTGGTGGCCAATCTATTTTTTGAATCCTCTACCCGCACACGCAGTAGTTTTGAAATTGCTGCTAAACGGTTAAGTGCGGATACCCTCAACTTTGCAGCTGCGACTTCTTCCATGACAAAGGGAGAGACAATTCTCGATACAGCGAAGACCTATTTAGCGATGGGAACTGATATTATGGTGATTCGCCATCGAGAAGCGGGAGTACCGCAAGCGATCGCTCAAGAAATGGATCGTCTAGGTGTCAAAGTCAGTGTCCTCAACGCCGGTGATGGTCAACACGAGCATCCTTCCCAAGGATTACTTGACTTATTTACCATTTGTACATTAATTGATCCAGCCCGACCCCGCATTGAACTATTACAAGGTAAAAAAATTGCCTTGGTTGGTGATATTCTCCATTCTCGCGTAGCACGTTCCAATATTTGGAGTTTAATTGCCAGTGGTGCTGAAGTTCATCTCGCTGCACCTCCAACATTATTACCTAAATTCTTTAGCGAATATTTAGGTGAACCAGCAAACACAGGAAAGTTATTCACCCATTGGCAAATAGAACCAGCTTTAGAAAATGCCGATTATGTCATGACATTGCGGTTACAAAAAGAGCGGATGACGGCTCATTTATTGCCAAGTTTGCGAGAATATCATCAACTATTTGGCATTACCCGCGCCAAACTCAAACTGTGTAAACCTAATGTCAAAGTTTTACATCCAGGCCCAGTTAATCGGGGTGTGGAAATTAGCTCTGACTTAATGGATGATCCTGAATTTAGCTTAATTCAATCACAAGTTACCAGTGGCGTAGCCGTGCGGATGGCGTTGTTGTATTTTATTGGTAGTGGTAGAGCCTGATAGCAGGGGATAGGAGATAGGGAAAATCACCCAGTCCCCATCTCACTTTCGTAAATTGGCAAAGATATGATCGGATAAAATAAAAACAAATCAACAAGAGGCAGTCTTTATGGCAACCCAAATCAGTGAAATCAAATCTACCACTGAACCGGTCATCTCTTGGGAAGCCTTACCCGATGATTTTCAGTTAGAGGATGAACCGGTGGAAAATACAGGACAGCCAATTTTGGCTGGTGCTTTGCGAGAAAGCTTAGAAATTGCTGGTTTTATTCAGCCGCAGATGTTGATAGCCTCGAATTTTGGTTTATGTGCCACATTAGACGGTCAATTTATCGCTAAAGCACCTGATTGGCTATATATTCCTTCAGTGAAAGAGATTGTCCCTGAACGCAAAAGTTACACACCCAATTTAGAAGGGGATGTTCCGGCTATAGTTATAGAATTTTTATCAGATACTGAAGGTGGAGAATATTCTGTTAAGCGAACATATCCACCTGGAAAATGGTTTTTTTACGAGCAAATTTTGCAAGTTCCTATTTATGTAGTTTTTGATCCAGATGGCGGTTTATTAGAATTTTATCAACTAGAAAATGGTCGCTACGAATTAAAACAACCGAATGAAAATGGTCTGCATTGGATTGATGCAATGGGCTTATTTTTGGGAACTTGGAGAGGAGAAAAAGAAGCCAGAACAGGGTATTGGTTAAGATGGTGGGATAAAGCGGGTAATTTGTTACCTTGGTCTGTAGAAAAGATTGCACAAGAACGTCAGGAGAAAGAACGGCTAATAGCTTATTTAAAATCCCAGGGGATTGATCCGAATAATTTACCCAAAAGAACGACTTAGTGATATTTGTAGGGGTTTAGCAATACTAAACCCTTACAACGCGTATAATAATATATCTCAATTTCCTTTCAAACAGATGTTATCTAAATTAAAAGTTCAACACTACAAAAGCCTTTTTGATACAGAAGTGGATTTAGAACCATTGACTGTATTCATTGGACCGAATGGCTCTGGAAAATCGAATATTTGTGAAGCTTTAGCTGTATTGTCTGATTTTCTGAAGCGACTTATGGATAATACAGGAAATGTAGAAGCTATCAGTTTTCTGTCTCAGTCATTAACAACTTTAAGCACAAATCCGCAAAGTCTAGAATCTAAATTTTGGCAGGGAAATACAGATTTTATTTTATTAGAAGTTAGCGCACTAACTGAAAATACTCATCCTTTTTTAGACATATCAGTTCATCTTGATTATCCT
>NZ_JBPWOA010000033.1:0-201773 GCF_051781005.1 Anabaena sp. WFMT | reverse complement strand
TCCGGCTGTCCAAGAATTGGTGCGACGGATAACAGGTAAAGACCCTTGTCAAGGTGTGAATCCTGATGAAGTTGTGGCTGTGGGTGCGGCTATTCAAGCGGGTGTGTTGTCTGGTGAAGTTAAAGATATCTTACTGCTTGATGTGACTCCGTTGTCTTTGGGTGTGGAAACTCTTGGGGGTGTGATGACTAAAATCATTACTCGCAATACAACTATCCCGGTGAAGAAATCAGAAATCTTTTCAACAGCGGCTGATGGTCAAAGTAATGTAGAAATTCACGTTTTGCAAGGTGAGAGGGAGTTAGCCAAAGATAATAAGAGTTTAGGTACTTTCCGTTTGGATGGTATTCCTCCAGCACCAAGAGGTATTCCGCAAATTGACGTTACTTTCGACATTGATGCTAATGGTATTCTCTCAGTCACAGCGAAAGATAAAGCCACGAGTAAACAACAGTCAATTTCGATTACAGGTGCTTCTACTCTCGATAAACGAGATGTAGAAAATATGGTGCGTGATGCAGAATCTCATGCGGAGGAAGATAGAAGACGACGTGAACAAATTGACACTAAAAATTTGGCAGACTCTTTAGCTTATCAAGCCCAGAAGCAATTGAAAGACTTGGGTGATAAGGTGAGTGCTGCTGATAGAAGCCGAGTGGAAGAGTTAGTTAAGGATTTGCAGGAAGCCATTAATCAAGATAACTTTGACCGCATTAAGTCCCTTAGCAGTGAATTACAGCAAGTCTTGATGCAAATTGGTAGTGCAGTTTATGCTCACGCGGGCAGCCCAAATGGAAGTAGTGGGGAATCACAAAGTGGTCGGAGTGAAGATGTGATTGATGCTGATTTTGTGGAAAATCAATAAAAAAATGGATGAATTATAAATTACGAAGGATGAAAAACTTCATTCTTCTATTTCCTCCATAAGGAGGATGCCTAAATCTTCAAAGTTATCCAGATTATCAGTAGGCAGAGATGAACAAGTAGAAAGACTTAAATTCAATATGAAAGGCCATTGTCAGGAAAGCTTAGTACAGCGGAACAATCGCATGGGTGGAGATTGCTTCGCTGTTTATTCTTGACAATTAAAATTTGCATCCTATGCTTGGCTTGATTTTAAGGATTTGAATAAAACTTACACTAAAACACACACTGATGTAGTTTCTTTTGCTTGAATAGCTATATTAAGATTACTGGAATTGGCAACTCTTAATTATGGCTACCAAAATCATTGATGTTAGAGAATATACTGTCAGAGCGCATCAAAGACAGATTCACACTCGTGTTTTTAATTTTGTTTGCAAAGAATGTAATCAAGCTACAAAACGGGAAACTTTTGGGACTAGACCTTTGTATTGTGAATCCTGTCGTCCTCCTCAACCTCCTAAAAAATCATCACAAGAAGCTAGAAAAGTTAAGCCTCATGCAATGACTTACAAAAGCGATATTGATTTAGGTTAATAGAAGTAATATGAATCCAAAAGAACAATTACAACCTCCTTCAGAGGTATTTATCAGACCATTGTTGGAATTACGAGACTACTATGCTAGTCTTGCCCAAGAATACCAACAGCTATTTATAGAAGCGCGATCGCAGTTGGATCACACGGAAGCTTTATTATCCAACTGGTCTTACCCTGATCATGAACCATTGTCGCAACTAGAAAGTGCTGATGAACAAGGTTCTCTGTTTTTTCTATCATCTGATGATAAGTCTGATTTGGACTTGTTGGAGTCTCTAGAGTCAGAACTTTCTCTCTCAGATACATGGGAGACAAATGAGTCTAGTGCTGCTGCTACAGATACAGAAGATTCCCATCTGATAAATACATCTTCCGAGAGTTATGATCATTTGGCAAAAGGGGCAGAAATTCCCATGCTATCCCAATATCAAGCTCTGACCCGAATGGAAGCTCTGAAAAAGCTATTGCATGAATATGCTGGTACTGTATGCCATATAGATTTTATTGTGCGATCGCTTTACGGTGATTTAGAGTCAACTATCTTCAAGGTTGTCAAAGGTCGAGTCCAGTCTTCCCTCACCCAAGGTAGAGAACGAGGTTACTGGTCGGCTATTCCCAATGAACCTGGTTGTTATACTCTGGTGTTAAGTCTATTAGCTCCAGTTCATCACAACGGTTCGTCTGCTGGTGCGAGAAATAAAAAGAAGAAGCCTTTTGTTCAACAGCACACAAAAGAAGTCCCGATGCTCAGAGAGTTTCAAGGTCAATTTTTAATTGATGCTCTCACTTCTTTCTTAGAGCAACATAAGGGACGAGTTTTTGGTGTGAATGAAATTGTCAATGGCATTTATGGAGAACTTAATGATCAAGAAATCAGAGAGGTAAAAAACAAAGTGCTGAATGAATTATCTAGAGGTCATCGCACAGGAAGATTCTCTAGAGTTCCTAACCAAATCGGTTTCTATACTTGGGATGCCAAGACGATAAAAAGAAGGGTGTAAGGTGTAGGATTTGGGGTAAAGGTTTATCTTTACCCTTCCCATTTAATTATGGTTGCAGAAAAACTAATGGGTAACTCACTATTTTCTGATCCTACATCGGTGAAATCGGTTCCAATTGGTGGTGCAGATAAAAACTCTAAATAACCTGGTGTCGGTAAAAAATCAGCAAAAAATGTACTAGAATAGCTGCCACTAGCTGTAGAATATCCAAACCCATCACCTGTTAAATGCTGATTATTGAGACTAATTAAATTGTCAACACTAAAAGGTTCATTTCCTGGTGTTGGAGTCCCAGCAGGTTGCAATCCAGTAATTGTTTCACCATTCCTTGTCCCAGTAATTCCAATAATCAGGTAAAAGCCTAACTCGTCAGGTGTGTCATCAGTAATAAAAGTACCACTAGCTGCTACACCAGTACCAGAATAATTCCAGTTCCAAGTTATAGCAAAAGCGGTTTCCATTGTCCCGAAAAATAATCCTAATACAATAGCAAAGACTGTTGCAAATAGTACAGCTATATTTTTCATGGAGTTGTTAGTGGCAAGGCGAAGTTGATAGATTAAGTTCAGCTACAGTTAAAAACAAATAGCTTGACCAATAGTATCAGTCAAGCTAAATCTTGAGAGATATTGTTACCAGCAACTTAACAATTTAATGCATATCGTAACCAAACAAATTTGGATCAACTTCTCCTAGTTTTAAATCTCCTAAACCATATTCATCCCAACGTCTTTCTACCATTGCAGCTACATCAGCATCTGATTCTAATGGTTCACCCCATTCATGTTCTGTTTCTGGGGGCATTTTGGTAGTGGCATCTATGCCCATTCTGCCGCCTAAACCGAGTTTTTCACTAGCAAAATCTAAAGTGTCAAAGGGGGTGTTTGGTAATATGAATACATCTCGTGAAGGATCAACTTTAGAACTAATTGCCCAGACTACTTGACGCGGATCACGAATGTTGATATCTTTATCGACGACGATGACAAATTTGGTGTAAGTGAATTGGGGTAAGGCACTCCAAAAAGCTAAGGCTGCTCGTCGCGCTTGTCCAGGATATGCTTTATCTATGGAAATAATCGCCGCTTTGTAACTCAAAGCTTCCATTGGTAGGAAGAAATCGACTATTTCTGATACTTGTTGCCGTAAAATAGGGGTATAGATGCGGTTGAGTGCGATCGCCATCATGGCTTCTTCTTTGGGTGGACGACCGCTAAATGTGGTAAGATAAATCGGATCTTTGCGGTGGGTCATACACTGAAACCGCACCAATGGCGAATCTTCTACACCACCGTAATAACCCATATGATCACCAAAGGGGCCATCTGGTAAAACTTCCCCTGGTGTAATTGTCCCTTCTAAGACAAATTCTGAATCTGCGGGAACTTCTAAATCTACGGTTTTGCACTTGGCTAATTGGACTCCAGAACCGCCATAAAGCCCTGCAAATAGCCATTCTGATAAGTCTACCGGAATGGGTGTGGCTGCTGCCATAATGATTAAAGGATCTACACCAAGTGCGATCGCCACTTCTAATTTTTTACCACGTTCGGCTGCTTTGCGTAAATGTCTCGCACCACCCCGCACCGATAGCCAATGTACGGTCATAGTGTTATTAGATTGCAGTTGTAAACGATACACACCTACATTTGGCGTTCCCGTCTCACAATCTTTAGTAATTACCAATCCTAATGTAATAATCTTTCCGGCATCTCCCGGATAAGGACGTATTAAAGGTAACTTATTTAAATCTAATTCATTCCCCTGAATCACTACCTGTTGACAAGCAGGAAAAAAGTCCCTTCCTGGTTTGGCTTTCACCACGTCAAACAGCACTTTACCAAAATCTATCGCTTGGGAAATCTTTTTTGGTGGTTTGGGTTGCTGAAGCATACTCAACTTCTTTCCCAGGGTTTCTAACTCCTCTGGTTTTTCCATATTCATCGCCCAGCATATCCTTTCCACCGTCCCCATTAAATTTACCGCAACGGGGAAAGATGCACCTTTCACGTTTTCAAAGATTAATCCTGGCCCACCTTTTTGCAGCATTCGGTTGGAAATCTCCGCAATTTCCATATCTGAGTCAACTAAAGCCGAAATTCGCTTCAATTGTCCTCTTTCTTCTAGAATTTTAATGAATCCCCGTAAATCTCGCGCCATGTTCCCTAAGAATTAAGAAGTGTAAAGCTATTTTATCTTAGTCGTCATTAGGAATAATTTGACTTTTTAGTACATATATACTATAATAATAAAAAGATAGATTTTTCTCACGCAGAGACGCAGAGGCGCGGAGAGGAAAATAGAGTTTTTACCAGATAAAATTTAGGGGGTTTTATGTCGGAGTTAAATCATAAAATTTCGCTGTTGGAACTTGTGCAAATTTTGTCTGAATATCGTCAATATATCCTCGTTAATATTAAGAAACTAAAGGAAGATTACCACAGAACGAGTATTAAGCGCGTGAAAGGTGTGAGAGATATTAATGGTGATTTAATCACTCCTTGGTTACAAACGGAAGATATCTATCCTGGTGATTTTGTGCAGATGGGTGTATTTGCCATGAATTGCAATACCGCTACTATTAATATGTTGCTGAAGCGTAAAGTTAAGCTGGTAAAAGCTGAAGACAATACACCTATGATTGAGGTTGCGGGTTTGCTGGCTAATGATTTGGATAACTTTAATAATTATACCATTGTTAAGGATGGCAAACTCAATGTAACTGCATTAAATATCAAAATCAGCAATAAGAAAGTATTTGATTTATTGAAAGCAAAGGATGTAATTTTTGCGGATAAGTTTGATTTCAATTTTGAATATACTCTTCAGTTAGATAATCTATCTTTAGTTCCTGTGAATGTGAATTTTAGCAGCATTGATGGTTTATTTATCAAACTTGCAGAAATAAAGGTTCTGACTAGTATTCTTGCGGCTCATTTACGTCATGAGTCAGATGTGTTTATTGTCAATCAATTAGAAGAATTAAGAAAACATTATTTATCCAAAAACCTGTATCTAAATTTTCCCACTACTCAGGAATATCCAAATACAATTGATTCTCATCTAAGTTATAGAATCGAATTTGGTAATCACGATATTCTCAATTTAAGTAAGCTATATTCTGCTAATCAATTTTTAGCGCGGAGATATGAAGCTGTGGACAAAGTAACTGGGGAGATTTTCCCTAAACCTAATTTTAATATGGGTTTAAATGAAAATATCTCTTTTCGTCCTAAAGCCATTTCGTCACGGATGAAAATTACTAAAGTTGATGATTTAATGAAACCGATTTTCGATGATTTTCTGGGAATAGATGTAAATGGTAAAGTAGCAGAAATTCTCAACCAAGTGCGTGATAATAGTTTGGCTGTATTTTTATATGCGAAACACGCGGGTAAACCTATTAACAGAGAAGATTTTATTGCAGCTATGACGACGGCTTACAACGAGTTAGAAGCTTATGCTGATAAAATTTACCAAGAGAAAATTTCACCTTTAGTATTTTACATTGGTGCGACGGGGCTTTTACCTAATAAAATATCAGCTACAGCAATGACTGCGGATCAACTAGCTGCTAAATATCCTCATTTGCAATTTTCTAAACATGAAGAAGAAGGGACATTTTTTGAAGTTGGTGATACTGTAATTAGTGTTTATGCTCAAACTGAATATTACAGTAAAAAGTCATTAGCTGTTAGTTAATTAATTTTGTAGGGGTTTAGCAATGCTAAACCCTGAATATTCTTGACGGTTGATATGTTAAAATCTCAATATTTGCCATTAGTGCAGTTTTAGCAGGTCTTCTGTTATAAGAAATGTAATGTATAATTTAAATATATGTTATGATAGAAGTATCCCAAAAGTAACAAATAATAAGCCCATGATTACTCAAGTGATGATTCAACCCTCATCCTGGGTAGAGTCTGGAATTGAAATCAGCAAAGTTAGAAATTTAAATTTGTTCAAATTTAGCTCAGAATTACAATCTCGATTAGAAGAACTTTCTGAGAATAACAAAGCTGGAATGCTAACTTCAAAAGAAGAAGCTGAATTAGCAGGAATACTAGAACTAGATAGGATTTTTACTTTGCTGAATGCTAAGATAATTGCTGAGTCATGACAGTTAATGATGCAACGAGAAAATTAGTCAGGGAAAGAGCTAAATTCCTTTGTGAATACTGTCATTCTTTAGAAGAAGCAAGTGCAGCTTTATTTGCTATTGATCATATTATTCCCCAATCTATCTCTGGTTCATCTGATGACCCTGATAATTTAGCTTTAGCTTGTCAACGTTGTAACGGATATCGCTATAATTTTACAACTGGTATTGACCCGGAAACTAAAGAAATAATCCCAATATTTAATCCTCGAAAACAAAAATGGTCAGACCATTTTATTTGGTCATTAGACAGTTTAAAAATTATCGGTATTACTCCTACAGGAAGGGCTACTTGCAATCGCTTAGACCTCAATGATGAACGGCATAATGAAGGTTCTATTATAAAAGCACGTCGTTTTTGGGTAAAAGGTGGTTGGCATCCACCATATGAAGATCCCCGACAAAAAGAGGAAGATTGAAAGTTACAGGATTATTTCAATCAGGATAAATGCAAATTTAGCGATGTCTTAATACTAGGAATAATTGATAAACTAACCACCGTAAAAATAAGCCTAAATCCCAACCACAAGCCAAGAACATAGTGAAATTCAGTAGATATTTGAGATTTTTGCCTCTTGATGGGGAATACTAAAATTAGATACCTTGTCACATCAGAGCAAACTTATACTAATATGGACTGGACAACACCACTCAAGGCACAACAGACTGATTTTATTCAAAGACTTAAATCTGCTGACTTACTCAGTTGTGACACAAAAGGACAGCATAGTGAATTAACAGTCATTTCTGGTAGCAGGTTAGAGCAATTAGATGATTTTTGCTGGGAAATGGCTGAAAAATATAAGCGAAATTCTCCAGTCCGCGAAGTTTTCATCAACAATATGAAGGGAAAGTTAGGTGAGGAAGTTGTCAAATCCCGTTTAGCTGATTTTGTCACAGAAGTTGACTATGAAAAGCGCATTGGTGGTGATGGAAAAGTTGATTTTACCTTAACTTCTGACTCATCAGTTGGTATTCAGGTTAAAGCGTGTAATAGCAATTTTAATAAAATTCAATGGTCAATTAGCCAAGAAGAAATTGAAAAAAATGCTGTTATAGTTTGTATTTTAATTCCAGAGGAAGTGAAACATCATCAGGAAAAATATAGACTCATTTTAGCAGGCTTTTTACCAACTAATATGATAAAAACAGTTCATGGTAAAGCCTTCGTGGGAATAGATGAATTGCTTTATGCTGGGGGTTTACGCAGCTATTTAGAGAGTTTGACATCTTCTGAAGCTGACGAATATATGCGCCTGGGTGATGAGTGTCTTGAGAAAGAAGATTATCAAGGTGCTTTTGGTTATTATAATGGTGCTTTTGGCTATTATACTCAAGTATTGCAACTAAACCCAAATCATGCAAATTCCTACAATGGACGAGCTTATTGCCATTATAAATTAGGAGATAAGAAGAAAGCAATTGATGATATTACTGAGGCTATCAAGATTAATCCTAACTTTGCAAATGCTTACTACGGTAGAGGCGTTGTTAATTCTGAATTAGGAAACAAGGAGATTGCAATTGAAGATTTCCAAAAAGCCGCAAATATATATAAAGAAGAAGGTAAGGAAACAGACTATCAAAAGGCTATAGATAAAATCAGAAACATGAGCAAATAATGAATATGAGTTAAACGAAGCACAACCCAACAATAAAATTAATCAAAGTTGGGTTTCATTTTCTTCTCTCCTTCTCTCTTCCTCTTTGCGCCTCTGCGTCTCTGCGTGAGATAAAAAATATTTAACTTACCCAAAAATCACCATAAAAAATAGAACTAACTACTTAATATAGAAAACTTAACAAAAAAACGCCAAAATAAAACAGCATTATCTCGACTTGCTGATATTATCTGTGATGCAATCATGATAAAAGAAAAATGGACGAAGATCAGTGTCGCGCTTATTGGCGTGCTAACACCACCTTAATTAGAAATCTTTTAATTGTTTGGGCTTTAGTGTCCCTAGTTTTTAGTATTTTGTTGGTTCAACCATTAAATGCAATTCGCTTTTTTGGTGTTCCCTTTGGCTTTTGGATGGCGCAACAAGGATCAATTTTGGTTTTTGTGGTATTGATTTTTACTTACGCTTTCCAAATGGATAAATTAGACCGCAAATATAATACCAAAAAGTGAGGAGAAACAGTGTCAGTTGAACTTTGGACGATTATTTTAGTTGGGCTTTCTTTTGTTGTTTACATTTACATTGGTTGGCAATCACGAGTAGAAAATACTAAAGACTTTTTTATTGCCGGTCAGGGAATACCTTCAATTGCAAATGGTGCGGCTACGGCGGCTGATTGGATGTCTGCGGCTTCATTTATTTCAATGGCGGGGTTGATTTCGTTTTTGGGATATGACGGTTCTATTTATTTAATGGGTTGGACTGGTGGCTATGTTTTACTAGCATTATTATTAGCGCCTTATCTGCGGAAATTTGGTAAATATACAGTTCCTGATTTTGTGGGCGATCGCTATTACTCTAACATAGCTCGGTTGGTGGCGGTAGTTGCAGCCATTTTCGTGTCTCTCACATACGTCGCTGGACAAATGCGGGGGGTGGGAATTGTCTTCAGTCGCTTTTTACAAGTAGACGTGAATACAGGTGTGATTATCGGCATGATCATTGTCGGCTTTTTTGCGGTTTTGGGAGGCATGAAAGGCATTACCTGGACACAAGTAGCCCAGTATTGCGTATTGATTTTCGCATATTTGATTCCCGCAATTGCGATCGCATACAAACTCACAGGTAATCCTATTCCCCAACTAGCTTTTACTACCAGTGATATCGCCGATAAACTCAACCTCATTCAACTTGACTTAGGTTTTAAAGAATACACCCAGCCCTTTGCCAACAAATCAATGCTTGATGTCCTATGCATCACCATTGCTTTGATGGTAGGAACTGCCGGTTTACCCCATATCATCGTCCGGTTTTACACAGTTAAAAGTGTTCGTGCAGCCCGGTTTTCTGCGGGTTGGGCGTTATTATTTATCGCCATTCTCTACACCACCGCCCCCGCAGTCGGGATGTTTTCTCGTTATAATCTAATTACTTCTTTGCATAATCAAACGATTGCCGAAGTACAGAAATTAGATTGGGTAAATAAGTGGGAGAAAACCAAACTTCTAGCTTTTGAAGATAAAAATAAAGATGGACGTTTGCAATTAACCCCTAATAAAGAAACCAACGAAATTACAATTGATAAAGATATCATAGTTCTTTCTACCCCAGAAGTTGCTAACCTTCCCCCTTGGGTAATTGCCTTAGTCGCGGCTGGTGGTTTAGCGGCTGCTTTATCGACAGCATCGGGTTTATTATTAGTAATTTCTAGTTCCGTTGCCCATGATGTTTATTACCGCATTTTTGATTCCACAGCTTCAGAGGAAAAACGGGTATTTGTAGGGCGAGTTGTCGTTGGTTTTGCCCTGGTTTTAGCTGGATATTTTGGGGTAAATCCACCGGGATTTGTGAGTGAAGTGGTAGCTTTTGCCTTTGGTTTAGCGGCTGCAAGCTTCTTCCCGGTGATATTCCTGGGAATTTTCGACAAACGCACTAATTCAGAAGGTGCAATTGCCGGAATGTTAACAGGTTTGATATTTACAATTATCTACATCGTCGGCGTAAAATTTGCCGGGATGTCACCCTGGTTCTTTGGCGTTTCTGCCGAAGGAATTGGGACTTTAGGGATGATTATTAACTTTATTGTCACCCTGATAGTTTCTCGACTAACACCACCTCCTCCCGCAGAAATTCAGGCTTTGGTAGAAGATTTACGCACCCCGATCATTGAAGAATAAATGAATATGGGGAGAATTAGTAATTAATTACGAATTACGAATTATGAATTACCCCAGTTCTTGAATATTCTTCATTACTTGTTGGTACAAATCTTTGTTACCTTCTTTATCAAAAATAGCTGCTGCCCTTTGCAAATCTTGTAATGCTCCACGTTTGTCTCCAATAGCTGCAAGGGCATTTCCTCGGTTATTGAAAGCGGGGCCAAAGTTAGGATTGAGGCGGATGGCTTGATTATAATCTGCGATCGCTTTCTGTTGATCTCCCTGGGCAAAGTAAGTATTGCCTCTGTTATTATAGGCAACAGAATAGTTCGGATCTATGCGAATAGCCTCAGTATAATCAGCCACAGCCCCGTTTTTATCTCCTTGGGCAGAACGGGCATTTCCTCGGTTATTGAAGGCTTCAGCATAGTTAGGAGCCAAGCGGATAGCTTCATTGTAATCTGCGATCGCAGCTTGTTGATCTCCCAGAGATGCACGGGCATTGCCCCGGTTGTTGTAAGTTTCGCCATCATTGGGGTTGAGGCGTAATGCTTGATTATAATCTGCGATCGCACCCTCTTTATTACCCGCATCAAAATATGCCAAACCCCGACTTTTAAAAGCAGGAGCATATTGAGAATTGAGGCTAATCGACTTACTATAGGCAGCAATAGCAGCTTCAGAGTTGCCTTTAGCGTGTTGATTCTGCCCTTGAATATAGAATTCTCCCGCTTTGGATGTTTTCGCTGTCAGACGATTGGGAGGACTAACTCCTACTTCTGTCACCAAAACATCCTGATTTTTACTGCAAGCAACGCATAAAACTCCGCTTAAAGCAGTAAAAAAAGCTATGGTGAATATTCTGCCTAATACTTGCCATTTAGGTGTCAATAACTGCCATTCCATATGTTTTTATAAACCGCTTTCACTCCTGGAGGAAATTAGTACCAAAATCTATTTTTTTCACTCCATAATAATTTTAACTAGTGCTAGAAATTTTAACTCAATTAACCAGCTTTCCTCATATTCTTTATTTTTTAATAAAATCATCTTCAAAGTTTAAACATAAGTTTTTAAATTTAATGTGTAAATAATTTCTTTTTTTGTGTTTAATTTGTTATCTAATCACTCAAGTTAACTATACTAAGGTCAAATTAACTAGTTGCAAACTCTCTTGCTATCTGCCTAAACCCAAATATTTATGACTAATTATTTACCTCACTTTCTGTTGTTTTAGCAGTTAGTCGCCACACCGGAGTTTTTTCAATATCCACCTCTAACTTTTCCCAGTTTTTACCTAAATCTTTTTGTATTTTTTCAGTCAGCGTAATTGAAAAATCTAAATCAACATTTTCCATTAATCGTACTAATTCTTTAAACTTAACTTTTACAGTTTTGCGTTCATAATTACTGATTTGGCAATATGCCGTTTCTGATACATTCTGAGCCTGCATAGCCTTTTTTAATCGCTCTTGCAAATGTTCAAATTCCGAATTAATCAGCTTCCGTTGCTGTTCAACTTCTGTATATGTTTCCGAAAGTAGAGTTAAGTCTTCTGTTTCAGGTGCTGGGTTAATTGTGGCTTGCAATGACAATAACTGTGAATGTATTTGAGCTAAATAAATGCAATCAAAATAAGCATATTCTATTTGCTCATCAGTTAAAGGTCTTATCCCCCAATCACTACTTTGTTCTTGTTTATCAATACCATGAAAATTACACAAGACTGTAGCTAAAGTTTTCAGTTGATAATTAGGTAAAGGTAAAATATAGTAGGGTATCTGTTTGGCAATTTCTAAAGTACAAGTAATATTTTTAGCTTTTTTATTTCCTAAAAATTTGACATCATAACTGGCATTATGAAATACCTTTTCAATATCCGCATTCATCATTATTTGCTCAATAAAATCAGCAATTACCTCCGATTGTTCTAGGACATCCAAAATGTAAATGCTATTACCACTCATATCTTGAGGATTATCCAATATCTGAATCAGCGATAATTTGGGATTACGACTTTTATAGTCAGCAACTTCTGTATCTATCCACAGAGTTTGTGCTTTGCTATATTTAGCAATCAGGCAACGAATTTCGCTGGCAGCAGTAAGATAAGGCATTGGTAGATGTAGGGAGAGTGTAACTTAGTCATAGTTTTCTAAATTAACATTTTGTGACTAAATTTGCTCTTTGCTGCCCCACTATTATGATTACTTTTCTCAAAAATTCCTGCCAATCTGCCAAAATATTCATAAAGATAGATGCAGTTCTTTTTGAAAAAGCGCAAATTAAAATCTATGCAAAAATTAATAAATCGTCAGTGGCGTTTGGCTAGTCGTCCTGTTGGTGAAATCAAAGAAAGTGATTTTGAGTATCGAGAAGAACCAATTCCCAGTCCAAAAGATGGTGAAATACTGGTACGCAATATCTATCTTTCTCTAGATCCTACCCATCGTATTTGGATGAGCGATAGACCCCAGTATATGCCTCCTATAGGAATTGGGGAAGTAATGCGTGGTTTAGTTATCGGTGTCGTTGAAGATTCCAAAAATCCCAAATTTCAACCAGGCGATTTAGTTTCTGGAGCGCTAGGATGGCAAGATTACGCAATAGCTTCGTCTGGGAACCTCATCAAATTACCTCAACCTTTAGCAGTTCCTCTCACTGCTTTCATGGGTCCCCTCAGTTTTATTGGTTGTACAGCTTATTTTGGACTACTGGATATAGGAAAACCCCAAGCAGGGGAAACTGTTGTTGTTTCAGCAGCTTCCGGTGCAGTTGGTTCCCTGGTGGGACAAATTGCCAAAATTAAAGGTTGTCGTGTGGTGGGTATCACTGGTTCTGACGAGAAATGTCAATGGTTGCTAGAAGAACTCGGTTTTGATGCTGCAATTAACTATAAAACCGCAGATTTAATCCCAGCTTTAGCAAAATTCTGTCCTAATGGTATTGATGTGTATTTTGAAAATGTTGGCGGTGCAATTCTTGATGCTGTTTTAACACAGGTAAATTTAAATGCACGCATTCCTCTATGCGGGTTAATCTCTACTTATAATGCTGAAGAAGCTGTACCCGGCCCCTATAATTTCAGCCAGATTTTAATGAAGCGCGTGCTTGTCCAAGGTTTTATTGTCACTGATTATGTTCCGCAATGGGATGTTGCTTTTAGAGATATTGGTCAGTGGTTACAAGAGGGTAAAATTAAATATACTCAAGAAATTGTCCCAGGTTTGGAAAATGCACCCCAAGCAATTCTCAGACTTTTTGATGGTCATAAGATGGGAAAATTGATTATACAAATTTCTGACGAACCATAATCAAAAAACTATCTACTAAAAAGGCTCAAGTATCAATAACTTGAGCCAATTCTAAATTCAATTAAGTTATTAAGCCTGTTGAATTAGCTAAAAGACTAGATAGAGTCTATAGCTTAGTAACGGTTACGAGCGCCGCCGCCACCACCACCACTGCGATTACCACCACCAAAGGAGCCACCTCTGTCTTCTCTGGGTTTAGCCTTATTTACTTTAAGGTCACGTCCCATCCACTCAGCACCATCAAGGGCATCAATAGCTGTGGTTTCTTCTTCATCTGTACCCATTTCTACGAAACCAAAACCGCGCAGCTTTCCTGTTTCACGATCGGTAGGTAGTTGAACACGTTTCACTGAACCATATTCTGCAAAGACCGCAGTTAGGTTGTCTTGGGTAACTTCATAAGAGAGGTTGCCTACGTAAATTGACATAGAATGTCTCCAAAATCATAAGAGTGCAGAGATTTAGATTTCGGAGAAAAGTCTGGAAATATCAAAAGGAAAAAGCCCATCAATGTTAAGAACAAACGCCGTCGCCGAATTACTTCTCAACTACTATGATGGCACAACAATTAACTCTTGACAAAAAAGAGGCAAAAATTTTACATAAGGTTATATAAACACATCAAATTTGATGAGGTTAATATCCAAATTTGTAACCCCATTAAGGATAGCCAGAGTTTTGGCACCAAAAATAATCTCAGTATTGCCGCTCATTTCATGCAAAAGCAGAGTAGCTGCGGAAATACCAAGAGCAGCAGCACCATTAATACTAATCACATCAATACCAATCTCAAAGTCGAGAATTGTATTAGCCGTATCTGGTAGTTCAGCATTAACAATGAAGAAATTATCGGCACCAGCACCACCACTTATGAGATTAGCACCTCCAGACTGTACAAAAAATGTATCGTTGCCATCACCGCCCAAAGCCCTATCAGCACTACCCAGGTAAAAGGTATCATTGCCTGAACCACCTGACATCCGACTACCACCTTTACCATCTGTAGCATCAAAAATGTCATTTCCTGAACCACCAAAGGCGCGATCGCTGTTATTGACAGATATAATGTCATTGCCACTACCTAAGAAAGCGCGGTTATCACTGGCATGACTTTTGATAGCCAAGTCAACCTCATCATCACCACCACCAGTAAATACAATATCTGCAACAGCTTCTAAATCTTTACCTGCAATTAATTTATCATTTCCCACAGTTCCAAATACCAACTGGCTTTCTGTGGGGAGAAAAGTTATACCAACAGGACGCTCAAGAACCGGGTTCGTAGGAACTAAAACCTGAAATGGATTAATAGGTGAACTACTCTCAGTATCATATTTGAGAATCGCACCTTGTTCAGTTGTCACATCAAAACCAACTGTGAGTAAATCACCATTAGGGGCAAAAGCCAAACTACCAATAAAATTGTTACTGGGTGGTGTAACAGTTGTATAATTTGTAGAAAGAGTATCTACTAACTCCCCACTCTCCAAGTCATAGCGGCGGATGTCGTTAGCAAAATCACTCACATACAAATCACCATCTTCACCAAGGGCTAAACCAAGCAAACTGACAAAGCCAAAGCTATCTGGGGAAGGCTGAGGTGTAGCAAAAACTGTGGGTGTTGCTCCTGCTACTAGTGAGTCGTAACGCAAGATTTGACTAGGTAAACCTGCACTAAAATCAGGGAAAGCTTCTCCAGTATCAGGATTAACTTCTGCTACACTACCTTGAGTTGTCACATAGAGACTGTTGTTAATAAAAAGTAGCCCGTTTGGTCCATTTAAACCACCTACTTGACCATTTCCCTGAGCAAAAACATCAACGAACTCACCAGTTGAACCGTTGTAACGCAATATTTGGTCACTGAGAAAACTAGCAACGTAAAAATTACCATCTGGTCCATAAGCAATGCCGTAGGGACGAACTAACCCTCCACTTTCATCCAATTCTGTATCTGGGTTATCTCCCACAAATACATCAATAAAGTTACCCGTTTGACCATCAAACCTCAATATAGAAGAACCTCCTACTTCTGATCTACTGGCTATATAAAGGTCGCTTTTACCATCACCATTTCCATCTGGGCCAAAGAGTAAGGTGTCAGGGTCTTCCAGTCCACCCAGCCCAGAGGTGATAAACTCACCTAAATAGTTTCCTGTATAAGCATCAAAGCGGAGAACATTATCGCCTCTGGTGTTACCAACTAGAATACTACTATTTCTGTTTTGCATATTTCTATAAAGCTATCAGGGGTTAAGTAAAATTAAGGTATGACCTTTGTAACAATTTACCATGATTGGTAATTATGTTGTATCGGCGTTGTGCGATCGCATCAATATCAACCACACCACGGTGCTATGTTATACTAAATAAATATGTAATAATTATAATTCCAATCTCGGACTTACCATATCTGATTAAACCCGCTTCAGCATATTTATTTCCTATTATTTGCTTCTGTGGGTATCCCAAGCTACCAAACCAACTCACTAGACAGTAGTTAACAGTACAACAGTACCTGCAAAGCATAGATTAATGTCTATATAGTACAGCGGTAAACTTTTTCAACATAAACACCCGCTATTAGTTATAATTTCCTATAATGTGAAAAAATTCTTAAGATTAGCGTAAAAATTACATTAAGATAAATATTACGCTTCTATTAAACTGACTAGCTGATACCCAAATTAGGAGGATTATTTATGGCGCTTGTACCAATGCGGTTGCTTTTGGATCACGCTGCTGAAAACGGTTACGGCATACCAGCTTTTAACGTTAACAACTTAGAGCAGATTCAGGCAATCATGAAAGCGGCGGCTGAGACAGATAGCCCCGTAATTTTACAAGCTTCTCGCGGCGCTCGTAATTATGCCGGAGAAAACTTTCTACGCCACCTGATTTTGGCAGCAGTAGAAACCTATCCTGAGATTCCCATTGTCATGCACCAAGATCATGGTAATGCTCCTTCTACCTGCTACTCAGCAATCAAGAACAACTTCACCAGCGTGATGATGGATGGTTCTTTAGAAGCTGACGCTAAGACACCTGCAAGCTTTGAGTACAACGTTAAAGTTACCAGCGAAGTTGTCAACGTAGCTCACTCCTTGGGTGTCAGCGTTGAAGGTGAACTCGGTTGTTTAGGTTCTCTAGAAACCGGTGCCGGTGAAGCTGAAGATGGTCACGGTTTTGAAGGTACACTAGACCATTCTCAACTGTTAACCGACCCCGATGAAGCTGTTAGCTTCGTAGAAGCAACCCAAGTAGATGCTTTGGCTGTTGCTATCGGTACTAGCCACGGTGCTTATAAGTTTACCCGTAAGCCTACTGGGGAAATTTTGGCTATCAGCCGTATCGAAGAAATTCACCGTCGTCTGCCTAACACCCACTTGGTAATGCATGGTTCTTCTTCTGTACCAGAAGATTTACTTGCACTTATTAACCAATATGGTGGTGCAATTCCTGAAACCTACGGTGTACCTGTAGAAGAAATTCAAAAAGGTATCAAGAGCGGTGTACGTAAAGTAAATATCGACACCGACAATCGTCTAGCTATCACTGCTGCTGTTCGTGAAGCTTTGGCAGCTAATCCTAAGGAATTTGATCCTCGTCACTTCCTCAAGCCTTCTATTAAATATATGCAGAAGGTTTGTTCAGATCGCTATCAAGAATTTGGTACTGCTGGTAACGCCAGCAAGATTAAGCAAGTTTCTTTAGAAGATTTTGCTGCTAAATATGCTAAGGGCGAATTGGTAATGAGAGCGGCTGCTAAGGTTTAATCTTTTTCAGCAATAATTAATTAGGGTGTAGCGATGCTATGCCCATATATTAAAAACCGGGTGGCTTTAAAGTTTCCCGGTTTTTTGTTTTTAGGTAACAATTTTACACAGTTTTTTTGCCACTAGCCGGACTTATGTAACTACTCGAAATTCCCACAGTGATTGAGCATGATTTTCTAGTTTAATACACAGATAGATCCCCGACTTCTCAAAAAAGCAGGGGATCTGAGTCTCTAAAACACTCGATGTTGTAAAGATGGCATTTGTCGGCGTACTTGTTCTAGTCTGGTGGGTTTAATTTCTGCGATCGCAACTCCTGGTTTATCTCCGGCATCTGCTAGAATTACCCCCCAAGGGTCGATAATCATTGCATGACCGTGGGTTTGACGGCGGGCGTAGTTAGTCCCAGTTTGGGCAGGAGCAATAACGTAACAAGTGTTTTCAATCGCTCTGGCTTGCAGCAACACTTGCCAATGGTCTTTACCTGTAAAAGCAGTGAAAGCCGCTGGAACAAAGACAACATCCACTCCCTTGTCTGCTAGATGTCGATACAGTTCCGGGAAACGGACATCATAGCAAATAGAAAGTCCTAAATTACCCAAGTTGTCGGAAAAATGGACTGGGGGTAAAGCCTTACCAGCCATAACAGTACTAGATTCTTGATAGGTGTTACCATCAGGAACATTCACATCAAACAGATGCGCCTTGTGGTAACGTGCCAGTTCTTGACCATTGGGATTGATGAGTAAGGCCGTGTTGTAGACTTTGCCTGTGCCATCTCCTACGGGTACAGGAAAGCCGCCGCCGAGAATAGTAACTTGAAAGCGCTGCGCCATTTTGATTAGAAATGTTTCCGTTGCTTGAGCAAGAGCATCTGCTTGGGCAAGTTTGTCTTTTTCTTCTCCCATAAAAGAGAAATTTTCTGGCAACCCTACCAATTCTGCACCCTGACGCACGGCCAAATCAATTAATTCCTCTGCCTGTGTCAAGTTTTTCTGTAGATCAGGCACACTGGTCATTTGAATAGCGGCGGCTAAATAAGACTTCATAGATTCAAAAACAAACAGTGGATTTGTATGGGATAGACTCTCAAATATATCGTTACTTCCAGATTGGTGGAAGCTAGTCACAATTGCGTAATTTGCGCTTCTCGCGAAAATACTCACTATCCTTAGGGTCTTACTATTGCTATAGTATTTTAAACAGGCAAGGGTAATCAACTTGTATAAAAACCCATTTGCTGACGACGTTTGATGATAGGCATAGTTTCGATACTGTGCAGTCAGAGAACACCAAAAAATAAATTACCCAAAAATTGTAGTGTGGGTTAGCGTAGCGTAACCCACCATTATTCCTTCAGTTGCAAGTGTTGCGAACTAGCTAGTGTATACGGTTAAATATAGCTTTAAGATATTTACTGACTGCCTAGCCTATGCATCGAATCTATTTAATTGGTAACTAGAACTTGATCACAACTGAAACGAAGCAGTTAAAGCCACCGCTAAAGCGTCCGCAGCATCATCAGGCTTAGGAATTTCATCTAAATCTAACTCTCGCGCTACTGCATCTTGGACTTCTGCCTTATCTGCATTACCATAATTTGTTAAAGCTTGCTTAATTTGAGCAGGGGTAAATTCTACATAAGGAAGCTTGCACTGTCCCAAAACCAACATAAGTACGCCCCTAGCCTGTGCAACAACAATAGTACTTGACATACGATAGAAGAATAATTTTTCAATTGCCACCAAATCTGGTTGTAACTCCTTCATCAGGGTGTGTAAATCGTCATATAAAATACATAACCGCTCTGTCATTTCAGTATTAGAAAAAGTGCGAATCACACCAAAATCGATCATCTTTACTGTCGTGTCTTGTACTTTACCTTGACTTTGTTGCCAAGTAATTGCCCCAAACCCTAAAGTTGCTAGTCCTGGATCTAATCCTAAAATTCGCTTTTCCATAAAATTCATTTTTACAAATACAGAGTGTCTTTACATACAAAATAATTACCAGTGAAAATGTTTCCCATCTCATGAAACATCCCCACAGACGGAATTACCAAGCCCACATAGAAAATCTCAAACTGATACGACAGGTAATATTAACAACTTTAAAGATCGACTCCAAATATAAAGGAATTGAAAAATATCATGATTCCATCCTTGGTCTTGAAACCAGGTAGTGTACATTTTCTGTTAAACATTGTTTGTACCACTGTTCCCTATTAGGTATGTCAATCGGTTTTCTCAGACAAGCCCTCAACGCCCTACAACTACAGTCACACAGCCGTACTTCCCATCGGGTTAACCAGTGGTTTAAGTGGCTATCCCCTGGAATATCGGTGAAACGCTGGTTCCTAATCAGTGTTGGGGGTATTTTCTTGGCAAGTTTGGGGTTGGCTATTTGGATTAAGCTAACCCCCATTTTTTGGGGGATAGAATTGCTGAAGGTTTTTCTGGGATTCCTCGCCAATATTTTACCCAACTACATCAGCGGTCCCTTGGTTTTACTGTTCGGTGTGTTGTTAGTGTTGTGGGGACAATCCCGCACCGTGGGTTCAATTACTGAAGTTTTAAGGCCACAAGGCGATGAGGAAGAACTGATAGATGTGCTGTTAGCCCATCGTCGTTTGTACCGGGGTCCCAAAATTGTTGTAGTTGGTGGTGGTACTGGACTTTCTACTTTACTCAGAGGCTTAAAAACCTATAGTGCTAATATTACTGCCATTGTTACCGTAGCTGATGATGGTGGTTCTTCTGGCAGGTTGCGCCAGGAATTTGGTGTTTTACCTCCTGGGGATATTCGTAACTGCTTGGCTGCACTAGCAGATGAGGAAAAGTTATTAACAGAATTGTTTCAATATCGGTTTCGGGCGGGGGATGGTTTGACAGGTCACAGTTTTGGCAATTTGTTTTTAACTGCCATGACTGATATTACTGGAGATTTGGAACAGGCTGTTGCTGCTAGTTCCAAAGTACTGGCGGTGCGGGGACAAGTTTTACCAGCAACCCTCAGCGATGTGCGTCTCTGGGCAGAATTGACAGATGGCCGCCGGATTGAGGGGGAGTCTAGCATTCCCAAAGCTGGGGGAAAAATTGTCAGAATTGGCTGTATTCCTGAAAATCCACCAGCCTTACCCGCAGCAATTAAGGCGATTAAAGATGCTGATTATATTATTATTGGGCCGGGTAGTCTTTATACTAGCTTAATACCGAATATGTTAGTTCCAGAAATTGCGGATGCGATCGCTGCCAAAAATGTTCCTCGCATCTATATCTGCAATATCATGACCCAGCCAGGAGAAACTGACAGTTACACAGTTGGTGAACACATTCAAGCTATAGATGCCGCTTGTGGTAACAGAAGGCTTTTTGATGCCGTATTAGTACATAAAAAAACACCCTCTGCCCAAGCACTTATCCGCTATGCCCAACAAAATTCTCATCCGGTTTTCTTAGATCGTGAAGTCATCAGCCAATTAGGTCGGCGTATTATCCCCGCTAATATCATCTATGAAGATGAAAATGGTGCTGTTCGCCACGACCCGCAAAAACTAGCTAAGGTTTTACTGAAATGGTACAGTGGAGCGCATCATGGGAAGTGATGGATACTGGGGGGCAGAGGGGCAGGGGGCAGGGTGCAGGGTGCAGGGTGCAGGGTGCAGGGTGCAGGAGGATGTTTACCAATTACCAATTACCAATCACCAATTACCAATCACCAATGACTAAAATTTTCCTTTCTGATACAGAGGCAACACAGAGATTAGGTATTACCCTGGGGGAAAACCTGACTGCTGGAAGTGTCATTTTACTAGAAGGTGATTTAGGTGCGGGTAAAACTACCTTAGTCCAGGGTATTGGTAAGGGTTTAGGAATAACTGAATCTATTGTCAGTCCTACGTTCACTCTGATTAACGAATACATTAAAGGACGCATTCCCCTTTACCATCTAGATTTGTATCGCCTAGAACCTCAAGAAGTGACAAGCTTGAATTTAGAAAGTTACTGGGAAGGGATGGAAGTTATACCGGGAATTGTCGCTATTGAATGGGCTGAACGAATGCCATATCTACCAGATAGTTATTTAAAAGTATCTTTAACCTATGGTGAAAATGGCACTCGTCAAGCGGAAATCACTCCTGTAAATTGTACGTTAAATTCATTGATAAAACAGTTTCAGACAGGGATTTAAACCCTTTCATTTACGAAAAAATTCTTCATTCCTTGAATTCCTTAAATCCGTCAAAAGAGTATTAACTCATTCATTCCGTGAAATCCTTAAATCCGTTAAATCAGTGATCATTTTTTGACAAGAATGTTAAAGCCTGCCCGCGAATTTCCGTATTTACCTGTCCTTTGTCATAGACAATCTCACCGCCGACAATTGTTGTGACAGGCCAACCTGTCAGGTTCCATCCTTCAAAGGGACTCCAACCGCATTTGCTTAAAATTTCTTCACGCTGAACCGGGCGGTAGTTGTTTAAATCTACCAGCACTAAATCAGCATCATAACCAGGGGTAATTTCTCCCTTATTAGGAATACCATAAGCCACAGCCACAGCCTTAGACATCCAATTAGCGACTTGGGCAACAGTACATTTTCCTGCCATTGCAGCCGTTAACATTAAAGGTAGGGAAGTTTCTACACCCGGCATTCCCGAAGGAGTATTGGGGTAAGGTTGAGCTTTTTCTTCTAAGGTGTGTGGTGCGTGGTCGGTGGCGATGAAGTCAATGATGCCATCACGTAGAGCTTGCCATAGTATTTCATTATCGTGGTGCGATCGCAATGGTGGATTCATCTGCGCTAAACTCCCAATGGTTTCATAAGCACTCGTATTTAACAACAAATGTTGTGGTGTCACCTCCGCCGTTACCCAACTTGGTTTATCCTCACGCAGTAACTCTGCTTCCTCAGCCGTTGACATATGTAGAATATGTAACCGTCGTTGGTATTTTTTAGAAAGTTTTAATGCCAGTTGGGTTGCTAACAGTGCAGCTTGATTATCCTGTATTTGGGAATGAACAGCAGGATCATCAATCCCAGCAAACTCCAGACGGCGTTGCTTAATTCTCTCTTGATCTTCAGCATGAACAGCAATCAACCTGTCTCCCTGAGCAAAAATCGCCTCTAGCAGCCCTTCTTGATCAACCAGCAACTGCCCATGCATCGACCCCATAAAAATCTTAATTCCCGGTGTCGGCTTTGCCAAAAGTAACTCTGCTAAATTATCAGCCGTCGCCCCAATAAAAAAGCCATAATTAACTAAACACTTATCGGCGGCACGTCGTAGCTTGTCATCTAAAGCTGACTGACTAATTGTCAAAGGCCTTGTATTAGGCATTTCTAGAAAGGAGGTGACTCCCCCTTTAGCACAAGCACAACTAGCAGTGAACAAGTCCTCCTTGTGTTCTAGTCCTGGTTCCCGGAAATGTACCTGTGGATCAATTACCCCAGGCAACAAAGTTAACCCTTGTGCGTCAATCTCTTGAGTTGATGTAGCATGAGCAATTTCTTTCCCTATCTCGACTATTTGCCGTCCAGCCGTCAGCACGTCCCCAATCATCAACTCACCATCGGGTAGAATTAGGCGTGCTTGGCGAATCAGTAAACTTTTTGGAGATGACATGGATTTAACAGCGTTAGGTATGGAGATTCATTGATAATAGATAAATTTATCTCCGAGGTAAACTTTTTGTGCTTTATTCGGAATGCTTTATCTGGAGAAAATTTTACGAAACACGCTCCCCAAATACCATATTAATTAGGAAAATACGCTTCTCTAGTTAAGATAATAAATAAAGTCTCCCCCAACGAGTTAAGTACTTGCCTCTTACCGTAAAACTTAAGTAATTTCATGCAAAATCAAGTGTCTGATAACAAATCTAGCCAACAACCTGATAACTCCTGGATCTTAGAGCTAGGTAAAACGATTATCTTGAGTGTCTTTCTTGCTCTAGGAATTCGTACCTTTGTCGCCGAAGCACGTTGGATTCCTTCTGGATCAATGGAACCGACGCTGCATGGTGTACCAGACCAATGGAAGGCAGACAAGATTATTGTTGATAAGGTGAAGTATAAATTTGCTACTCCTGAACGGGGAGACATAGTAGTATTTTCACCAACCGAAGAACTACAAAAAGAACAGTATCAGGATGCCTTTATTAAGCGAATTATCGGTTTACCAGGAGAAAAAGTAGAACTTAGGGATGGCAAAGTCTATATTAATAACAACCTCCTCCAAGAAAATAAATATTTATCCCCTTCTGTACGTACAGTTGTCGATGTTTGCACATCAGGACCGCAACCGCCATTTTTAGCTACACCTGAAACCATACCACCCAATTCATACTTAGTGTTAGGTGACAACCGTGGTAGTAGTTATGATGGTCGTTGTTGGGGTCTAGTTCCTCAAAAAAATATTATTGGTCGTGCTGTAGTCAGATTCTGGCCGCTTAATAATATCGGGGCGCTAGACAAGTCACCTTTGTATCCCACTTCCAATCCTTAATAATTTGCGGAAGTCCCCACCTTCAATGTACTCATAAGGTGGGGATTGTGAGAATTAAAAAATATCCCAATTTGTAGTATAGATGTAGGGGTTTAGCACTGCTAAACCCCTACTTGTGTGACATACCACTGAAAAAATTGGATAATTTATTTTTTGGTACTCCCTAACGCACCCTACAATACTTATAATCAAGCTATTCTATTTGATAATTGCTCTTACCAATTTACCCTAACTTAGGGGAGTTTGAACCTGGGAGTCTTCTGTTGTACAAAGTAAAATTTCATGATTAGAAAAATTCACCATCTTCCCAAAGTTATAACGAAACCTTTCAGCAAGTCATACTATCACCAACCTGGAACTTTACCAGGTACAATCATCATTGATGAAAATGCTGAACCACCAAATATTATTTTGATTGACTATAACCAAACTACTTTAATCCGTGAACAAATAACTAACCCAGAAGATTGCGCCAATTATTTGGATACAGAATCTGTTTCTTGGGTAGATGTACAAGGTCTAGGTAATCAAGATATTTTAGAAAGATTAGGTAAAGTTTTTGATTTACATCCTCTAGTTTTAGAAGATGTGGTCAATATGGTAGAGCGACCAAAAATAGAAGATTATGAAGACCAGTTAGTGATCATTGCTCGCATGGTAGTACCAAAAGAACGAGGCTATGGTTTTTATAGCGAACAAGTCAGTTTAGTTTTGGGTCAACATTATTTACTCACTGTTCAAGAAGAGCCAGAATATGATTGTTTTGAAGGAGTAAGAACGCGAATTACTAAAGGTAAAGGCATCATTCGTAAACAAGGATCAGATTATTTAGCTTATTGTCTATTAGATGCAATTATTGATGGGTTTTTTCCAATTTTAGAACTTTATGGAGAGCATATTGAAGAATTAGAAGAAGAAGTAATAGTCAAGCCTACTCCACAAACCTTACAAAAAATATATCAAATCCGAAGAGAATTACTACAATTACGTCGAGCAATTTGGCCTCAACGGGATACAATTAATTTTTTGATTAGAGATAGCAGTGAACTTATTAGCGATGAAGTAAGAATTTATCTGCGAGACTGTTACGATCATGCATTACAAGTAATGGATATGGTAGAAACTTACCGAGAACTGGCATCTGGATTAATGGATGTCTATCTTTCAGCAGTCAGTAATAAAATGAATGAAATCATGAAGTTCCTAACAGTGGTTTCATCAATTTTTATTCCCTTAACTTTTGTAGCTGGAATTTATGGCATGAATTTCAATACAGAAAAATCTCCATACAATATGCCTGAACTGAATTGGTATTGGGGCTATCCATTGTGCTTGGGGTTAATGGCCATAATTGCCTGTGGATTAATATTCTTTTTTTGGCAACGGGGTTGGCTTTCAAATTCAGTAAGGATGAAGCGAGATTAAAAATAATTAATTGGTAATTAAATAAAATATTCAAAAATATTCAGAGGGAGTTTGTATTTAGGTTTATGGCAGTACAAAATAGCGACCAAAATCTCATTGTTTTGACGGTTTATATTCTGGGCGTGTATTACACATTCAATCGGATGATTGAATCTATTGATGATATGGTGATGCTAAATTTTGAAAAAGGTATTGTTGATCAGCAATTGAAAGAGCAAAATCTCCAAGACCAAGTAGGAATTTCTTTTAAAACTGGGACATATTCTTTAGAAAAGCTGAAAGATGATTTGAAAGAGATGTCTATGAGTATTGATAATAAATCAGAAAGTTTAGCTGTATATGTTGACTGGGATAATAGTTCTTGGGTAGTTGAACATACTAAACAATCCCGTCGTGTAATTCGCAAATCACCAGACTTGATCCGCGATTTAGCAATACCACAAGTTCCAACCATTATTGCTCCTAAGAAAACAATTTCTGAGACTATTACCGCAGAAGATGTTTTACAAAGAGATAAAGAAACGGGAACATATAAAACAGGTTCCCCATTAATTAATATAGTTGGGCTAAAGGATCAGAAGCCTTTCAAGGGTTTGTACAAAGATTTTATGGATGGTAAAAAAAAGGTAGAATTTTCTCTCCAATTGGTGCTAAGGATATCTGAGTTGCGTGTCGGTTTAGCTCCTGGTGTGAATGTTCCACCGATATCAATTATCAATTGTCCCTTCACTATCGAGAAACTACATTGGAGTTATGCCTTACCTTGGAATAAAAAGAAGTCTTAATCATCCGGACAGAAGGGGCTATCAAGGCTTAAACTGGATGTAGGGGAGAGTAGGCGCAGGCAGTTGCAGATCAGTTGTCATGACTGGTTTGAGGAAAGTCCGGACTCCCGAAAGACCAAACTTGCTGGATAACGTCCAGTGCGAGCGATCGTGAGGATAGTGCCACAGAAAGATACCGCCAGGAATCTTAATGGGTAATGGGTAATGGGAAAAACACCAATTACCAAATTATCAATTACCAGTTCTTGGTAAGGGTGCAAAGGTGCGGTAAGAGCGCACCAGCAACGTTGAGAGGCGTTGGCTCGGTAAACCCCGGTTGGGAGCAAGGCCGGAGGAACTATGGTTGGTCTTTTACCAGTTCCGTAAGTAAAGAGCCGCTAGAGGTGTCTGGTAACAGGCATCCCAGATAGATAACTGCCCTCGCAAGAGAACAGAACCCGGCTTATGTCCGACTCTCTTCTTAAACGAATTATGGATGTTTATTTTCCATAGTTCGTTTTTTATGGTGGTGGCTTTCAATTTTTTGGGGAGGAGCGATCGCATAATCTGACACGACAGTCAAAGATATTCTATGATCACTTAAAATCACTGTTTCTCACTCCAAAATTATCAGATATGCCATTAAGTTGGAATGAAATCAAAAGTCGAGCGATCGCTTTCTAACTAGCACAGTCGTGTAATACATCCATCCAGAGTGATATCGCTATAAGCAATATTTTTTATCAAAATAATCCGAAAGACAGATTTTTTGTATATTTCAATTAGATATCAATCAGCACAATTAATAATTAATAATTAATAATGCCATTGTAAATTTATCCTGTCAGGGGATGATATCGGAATCAAGAATTATGACAGCAGTAGTTAAAAATCAATTAACAGAACATCAGTGGCACAATCTACCTGTACAGGAAGTAAGTCGATATTTAAACAGTAATATTGAAACAGGCTTAAATTCTACTGAGGTAGGCAAGCGCAAAGAAAGTTTTGGCGCTAACGAACTTAAAGCCAAACATGGAAAAAGTGCTTTACTGCGGTTTTTGCTGCAATTTCATCAGCCACTACTTTATATTTTGCTAATTGCCGGTGCAATTAAAGCATTTTTGGGACAATGGGTAAATGCTGGGGTAATCTGGGGCGTAACTCTGATTAACGCTATTATTGGTTTTGTGCAAGAATCGAAAGCGGAAAGTGCGATCGCAGCCTTAGCTTCCTCAGTCAAAACCAACAGCACTATTATCCGCAACGGAAATAAACTCCAAGTTTCCTCCACAGAATTAATTCCGGGAGACATAGTATTATTAACTTCTGGTGACAAAGTACCAGCCGATTTACGACTTGTGCAAATCCGCAATTTACAAATCAACGAATCGGGATTAACAGGAGAATCTGTCGCTGTTGAAAAAAGCACCCAAACCGTAGACGCAGATGCAGCCCTAGCAGAACGCACTAATATGGCTTATGCTGGCAGTTTTGTCACTTTTGGAACTGGTAAAGGTATTGTAGTTGCCATTGGTACAGCCACAGAAACCGGGCGCATTTCTCAATTAATGGAACAGGGAAACATCCTCAAAACCCCATTAACTCGGAAATTTGACAAATTTAGTCGCACTCTCCTTTACATTATCTTAGGTATAGCAGCCCTTACATTTGCCGTTGGACTAGGACAAGGTAAAACCTGGGTAGAAATGTTTGAACCTGCGGTAGCTTTTGCTGTGAGTGCCATTCCTGAAGGATTACCCGCTGTAGTCACCGTCACTTTAGCAATTGGTGTTTCCCGCATGGCACGCCGTCACGCTATTGTTCGCAAGTTACCAGCAGTGGAAACTCTAGGGGGCGCTACAGTTATTTGTTCTGACAAAACTGGGACTCTGACTGAAAACCAGATGACAGTACAAGCCATCTATGCAGGTGATCAGGATTATACTGTCACGGGTACAGGCTATACACCAAGCGGAGAAATTTTACTCAATGAAAATCCTCTAGATTTTAATGATGTTCCTCCTCTAGCAGAATGTTTAAAAGCTGGCTTGTTATGTAATGATTCCTACTTAGAAAATAAAGATGGGCAATGGATAGTAGTTGGCGATCCCACTGAAGGTGCATTAATAACTGCTGCCAATAAAGTTGGGTTAACCCGTGACAACTTACAAGCGAGTATATCCAGGCTTGATGTCATCCCCTTTGAGTCGGAGTTTCAGTACATGGCAACTCTGCATGAAATTAAACAACAAGAACGAATTATTTACGTTAAGGGTTCGGTAGAAGCAATTCTCAAGCGTTGTCAACAGATGTTAAATTCCTCTGGGCAACTTACTCCTGTGGATGCTGATACTGTAAGTCGGCAAGTGGATACAGTGGCGCATCAAGGTTTACGGGTGTTAGCTTTGGCGAAAAAACCAGTATCTGAGAATCTAGTCTCAATAGATCACGCAGATATCGAAAATGATTTGATTTTCGTAGGCTTACAGGGGATGATCGATCCACCCCGTGCTGAAGCTATCAAGGCGGTGCAAGCCTGTCAACAAGCTGGTATTCAAGTGAAGATGATTACAGGTGATCATGCTGTGACTGCGGCAGCGATCGCATCTCGTATGGGTTTTAATCATCATCGGGAAATTCTGGCTTTTACAGGTGCTGAGTTAGCGAGAATGGAAAAACCAGAACTGGCCACAGCTATAGAAGATGGGGTAGTATTTGCCCGTGTGGCACCAGAACAGAAATTGCGGATTGTGGAAGCACTGCAATCTAAAGGTGAAATAGTTGCTATGACTGGGGATGGTGTTAATGATGCACCTGCCCTCAAACAAGCAGATATTGGTATTGCCATGGGTGGGGCTGGTACAGAAGTAGCTAAAGAAGCTGCTGATATGATTTTGACAGATGATAACTTTGCATCTATAGAAGCTGCGGTTGAGGAAGGAAGAACAGTCTACAGTAATCTGCTGAAAGCGATCGCCTTTATTCTCCCCGTGAATGGTGGTGAATCTATGACGATCTTGATTAGCGTTTTGTTAGCCAGAGATTTACCTATTCTATCTTTACAAGTTCTCTGGTTAAATATGGTGAATTCCATTGCCATGACAGTTCCCTTAGCCTTTGAACCCAAATCTGATCAGGTGATGCAAAAACCACCACGTAACCCCAATGAGAAATTACTTTCTCCTAATTTAGTCAAGCGCATTTTCATTATTTCTATCTTTAACTGGATTTTAATTTTTGGTGTATTTGAATGGATGCGACAAACAACTGGAGATATTGCTGTTGCTAGGACGATGGCAATTCAAGCTTTAGTGGTAGGAAGAATTTTTTACCTATTAAGCATCACTCAATTAGGTGTGGCTATTATTGATAATATCCGAGGAATTAGACGAGAAATAGGCGATCAAACTGCAATGTATGTAGGAATTGCCAGCACTGTAATTTTGCAAGTCATTTTCAGCCAATGGAGTTTGATGAACCAACTATTTTACACAGCCCCCTTAGACTTGAATCAATGGTTAATTTGTCTACTTGTTGGCTTGCCCATGATTGCAGTAGCTGCTTTTGCCAATCGTTTGGACTCTAGTTTTTAAGAAATTCCTTGTGGTGTAGGCATCCTGCCCGCACCAATCATTCTGTGAAATCCGAATACATTAGCAAAACATATAACTGATATAACGAATACTAATTTTAATTATCTTTACAAAACTCAACTAAGGTTTTAATGTTGAATACAGATAGGCAAAAAAACCTATCAACATCATAAAAACATAAAGCACTTATAAAATGACCACAACCATTCAACAGCGTTCAACCGCTAACGTCTGGGATCGCTTCTGCGAATGGATCACCAGCACCCAAAACCGCATCTACATCGGTTGGTTCGGCGTATTGATGATTCCTACCCTGTTAGCTGCTACCACCTGCTTCATCATCGCATTCATCGCTGCGCCTCCCGTTGACATCGACGGTATCCGTGAGCCAGTTGCAGGTTCCTTGATCTACGGAAACAACATCATCTCCGGTGCAGTTGTTCCTTCTTCTAACGCGATCGGTTTGCACTTCTACCCAATCTGGGAAGCAGCTTCCTTAGATGAGTGGTTGTACAACGGCGGTCCTTACCAATTGGTAATTTTCCACTTCTTGATCGGTTGCGCTTGCTACTTAGGTCGTCAGTGGGAATTGTCTTACCGCTTGGGTATGCGTCCTTGGATTTGCGTAGCTTACTCCGCGCCTTTGGCATCTGCTACCGCAGTATTCTTGATCTACCCACTAGGACAAGGTTCATTCTCCGACGGTATGCCTTTGGGTATCTCCGGAACATTCAACTTCATGATCGTGTTCCAAGCTGAACACAACATCTTGATGCACCCCTTCCATATGTTGGGAGTAGCTGGTGTCTTCGGTGGTTCCTTGTTCTCTGCAATGCACGGTTCACTCGTTACATCTTCTTTGGTTCGTGAAACAACCGAAACCGAATCTCAAAACTACGGTTACAAATTCGGTCAAGAAGAAGAAACCTACAACATCGTTGCTGCACACGGTTACTTCGGTCGCTTGATTTTCCAATACGCTTCCTTCAACAACAGCCGTTCACTTCACTTCTTCCTCGCTGCTTGGCCTGTAATCGGTATCTGGTTTACCGCTTTGGGTGTAAGCACAATGGCTTTCAACTTGAACGGATTCAACTTCAACCAATCAATCATTGATTCTCAAGGTCGTGTCATCGGTACATGGGCTGACGTAATCAACCGCGCTAACTTGGGTATGGAAGTAATGCACGAGCGTAACGCTCACAACTTCCCCTTAGATTTGGCTGCTGGTGATGTTGCTCCTGTTGCTTTAACTGCTCCTGCAATCAACGGTTAATATCTCAACTGAGTTAATAAACTTAGCTAAATAAAAGATACCCTCCAGAAATGGGGGGTATTTTTTATTGTCTGAATCAGGATTTCCAGGATTTGAGGATGAACAGGATTACTTATATGTATAGTTTAATTGTTTGTTTAATTGTTTAAAAAAAGAAATCAAATCTGGAAAGAGTTTTTGTAATTGTGTAGTCAGCTATTAATCAGTGTTTTATTTGATTACAAATTTGTCCTCAGAAAAATAGAATCTGATAGTAAAGTAAATTCCCAAAGTATTTGGGCTAGAGGTGCAAGCCATGAAATTTGATCTACTCAAACCAAAACGTATTTTTTGGGCGAGTGTCTTTTTCCCTGTTATTTTACTTTTTCCTGTTTCGGGTTGGGCTATAACCATACAAGAAGTTCCCAATCCTCGCAAAGATTCTGGTGGCTGGATAACTGATATGGCAGACATCCTCAACGATGAAACAGAAGCCCAAATCAATCAGATGATTTCTGAATTGGAGACAAAAACAGGCAAAGAAATGGCAGTAGTAACTGTGCCAACAACGAGTCCTGCTGCATCACCAAAAAGCTTTGCTACAGAATTGTTTAATTCTTGGGGAATCGGGAAGAAAGGACAAGATAATGGTGTATTATTTTTGATATCAGTAGGCGATCGCCGCGTAGAAATTGAAACTGGTTATGGCGTAGAAGGAATTTTGCCAGATGCCAAAGTCGGCAATATTATCAAAACCGAAATCATCCCCCATTTCAAAAAAGAAGATTTTGCAGGTGGTACGCTGGCAGGTAGCAAAGCATTAATAGTAGTTCTCAAAGCTGATCAAGCATCACCTGACAATCAGGCAATACTTCCAAGCATTCAAACAAACCCAGATGTCACATACTACCTTCAACTATTTATATTATTCGTTACTTTAAGTATATGTGTGATCGTAATGCAAGTACTAGGAGAACTACTGGATAAGATTATCTCATATATATTTATCTCTATCTCAGATCGCCCTCGAAAAATACTTATTGCACCACAAGGGCGCAGTTGTAAAAAGCCAGGGAATTACATTTTTTTGTGTGCTGATTGCAAACAGCCAATGGACAAAGTAGACTATGATACGGTCCAATCATGTCTGAGCGAACAAGAAATAACAGAACAAGAACTAGGTAGTGTTGGATTTCAGGGTTGGAGATGTCCTAGTTGTTCTCAGCAACACACTGGTAATGAGTTTCATGTTGTCGCTATTAAGTATAGTAGCAGTAGCGGTAGTAGCAGTAGTAGTTACGGTTACAGTAGCGGTAGTAGCAGTAGTGGAGGCGGTGACTTTGGAGGTGGTAGTAGCGGTGGTGGTGGTGCTGGTGACAGTTGGTGAAGTACCTACACTAATGCCTTGTATCCGCGTCGTCTGATTAAACCCGTGTTTAAATAAGTCTTACACAGCGTTTCTAGTCTAATAAATCTTATGAACAATCAAGGTAAAAGAGTTCCTGAAGATATTGCTCCAGAAGTGTTAGAGTTAGCCTCGCGTTACTATACCCATCAAAATCAAGGTTATTCAGCTTCGGAGTTAGTAGCCGCAGGTAAGGAAGTTGATATTCCTGCGGAGTTTATTCAGCAAGCCATCCTGGATGTTCAAGCAAAGCATAAACAACAGTTACAGCAACAACAGCAATTAACCCACCTGCGTCAAAAAATTCTGATTGCTGCTACTGGTGTGGTAGCTGCATTAAGTGTCTGGAGTGCCTGGACTTACAATTCTATTCAAAATAGTAACTCCAAAGTACAAGCAGCTTGGGCGCAAGTCGAAAATCAACTCCAGCGCCGTGCTGATTTGATCCCCAATTTGGTGAATGTCACCCTATCTTATGCTAAACAGGAAAAAGAGTTAGTCTCTTTATTAGTGCGATCGCACGAAGCTTATTTGCAAGCGGCTACTCCTGATGACAAAGCTGCTGCAACAGTGCAAGTCAATCAAGCCATTGACCGTTTCCGTGATTATGCCACCATTAATCCCCAATTGCGATCGAGTCAATTATTTACTAATCTTCAGTACGAAATTACAGGGACTGAAAATAGATTAGCTGTAGAAAGAATGCGTTATAACCAAGCAGTGCAAGCTTATAATCAAAAAATTCAAACTTTTCCTAACTTCTTAGTGGCTAATACTCTTGGCTTTGAGAAGAAAGAATTTTTAAAAGCTATAAATATTGATGTTCCCAAAATTCCTGGGTAATGATTCCTGATTTTGGCAAAAAACATCAAAACAAATCAAAACCTACAAAATCTTTAAATCCTGAGCATCCGACTTCTGAATGTGTATTTTAATACGATAGAGAATTGCTTTTTACAGCAAATGCCTAAGTATACACATTAAATGTCATATTTAATTGGGGAAATAGATTTTTATTAAACAATTCACTATAAAATTTAAAATTTAAAATCTAAAATTACTATGGCAAATCTAACTCCTAATTCTAGTTTCAGTGTCACCATGCGTTTGCAGATTCCCAATCGGGTGGGGATGTTAGCATCTGTAACTCAAGCGATCGCTCACAGTGGTGGTAATCTAGGACAAATTGATTTAATAGAGCAAAGTCGCCAAGACTCAACCCGCGATATTACAGTCGATGCAGCTAGTACCGAACACGCTGAAGCTATTGTCCAAGCGGTAAAAGACGTACCAGAAATTAAAGTGATTAGCGTGTATGACCGCACTTTTAATTTACATCGTGGTGGCAAAATTAGTATTACTAGTAGAATTCCTCTGAGGAGTGTTTCTGATCTAGCAATGGCTTACACTCCAGGAGTCGGTAGAATTTGTACTGCGATCGCCCAAAATCCAGAGGAAGTGTACAATCTGACTATCAAACAAAACACCGTTGCTATTGTCACCGATGGTAGTGCTGTCTTAGGATTGGGGAATTTGGGGCCTGCTGCTGCTTTACCAGTAATGGAAGGTAAAGCCATGCTATTTAAGGAATTTGCAGGGTTGGATGCTTTTCCTATCTGTCTAGATACCCAAGATACAGATGAGATTGTCAAAGCAGTGAAGAATATCGCCCCAGTTTTTGGTGGTGTGAATCTAGAAGATATTGCTGCACCCCGCTGTTTTGAAATTGAAAAAAGACTGCGAGCAGAATTAAATATCCCGATTTTTCATGATGACCAACATGGTACAGCAATTGTCACCTTGGCAGCGTTGTTTAATTCTCTGAAACTGGTAAATAAATCAATTGCAGACATTCGGATTGTCATTAACGGTGCTGGTGCTGCTGGGGTAGCGATCGCTCGTTTACTTCGCAAAGCCGGTGCAGAACACATCTGGATGTGCGATTCTAAGGGCATTATATCAACTACTCGTACAGATTTAACCCCAGAGAAACTGGAATTTGCAGTTACAGCCCAAGGAACTTTAGCCGATGCAGTGCAAGGTGCAGATGTCTTTATCGGTGTCAGCGCACCCGGAGTTTTGACACCAGAAATGGTACAAGGAATGAGCAAAGATGCAATTGTGTTTGCAATGGCTAATCCGATTCCCGAAATTCAACCAGAATTAGCGCCTGACAACGTTGCAGTCATGGCTACAGGTCGGAGTGACTACCCCAACCAAATCAATAACGTCCTGGCGTTTCCTGGGGTGTTTCGTGGGGCTTTAGATTGTCGAGCTAGTACGATTACTACGATGATGTGTTTAGAAGCTGCCAGTGCGATCGCATCTTTAGTTAATCCTTCAGACTTGAATCGACAACATATTATCCCTTCGGTTTTTGACCAACGTGTTGCTACCGCTGTTGCTGCTGCCGTACAACAAGCCGCACGGGCAGAAGGTATCGCTCAGAGTTAATGACTAGCCCTTCGGGGCGGAAATAGAGGAAGAAATAGCCCTGATTTTTCAGGGTTTCAAACACCTTAAACTTTCTTGTGGTGCGGGCAGGATGCCCAGCAATCATCTGAAATGTGTCCTTGTTTCACCCCCTTACATTTATGTATGGGGTTTTCCCCTTCCTCTCTGCTCCTTTCCTCTTTTTTGACTCCTCACTGCTGAATTATAATTTGTAAGTTTTTGTCCAGCTTTACCTCTGCCTTTTCATCACACCAACACAGCAAGTTATACTAGAAATGGTGGCAAGTTGAAATTACGCCAATGACTGAGCAACCCAACGCAGACTTATTGAAGACACCGACTGATGAACTAACACCCAAGTCAGATAATGACTCTTGGCAAAACCGCATTTCCGGTGTTGTGAACAAAACCACAGCCAAATTAACCCAACTCCTACCTGTAGACCAAGTGACGCAGACCGTAGGAAAATGGTTTAGTGTCAGTGATGCCCAAGTTGCAGAGATTTTAGAGACGATTCGCGCTGAATTGCCCACTACAGAAGCATTGTTGTTAGGTAAACCTCAAGCGGGTAAAAGTTCCATTGTCCGGGGTTTAACGGGGGTTTCTGCGGAAATTGTCGGACAAGGATTTCGTCCCCATACTCAAAACACCCAACGCTACGCATATCCTTCCAATGATTTACCGTTGCTAGTTTTTACAGATACGGTGGGATTAGGAGATGTAAATCAAGATACTGAAACAATTATTCAAGAATTGATTGGTGATTTACAAAAAGAGACTACAGGGGCTAGAGTTTTAATTCTCACAGTTAAAATTAATGATTTCGCAACTGATACCCTGCGACAAATTACTCAAAAGTTGCGTCAACAATATCCAAATATTCCTTGTTTGCTGGTGGTGACTTGCTTACATGAACTTTATCCACCAAAAACAGATGATCATCCTGATTATCCCCCAAATTTTGCGGAAGTTAACCGAGCTTTTACTGCGATAAAAGAAAATTTTACAGGTTTATATAATAGTGCAGTTTTAATTGATTTCACTTTAGAAGAAGATAGCTATAATCCTGTATTTTATGGCTTAGAAGCACTGCGAGATAATTTAGCTGAACTCCTCCCTGAAGCAGAAGCAAAAGCAATTTATCAGTTATTAGATCAGCAAGCGGGTGAAAAACTTGGTAATATCTACCGAGATGCGGGAAGACGGTATATTTTACCTTTTTCGATTATGGCAGCTACTTTAGCAGCAGTGCCTTTACCTTTTGCAACTATGCCTGTTTTAACGGCTTTGCAAGTCTCAATGGTGGGATTATTGGGTAAATTATATGGGCAAACGTTGACACCATCTCAAGCTGGGGGTATTGTGAGTGCGATCGCAGGTGGTTTTTTAGCCCAAGCCATAGCACGGGAGTTAATTAAATTTATCCCTGGTTTCGGCAGCGTAATTGCTGCATCTTGGGCAGGTGCTTATACATGGTCTTTAGGTGAAGCTGCTTGTGTGTATTTTGGTGATTTGATGGGTGGGAAAAAACCTGATCCTCAGAAGATTCAAGCAGTCATGCAAGAGGCTTTTGAAGGCGCAAAAGAACGGTTTAAGGAAATGAAAAGTTAGATTTTTAGTAAAAATGTACTATATAATATCAACTTAAATTATAATAGTATGTGTGAGTTACCCTTTTGTAACTTGCTAAAAAAGATAGTTTCTTTTAATTTGCGAGTCTGAATATGATTGATTGTCTCAATGCGGCTCGCTACTTCATTGCGAGAGCCTACGAAGACAGTATGGAAGCAGAGATGACTAATATGAAAGTTCAGAAGCTTTTGTATTATTCACAAAGCTTACATTTGGCGATGTACGATGAACCGTTATTTGAAGAGGAAATTCAAGCATGGCGATATGGACCTGTGTGTCCTCCTGCTTATAAGTTGTATAGCGAATTTGAAGCTAAACAATTACCTATTCCTAGTCAAGAATTATTGTTACAAATTCCAGATGATAAGAAACAACTTCTTGAAGAAGTCTGGCAATATTTTGGAGGTTATCACGCCTATAGACTTAGTAATATGACTCATTTGGAGTTTCCTTGGAAAAAAGCTCGCAAGGGTTTACCACCTCAAGCAAGCTCAACGGAACCGATTTTGCTGGAGGATTTGAAAGCATTAGGTCATCAGAAATTAGACTTAATAGAACGTGATCATCCTGCATATCAAAGTGTAATGTCTGAAGTTTTGAAAGAAGCTTGTACTTCAAAATCATCAACTAGAATTAAGAAAGGAGAAGTGCGTGACTGGCTTAACTCCCTTCTCGATTGAAGAATCCGATAATTTCAAGCGTTCTTTCAAAAAACTGAGAAAAGTTCACGGGGATGCTTTTATTGAGTTTGTTGTAGAGGTATTAGAAGATTTAATTGTTGATCAGTATCCTCCAAATTCACGCCAAGAACCTTTACCTGGTAAGATTGATTTACCTGAAAAATGGACGTTTCATAAACTGGAATTGAGGTTTGCTAAGGGTGCTTCTGGACAAATTAGACTGATGTATTTAGTCAATGAAGAAATTTGTATAATTAAGCCTGTATGGATTTATAGTCATGAACAGTTTACAAAACGCCCTGCCGATGCAGATTTAAAGAGCATTATTAGAGAAATATTAGATTATTAATTTCGGCTATCTTACTTATTTATTAATAACTCATTTAATGCTTCATGAATGACATCATCACTCACACCATGTCGTTTTAAACTAGCAATTAAAGCATTAACTCCATTATTTTCTAACTTTTCTAAATCTGCTCTCATTTCTTGCTTAATGTATGCACAAATTAACGATTGATAAACAGAAAAACCAAGCATGGCTGCAAGTTTTTCCAATTTTTTTACTACGTCTTTTGGCATTTTTAGAGTAACTGGAATCATGGGAGGATTTTTTTCTAAATTTCCACAAGTAAGACAGATTCCTAAATCACTAATTACGTTACCAGGACACCGTTCATCATTACAAACATGACGATTACAATCACGACGACTAACTTCACTAGTTTGATCACATACAAGACAGTAAAGTGTGGTTGTATTTGCTCCTTTAGGTTTCATTTGTGCCAATTTCGGAATTTCCTCAAAATCTTCACCATAATTGCTGAATAGTTCAAATGCTTTGTAGCAATGTGGGCAAATATACCAAAATTGTGTCTTATCACTAATACCAAAATACTTTTTTACATATCTAGGTTCTAATAGTTTAATTATATACTGAATTTCATAAGTTACACGTTTCGTAATACCAGCATTTATTAAATTCTTATCTCTTTCAATCATTTTTACATTCGGGTTATTTTCAAGAAAAGTTTTTCGAGTTTTAATCCATGAATGCTTCCCAATTAGGTGATCGCTAATTTCCAATATATTAAGCAACAAATCCTTATATTCTATATCTAAATTTTTTGGAACAGAGTGAATAACGGTATTTCGCTTCTCTCTAAGATTTTCAAATACTATTTTAAATTCAATTTTTAATGGAGGATTTATGAAGTCATTGTATATTTTAATTAGCTCACTTGCGTCAATTGTTTTAATTTCGCTAAAACTTACATTTTCATCTTTTTGCAATTGGCTTTGCCAATCTTTTGAGAGTATTAAGCAAGGGTTTTTTTTAGCTATATATCCTTTTAGAATAAATTCATTACCTTGCTGAATCAGTGCAAGAGATGTCGAAAGATGACGTTGTACTTTTTTCCAGTATTCATTGTCAACTTCTACATTATCTTGTTCACCATTTTCTATTTCTGAATTAGCTTTTATGATTGCGTAATCTTGTAATAGATATAATATTGTTTCCCAAGCAATATTGAGAAAATCAGTACCTGATGCTATGAAATTAGCAGATAAATCATCAGGACTTGGAATATCTTTAATCATAATATGAGTTAAATAAATGTTATAAAAGCTGAGTGTATCATGAGTTGATGGCTAAAAATTACAACTTCACAGATTTTATTAAAAAAATTGATAATTAATTTCAATCCTTTATATTCATCATTCTTATAAATTTATTCTTCTACACCCTCTCCCTCGCAGGTGGCACAATACCAAACCTATTCAACCCCTCATCAATATCTCGTAAAATCTGAAAATCATCCTCCGGTAAAGGATAACTATTACTATTAATTAAACCCGCACTGGGGTATTTTTCCAAAAAAGAAAACGCTTTTCTAAATTGCTGTGGTTCGGCTTTAATAGGTGCATCAAAATGACAGGGAATTATCCATTGAAAATCCCATTTTGCCACTTTATCAGCCCAATTTATTGTTTCCTGGGGTGCGCGGTTGAGTATTAAACTCTGTAAAACTGGGGCGACAAATATCCGTCCATCTCCCCTTAACGCTTCATAAGACCTTTCCCAGCCTTGTCGCCATTGGAAGGGGAAAAAGCCAAAATATGCTTTTCTTGTGCGTTCTGGGGCTTTGGAGGCATCACGGAAGACATCTTTCAATTTAGGTACATCTAACACACTGGGTTGGAAGTACAAAGCAAATAAAGTCACACGTTGCCATCCTTTACAGCGATTGGCTTGGGTATCAGCTACGATGTCATAAGCTTTGTCTTTTGCGTGGTATAGCAACGGATAGGGGTCAAGTTGTACGATCGCAGGTGGTTCTGCTGGTACAGAAACTATGGTATCTGTAAGTAAGAGAGTGTGCGATCGCTTGTGGAAAAAAGCCACCTCTGCAAACTTACCAGGACCTAAGTCAATTGCTCCCAATATGGCATAATCAAAATCATCTGCAAAAGGCGTTTCCTGGCTATCTTCCGGCAATATCTGAGTGCGTTTAGCAGGTAAACCCAACCAACTCAAAGGCAAATTTAGCGGAAAACTCCATTGTTCAGGTGCAACAAAAACCTGTGCATTAGTAAAGCATCTCGCAAATGGTCCGACAAATACTTTATGTTCTATCCCTGATATAGTCGGCAAAATAATATACTTAACATCACCGTGTTCTGCTACCAACTCATTTACTAATCGGATACATTCTTTAGTTGGAGCGACAGGTGCATAAACCAGCAAACCGCCATTTTCTAACTTTACCACCGTCATGCGAATTGGCACAACCACATAGAAAACCCCCTGCATTTGGTCAAAAGTCCAGATGGTATCCTTTATCACCATCCTGCGGATAGTGCGACGTTTACCGTAAGGATAAAGGGGGACAACAGGCCAGAACTTCCATAAATAGTCCTGGGGGTTGACGTTTTCTACATTGATTGTACCTTCACCTTGAGTCACTTTGCTAACCTCCCCCAATACCTGATGCTCAAATTGTGATTTGCACTCTTGAATTTGGAGTTTAGCAAATTATTGGTCTAATGATTTAACTTTGTCATAAATCAAAGTTTTCAAAGAGTTCCTTGTGGATTTCACTTTGTCTGAAAAATATTCTGCACCATCTTTTTCTCAGACTTAGCAGCAGCATTATCTAACTCTGCAACTTCACCATCATTCAAAAACCAACCCAAAGTACCAAGATTCTGTTGTGCTTGTTCCAAATTTTTAGCACCAGGAATGGGAATTGTACCTTTACAAATACACCAATTAATTGCCACCTGAGACATGGTTTTATTTCGACTATTTGCTATTGACTGCAAAGTGCCTAAAATACCTTGAATCCCTGGTAATATCTGCCTAAATAATATTCCTCTCACACCTTTAGGAAAATTACCATTTTCAGAAAACTTACCTGTTAATAAACCCAAAGCTAAAGGACTATAAGCAATTAATTTAATTCCTAAATCATCACAAACTGATTTTAAACCTAATTCCGTCACTGGATAGGTAGATAATAATGAATATTGTACTTGCAAAGTTTTAATGGGTATTCCCCTTTCCTGAAATCTTTTATGCACCCATAAAAGTCGTTTTGTACCGTAATTAGATAATCCTACACCCTTCACCAAGCCTTGTTCATATAAATCTGCCAAACCATCTAATAAACCGACTTCTTGCCAAGGTGCATAATTAGCTGTAGACCAGTGCATTTGCACCAAATCGACATTTTTACCCAAACGTTTTGCAGAAGCATTACAAGCAGATATAATCGACTTTCTTGTCCATCTCCAAGGGTACGCAGCCAGTTTGGTAGCAATGCAAATATTGTTTTTATTTATCCCGTCGTATTCTCTTGCAAAACGCCCTAAAAGCAATTCACTACGTCCGTTTAATCTTCCTGTTCCGTAGGAATCACCAGTATCAAATAGGGTGACACCATTATTTACACACAGGTTAAACACCTGTTGCAATTGGTCATCCATACTTTCATTGTATCCCCAGAGGAGTTGGTTTCCCCATGCCCAAGTCCCGCAACCCATATTAGGAAGAGATAATGTTTGGTTAGTTTGCATACTAAAGACGTTTTCAAAGTTCTCTAAAAACTCATTATCAGGCCATACTGACCTAAGTTGCTAATTATGCTTTAGCAGCTTTATAGGCATAATAGTACAAATAAACTAGCTAGAGAATTAAGTAACTATGCCAAACTAATTGGGGATTTTCAGTATTTTTTTCCGGTAGCAGCAACCGCCAAGTTTTACCTTCTCGCTGAATTTGCAAGTAAACTTCAAAGGGTTTTTGCGGTTGAGTGAGTTGTCGTTTTGGTAATTTAACAGTTAAGTCATAAGTTCCGCGCACACGGTAAGCGGGTAAATTTTCAATCGTTAGCGGTTGCTGTTGAGTAATTGATAGTCCTTTAATATTGAATTTTTGGAAGTCTAGATCGAGCTTTTGATTAAGCTGCTGTTGGGTTTGTTCTAGCTGAATTGCGATCGCTTTTTGCACTAATTCATAAGTCGGTAGCAACGCAATACTGCTACAAGCTGTTAAAAACACCAAAAGACCCGTCAAAACAAAACGCACCATGTTTTTTGTATTACTACTCTCCACCGTTAGTATAGTGGTATATTTTTTCAATTTTCTAGCCGCTAGATCAAAGTTGAGAATATTTGGAAGCTAGTTGTTAATATATCAAACTCTGATTTGTATACCTAAACCTCTTTTTTCATGAATAAATCTCAATATGTATTTTGCTGCTTTGATCACTACTTATAATTCCAATTAAACTTGGTTCATATCTAAACAAAATCTGATAAACCAGAAAAATCTAACTATAGGAAGATTATTAAAATAAATATGAAGAGTTATCCTGGTGGAGACTTAATGGAATGGAATAGAATAACTTTTTAACCCATCCAATTAAAACTGAATTAAATTTAAGTAATAACAAACATTATGTATAGTTTTATTTTACAAAAGACGAGAAATAAAATTTTAAAAAAGATTGATACAATTCCCTTTGTGCGACATCGATCTGAACTTGCTTATCAAACAGAAGTAAACAAACATATTCCCAACTTACCTACTCTTTCAAACAATGATCTAGATTTGGTTGATAAAATCCACCAGGAAGGTGTTTTCATTACTTCATTAACAGACTTGAAAATTCCATCTACTCATCAATTTTTTCAAGCTGCACAAAACCTTATGCCCAAAATACAAAAACATACTTCTGATCATAATAATAAATTTGCTATTCATGCTAGTTCTCAGCAAATTATGGATTATCCAGAGATATTTTTGTGGGGACTAGAACAACGGTTATTAAATATTGTCGAAAATTTTCTTGGTTTACCAGTAGCCTATCATGGTGTATATTTTCGTATAGATATTGCCAATCAAGTAGAGAAAGGCTCAAGACTATGGCATATAGACAAAGAAGCCAGAAATGTATTAAAAATCATAGTTTATTTAAATGATATTGATGAAGAAAAAGGTCCCTTTCAATATATTCCCCAGTATTTAACCTTAGAAATAGTTCAATCACTCAGATATAAATCTGGCTATATTCTTGATAAAGCTATGCAAGAGGTTACATCTACTACAAATTATCAATCATGTTCTGGTTCTGCTGGCACGGTAATTTTTGCTGCTACTGGTAGTATGTTTCATCGAGGTAAGATGCCTGTAAATGGAGATAGATTTAGCATCTTTTTTGATTACACTCCACGACTAAAAGAGCATTCATTTTATGGTGCATCATCCTTACCCTATAAAGATTTACTTTTACTAGCAGAAAATCTTTCAGAACCACAAAAAAAATGTATTTTTAGATAAAAAATTATTTTTTATCTAGACAAGAGCCTAATATACCTTTTTTAGATATTGTTATTAACAATATTTTAAAATTTATAAAATTCGATGATTAAATTATTGGCTGAAAAACGCCCAAGCTAAAAACCTTTCCGTGTAATATAACGCTAATTGATTACTAACACCATTAAAAACGGCATCAAAAGCGTGTTCAGCCCAAGGAATTTCTAGAAAAACCGCAGTGTTACCGAAGTCATGTAAACGTTCATACATTTGCCTACCAAATCGAGCTTCTACTAAATGATCTCGACTGCCATAAATTAATAAAGTTGGTGGTAAAGAACGAGTCACGTAATTTATCGGTGAAGCAATTTCATACTGTTTGGGAAATTCTTCCAAAGAACCACCAATAAATGTTCTTAAAACAGAACGGGTATCAATAGGATCTGGTTGTGGCGGCGATTTGTATCCTTCAGTTAAATTAACAGGCCCATAATAATTTACCACAGCCCGGATAGGTGGTGCATCTGGTTGATAAGCTGCCAACATTGCCAAATGCGCTCCTGCAGAACGTCCTAATAATACCATACGTTCTGAATCTGCTTCATATTCAGCAGCGTGTTTACGAATAAAATTAAGAGCCGTATTTACATCTTCTAACTGATCTGGAAATTGATATTTTGGAGCGTGTCGATAGTCAATAGCAAATATCGTATATCCACGACTGGCAAGATATTGATTAAATTCAGAATTGGCACGAGGATTACCCCTTTGCCAAGCTCCACCATAAATTACTACCAGCACGGGGTGTTTACCCACTTTTAAGGGTTGATAAACTTCCATTTCTAACGGCACTCCTGCCGGATTAGCAAAAATAATCCCTGTTTTATGAATAGTTTTACCTAAAGAGATACCCCGGAAAGTATTAACTAAACTAAAAGGACTAGTTTGCATTTTAGAGCTAATTTCAACGGGAATTTTGGCTAGATAATCTGCACCAAGTCCTTGTTGTATCGCTTGTTTCATCTGCATTTGAGTCGTGGTTATATTCACTAGCACCAAGGAACAAAATAACAACCCTATCAAGCTAAAAATAGAGGCTATACGCTGTATTTGACGATGATGAATGCATAAAAAAGAAAGCAAAGCAGAAAATAAATTTAACATCAACAACCACGGACTAACTTCTGGCGCTCCCACTCCTAGATTAAGTAAAAACATATTCGGAGCAGGAATAATAATCCAAGCACTGAGAAATAGACTAGAAAAACTCAGTAATAATACCAGCCATGATAAAACTATTCGATTTTTAGAAGACATAGAAATTGACACACTTAACATCTTGCACCATTTTCAGCGAGCTACCTGAAGCACGGGGACTGAATTCCCAGTCTAATAGCTCACTCAAGTCCATTAAAACGAACTGAAATATTCTCTCAATTGTCTTTAGAGGACGTTCGCTATCAAATCCTTACTATTGATTCTGAATAGCATAGCGTGACGTCAGTCGTGGTGGTTTTTGGCGCTTGTGTGTAGATCGTAACCCTAGAAAGGGATAGGCTTTGAATTTTTACTCTGAAAAAACTGTAGGTTAGGTTGAGCGATAATGGTTTTGAGTCATGCCTGAATAGGAAGTTTTGCGAACACGCAGTGTCTCCCCAAAATACTTCTACTCAACCTAACTGACATCGTAGACACCTATGCCGATTTCTTTTCCCTGAGACTACCACGCATTTCGGCTTTTTGCTTACCAGCTACTTCCAGATAAGCTAAATCTTTCATTTTGCTCAAACAGCTAGGTGCTAAATGACCATCAGACCTTTTCTCTGTAGCTGATTTGGCAATTTTTAGATTTTCATTGTTTTGAGAGTTTGATCTACTCATGCGGGAGTTTTCTTTGAGTAGCCGATTATAAGTGCGGTAAGGAATGTAATGCAAAGGATTATAACCAACAAACCGTAGCATTAAAACACAAGCCCATGAATACTTACCAGCCAGAATTGCTTCTAATACTTGATCAAACTGTTCAGGATTAATTTTCTTATCTAAGTTGTTACTACTGCCAGAAATGTCTTGATTCATAGTGAGTGTTAGTTTTATTTGAATAAAGTAAACTAGTCCAGGTTCTTCAAGTGCTATTGACAAACTGCAATACTAGTCCACCACACCAACATTGATGGGTTCACAACAGCAAGATAATTGATATTCTTCCTGTGCGTACTTGCACCCAGCAGTCATGGTTTGGTTGCTTACTAGTCTTGAGACAGATGTTGAATTAATTACAGGAATATATTCGTAATTGATTAGTAGCGAATGTTGAAAAAATAGATAAACTTTCCAACAGGCACAACCAGAAATTTCTCAACTTAACAGCGGTTCCCGTAACTCCCAGTGGAAAAAGCTATTCCTAAAATGGCTCTGTTGTTTTCGCTGCGTATAGATGCTATTGAGCCAAGTTTTAGGTTGAGCAATTTTGGCGACTAACTGGGTTTTTTTCTGTACGTTTGGGAGCAACTTCAATAAATAAACTTTCAAAGCTAATGCCCTTGGGGGTGCTGGTTCTGCTCTAGCTATAATCACTCCAAGAGTTTGAGTCTTTGAAGAAGTCTGAGATATCCCAGATGTGATTTGCTTTACCTGGGTGTGACTGACTTGTAAAATCTTTCCTGTACACACCCAAACCACAACTGTGGGCAAAAAATCTAGCTTACTCCACCAAACTAAATACAGAAGGACTGAGATAACTTCTGTTTGAAAGGATGTTGACCTGTTGTCTGTATTTTTAATTGCTATGTCACTACTTTTAGTTAGGACTGATAAAGTTACCGTTGGTGAAAGTACGGGACTTTCTTCAATGGATGCCTGACGAGAATGCAAATCAGAGATTTTGATCTCTAAAATACTTCGTTGGCTTGGTGTTTCGACTGCATTTGACCTGATGATTTGTTTCATGACCTGACCTGTGATTGAAAACCTGACTGTTTTTAATCAAGTCTGTGTACTGCGTTGATGTATTGACCCTGTTGTGCAGTTTTGTAGCTTAGTGGCTTTGGTTGTTGATGAAGACAACTGCCATTAGTTACGTCTCGACTGTGGCTTTTGCTGATTAGTGAATGAAAGGTAAATTTTTACCTTCTTTCTGTAATTTAGCGGGCTGAGTAGATGCAGTTGTGTCCTCTAAAAATTTCACAACCTTTAATTCAATAGATGACCCTTGGCTATTATTGTATAACTTACCGCTGAAAATTAGGAAGTCTTTTCAGTAAAGCCTCATAATTTTTAATTGCACTGAGAAGATAATTCATATGGGAATCTCAAGACCTACATTCGTATTTATACTATTTTTTGTCGCTAATGTCATCTGCCAATTTGGCAGGCTTATAAGTTAAATTTACTGAATATCTCCGAATGTTCATTTATGCGTTGTGCAACTTTCACTTTTGTCCCAGATTTGTCAAAAAAATGAGGGGTGTCACCCCTCATTTTATGTACTTAAAAACTTTAATTGTGGTTACTTTTTTAGCAATTATTAGGATTAACTGTTTTTTGAAAACCTTACCAGTAAAGACTTTTGACGGCTTCTGTAAAAATGAAATTTGCTTTTTTTATAAAGATTAGCCGTAATAGTTTAGTCATTATATATTGTTATATGTTTTTCTTTGAAGTCTTATCTGAAAATAGTTACAGCCACACCTGTATTCAATAGAGTCTGGTGAAATAGGAGTAACATATTACAAGGTAACAAGTCAACTGATTCTGTTATTAAGTTGTTTATGATACTATTTTATGATATGATATATAAAGGATAATTGTCACACTCAAAGTATATGAGAAAACACTTATAAGCGGATGCGTTAACAACAGAGTTAGCTCATTAAAGTTGTATGCAATAATCTAATTAAAACGCTAATTTGAAGTTAAGCGCAAATAAATACTTCTGGAATTATTGTTTTGATAAAATTTATAATTTTTGGGAATAAAATTAACTAAATTCAGTGAGATTACAGTTGCTATTTTATTTTTAATAAAGGCGAATTTAATCGCTTAATTATGATTAGTTAAAAATTGATACTTTGATTTTAGAGAACAAAGTTGATAAATGCGAGCTTGGGTCTGTGATGCTAATATGTCAATTTTGATTTTTAAACAACAATTGATTGCCAATTAGCAATCAAAGGGTTATAATATAAGTCCTGATATAATGAACTGCCTGTCTGTGGGTTAAGAGTGCTACTACCTGTGAACCTGACACAATTAATTAAGACAATCGCTGCGGCTGCTAATTTTTCATTTTTCTAAATTTCCTTTAGATGACGTTGTCATAGAAGGTGAGAAACTAATATGTCGGATTAAGAGTATTATTTTACACCTTAAATTCGATTTTTTTGTACAAAAATTTTATAATCATAGCTTTTGTTGAGGGGATAGCGGATATTCATGATCTTTCTGACCTAAAACCGTAATAAGCGTATAGTTTCAAACAGGGTTACTGAGCATGAAATCTTTCGACTCTTATCCATTACTTAGTTTTTCTATGGATTCCGGAAATAACCGGAAAATAAAGTTACAGTTATTCGGTAATGGGGAAGAGTCGCCGCACTCGTGTTAAAAATTTAAGTAAATTGCCCAAATAGCCATTGCCCGGAGATAAGTACTGGCACGAAAAGTACCAGCCGATGTAATTGCTTCTGGAGTACGGAATTGCAATCCATTGTCATAAATTTGCTGCACTACAGCCTGGGTTAAGCGCATTGCTTCATTTTTCATGCCCATCTGTAGGAGAAAAGCTGCTAGTCCAAAATTGATACCTGTCCATACTTCTAGGGGATGGGTAGCTTGAGGATTTTCTGGTGAACCATCAGGACGAACGCCGTTAGCAGCACCAAATTGACCATTACAAAACTTTACAAAACAAGCATCATAAACTGTTTGCAAAGCTGAGAGGGCGTTATGGCTGGGGACAATATCCGGTAAACCCAGTAGTCTGGCGTAGAATTGCCCACACAACTGATCTGCCATAACTACATTAGAACCACTTTCACTATCCAAGCGGTAATATTGCCCATTCCAAAGCTTTTCTTGATAAATAGGTAGTGATTGCTGTAACCAAGATTGATAAATTGATTTTTGCGATTGCAATTTCTCTGTGTTTTCTGCGCCTTTTATAGTGAGCGAAGTCGAACTACTGCGGTTTGTTAAAATATCACTAATTGCGATCGCACTTTCCAAAGCCGCCAACCACAACCCACCACAATAAGCACTCACACCCTGTAACCGCCAATCATCAAAGGTTTGGTCAGGTGCGCCCGAATTTTCGGGTATACCATCACCATCTAAATCAAAGGTTTTCAGATAATCGAGAGTCTGCACAATTGCATCCCAACAATCTGCCAAAAACTCCACATCCTGCCCACCTGTAAAGATAAAATCTCGGTATACTTGCAAGACAAAATCGCTACCTAAATCCTTCCATAAATTACAATCTTGATAGCAGGTGTAATTGGTTTTTTCCCAAACGTGTTCATTGGGTGCGCCTAAATCATGTGGAGTTGCGCCGGCTACTTTGCGGACTGCTGTTGTCGTGTCTGCCCCGATTGTGTAGTAATAGCCAATTACCCGTAGATGGTCATCACTGTGAGGTATTGCCCGTGCAAAGGCGCGAATCACTGATTTTTCCAATTCCGGGAATAACATCAGTAAAGCAAAAGAACCATACAACCTGACATCTAAACTTTCATACCAGCGATAATCTAAACATTCTAATACTGCAAACTGACCGATAGGATCGATTTCTGAAGCTGCACTCCAGAGAGTTCCGCCACTGGTAAGGTCGTAAAGTTCGTTAAATAACGCCATTTTGAACCATTCTGGCAAATCTTCTCGTCCGAGAATGGGATTTTGCCAAGTTAGGATGTGCGATCGCCAATTTTGATATTCTTGTAATCCAGTAGTCGCAATTTTCCCCGCATTCTCCCCATTGCGTCCAAAAAAGTCTGTATATCTGCGGTAATAGTTAATTCCTGCCGAAAATTCTGTAACTGGAAAATCCCAAGCCAAAGTAAAAGGAATCTCCAGAGTTTCTCCTGGTTGGAGAGTAAAACGGACAGCAATTGCTGCGCCTAAACGTGTATTTTCGTCTGCGGGAGTTGCATCTTGATCATTAGCCAAAGATCCATCTGTTGTAAAGCTTTGCCATATATCCGCACCTGTCCCTACTGAATGCCAACGGGTATGATAAAATATTTCCACACGGGGATGTTTTGGCGTAGCAATACACCAGCTACCATCACCTTCCTGGACAGGTTCACCACTAGCTACCCGACCTAAAAAACAACTGAAGTGTTCTGTATTTTCTGCTATCTGGTTGTAATTACCTTGACTTGCACCCAAACGTGGCTGATATTCATAAACCGGACTACCATCATCCCGTATCTGCACTTCTGGCGATTTCAAAGCATTAGTAAACCAACCCACCATATTTTCCCAAGTCAGCATAATGCTAAGAGTAATAGGTGCATTTGTAGGGTTGTGTGCTTTCCAAATAAATACTGCTATAGGGTAACTAGTTTCTTGATAATTATTTGCCCAAATAGGGGAAAATTGCTCACAAGTTAGCTGAGTTTGGAATACATTTTCATAAACAAACCAACTACGAGGGTATAAAGCATGATATTTCCCGGTTTCCTCTGTAGTGCTAGATGCTGGATACCATTGCCACGTTTTTAACGTTCCATCTTCTGGGGGTTGGGTAGATAAAGCGTAAGCTTTACTACTTGTACCCGTTGATTCAAATACACTAAATTGACAAGCGGGGAAGGTGTTGAAGATATGTTCACCACCGTCAATGTGCCACAAGTTAAAATCTCCCCGTGATGAACGACCAATACAACCTGCACCAAAACCACCAAGGGGCATTCCGTGCCAAGGTCCGTCATCAATATTACTAGCGTAACGAACGGTATAGGGTTTGTCCCAGCCTAAACCAATGGGACGGTTCCAAGTACAGGATGGTATTTGCAGGGTGGTGGGGGTTGTCATTTATGTTCAGATATCACTGGTTGACGCTAAGGAAGAGTAGCGCAATGTGTGATTTTGATCAAGTTGTTAGAAACCCCCACCCTGTACACAAGTTATTTTTTACATCTTTACTTACTACTCAATACTCAATACTCAATACTCAATACTCGGTACTCGGTACTCAATACTCAGTACTATTTTGGTGATGTATCACTGTCTTCTAACTCAGTGTTACTATCTTTGACTCTGCGGATAGGTAGATTGGCAATCAAGGCTGTAGTGCGCTGATTGCTTTCTAGGGAAAATTCCAAACCATCTGTCTCAATTTCCACATAGCGACAGACTATTTCCAAAATTTCTTGGCGCATTTTTTCCAAGGTTTGGGGATCTAAGTCAGCGCGGTCGTGGGCTATCACTAGTTGTAAGCGACGTTTAACTTGAGTGCGACTGGTATCGGGTGTGCGAACAAAAAGTTTTTCTAAAAGTTCAAGAATCATTGCGGCTAGGTCTAAGGCGAAGACTGGAAAATGAGTTAAACGATCTTTGTCCACAACAACTTCCGCAAACGCGAAAAGATGTTGTCGTTGGATGAGTCAAGCTCAAGGAATTCGACAGTTTGCCCTTCTAACCTACGAGCAATGTTTTCAAAGGCTACGGCTGCTAAAGAGGGGGTGTCTGATAATACTAAAGGTTCACCACGGTTAGTAGAGACAATGACACGCTCGTCGTCAGGGATTACCCCGATTAAAGGGATGGCGAGAAGTTCCTGAACATCTTGCACAGACATCATATCATTTGCTCGTACCATTGCGGGTCTGATGCGGTTAATTATTAAATGAATCTTCTTCACTCCTTGTGCTTCTAATAACCCCACTACTCGGTCAGCATCACGAACGGCGGAAATTTCAGGAGTGGTGACAATGAGAGCTTCTTTGGCTGGTGCGATCGCATTTTTAAATCCCATTTCAATACCTGCGGGACTATCAATCACCACATACTGGTATTTTTGCGCCAGTGCATTTACTAGCAGCTTCATCTGTTCAGGAGTGACTGAATCTTTAGTGCGATTTTGGGCAGCTGGCAAAAGTACAAGATTTGGTTGTCGCTTATCTTTAACCAAAGCCTGTTCTAGCCGACACTCTCTAGCCAGAACTTCTACTGCCGTATAGACAATCCGGTTTTCTAGTCCTAATAGCAAATCTAAATTTCTCAAACCAAAATCCGCATCAACCAAGGCAACTTGGCGGCCTATTTTGGCTAAAGCCATGCCTAGATTTGCGGAAACTGTGGTTTTGCCCACTCCTCCTTTACCGGAGGTAATTACAATAATGCGAGTCATAATAGCGATTGCGCTCGAATAGGGTTCAGCAAATAATACTAAATATTTAGAGACTCTGATTAATTTTACTTAACTGACTGCGAGAAAAATCAGTAGCTTTAGCGATGCGAATTCCTTCGGGTGTGATATGTGCCACTTCCGCGAAAAATTGCGACGGAGATTTTTCCGGCGCTCTAGCTACAGCATCTGCAATCCGCAATTGGGTTGGTTCCATTTGCAAAGCCATGATTAGACAATCACGATTACCCCCCGCACCAGCATGAGCAACACCTCTCAGACGACCCCAAACCAGAATATCTCCATCTGCGACTACAATACCACCAGGATTGATATCTCCCAAAATGATGACTGTTCCAGGATGACGAATTTCTCCACCAGAACGGACTGTCATTTCTAGATAGAGAGCATCTGCTTGAGGTTTGGAGGTAGCTTGGAGATCGGCACTAAAGGAAGGTTGTAGCTGTATTTGTTCTACAGAATAACCTAAAGTACAAGCTGCGATCGCTGTTTGCCTCCGACTAGTAGCTACAGATTTTAGCTGAAGTTTGACTTCATTTAAAGTTTCCGCCAGTTCTTGCAGTTGCCTAGTATCTAATAAGCGGTCTTTTGCTAACAGATGTACTGTGGTATTAGGAGTCCGCAAGCGATCCCCAGCATTGAGCCGCTGTCTCATTTGTTGCCAAATCTCTGACCAACTAATTTCTGAAGCAGTTACTTGAGATTCAGTTGGCAAAATTAATAACAGTCTTCCCTCCTCAGTTTTTAACTGAACTTGGATATGATTGAGCTTCTGTTCTGGTAATCCTAGCTCATTGTTATTCAAATCAGCCAAGTCAAAATTAATTTCTATATCTGTAGCAGCACTTGACTCTACATTTGTAGCAGTAGAATTAGCTTGTAAATAGTTAAGAACAGAATTTAACTCCCCATTGGGGATAATAGAATTACTATCTCCATCATCAACAGCAGTATCTGCCTCTATATCGGCAGTTTTGGCAGTTTTTTCCTCTAGTTCAGCTAGTTGAGAGATTAATTCCACATCAGGGTGTGCAGAATTTGACTCCGTTTCCAAATTTTCTGGGGAGTTAGTAGAATCAGAATTCATTGGTAATTGGTAATTGGTGATTTGTCAGATTTGATTATTGATTCTCCCCATCTCTCCACGTTCCCATCTTTATTAATTTCCAATTCCTTTTGCAGTCAATCTTTGATAACTGGTAGCCAAAGCATCAGCATTACCGACATTACCGGGAAATAGCACAACTGGCAAGTTAGGAAATTGGGGATGGTCAGATGGAGTTAACACCATTGAACAACCGGCTAAAATTTGACCAAGTAATCTGGCTGAAGTTAAATCCAGTCCAGTACTCAAGACATCGTTTGAGGTAATACCACCTTTGCTGATTAAGAATCCTATATCAGATGGTAAACCCTTGACAATATCCATAAGTAATGAGGAAACTGTTGCCCCAAAATCTAATCTGGTTTTGACATCTTTAAAAGTCAATTCCTGACGACTAGTATAAACGACAGGCGTTTTACCGGCGTTATGTACTGCTTGGACACTTTCGAGAATCTCAGTTAGCAGTTTAGCTGATTCATTCACTCCATCATCAAGTAACCGTCCAACCCCAACTTCGATTCCCACGGTTCCCTCAACTTGCAATAGTGATGCTAATTGCTGAGTTGTTTTTTTGACGTGGGAACCAACTATTACGGCACCGGGTTTACCACCACGCACATATTCTGCCATATTTTCGGCAGCAATGGGTTGGGGGGGCAAGGCTGCTAAAGCTGTTAAAATGCTGGCAGCGGAACGGAATAGAAAGCGTTTTCCTCTACTTGCGGCTGTTAATATATCTACAGCAAAGGTGTTGAGATCGGTTTGAGTTTCACCATCTACCACACCGCACTGATTATCATGGAGTTGTAGTAAACGTTCTAAACTACCAGCACGGATATCTGCAAGTAAAAATCTAGTGACAGTATCTTCTTTGATGCGCCCTTTCGTTTTTTCTTCTACGTATTTAGGAAGATAGCTGTGATTGTAACCAAAGACGGAATCACGAGCAAATTCTGTTTCATGGACTGGGGTAGGAACACCATCAATAATTAGATAATGGATGCTGTCGCGGGTAATGCGTCCCCCTTCACTTTGTGAGGCTTCACCAACAAAAAATGCCGGGACAAGAAAATGAGCGTCAAAGGGTCCGAGTTCTTCGGCAATGACATCGGTTTCTATGGGATAATGCCCGCGTAAGGTGGAGTCAGAACGACTAACTACGAGAAAATCGTCTATTTGTTCTGCGGCTAATGCGAGTTTGAGATTTTGACAAACTTCTCTGGTGACGACTGCGGCTGATTCTGGGGTCAGGGAACGAGTATTGGTTAAAATAAAGAAAATGGGAGCATCATCTTTTAGTCCCAAACGTAAGGTTTCCACATCCCAGCGCATCAATAATAAGCAACTGTGAACGGTTTGAGAACCAGTAGGATCATCATCTAAAACGATTATTTTGGGTTTGTTATTCATAAATATGTGAATGGTGGCAAATATTCTACATCTAAAATCTGCTCAACTGTGTAAGGGCAAATTTGAGGAAAACAATTTAAACCACTTTTTTTATTTGCTTGTCGTACTGCATCAGTATAAACTTCATCCACTACTGTTAACATATAATTGTAGAGGTTTTTTGATTTTGTTAATTTCCTAATCTCTACGCGAAAATTATCAATTTCTACTTCCCAATGATTTTTACAGTCTGGAAGACTCCAATGCTGATACAACAGCAGATATTTGAGAAGTTGCAGGAGATAACTTTCTAGTTTGTGTTTTTGTTCATTCCCTAATGTGGCAATCTCCTCAATCAAATTCTCCCAATCAAGATTTTCTAAATCCCGTTCTTGTAACTTTTGTAAAGTGGTTTCTAACCACTGGGGATAATCCTGTTCATAAAGAGTTTGACTCAATAATTTAGATAGCATTTAGGACTCTCCTGATTGAATAGACAGATTAAGATTTAAGCATTGAATTTTGGGGAATAAATTTATGATTACACTTTTCTGAGTTTTCTGATTTCCGCTTGCACATCTAACGCAATCTGTAATGACTCATTTAGGAGTCGTGCGTATTCACCAGCTTGAGAGCTAACTTGTAAGGCTTGCAAATTGGCTAAGTTATTGACTAGTAACTCTTGGTTGTTAAGAAGCAGTTTTTTATTATCGCGCAAAATACGTTCACTTTTTAAGGCGCGAACTAAATCTTCTCTAATTAATTGGAGTGCAGATATTACTTGTTCTCGGTCGCTAATGCTACTTTGGGAGTTGCCAGAGGTGGCGAGTTGATCATTGATATCTATAGCTTGAACTACGGTGTGATATTTATCAACTTCATCTAAAAGTATTGTCAGTGCATGGGGACAGGTTTTTCGCCGCCAGAGCGATCGCCCCACAACCACCCCAATAGGTACAATAATCAGTAAAATAATCCCCAATTTAGTGGAAGATCCCAATGTGGGCAAAATTATAAAAGCATAAATAAAGCCGACAATAATCGGCGTAAGTGCCAAAGCTACCAAGCCTTCGTTGAAGAAAAAGCCCATACGCTTTTCCTTGTCTGCCATAATTGAGGGTCTAAAAACGTCTTCAGTATCAAAGCCTGTTAAACGTCTCAGTTCCCCTTTGCTGATTTCTAAACCTACTAAATCTGGCTGCACCGCTAGATACTCCTTGAGTAAGCGTGAGTTAAGTATCTATTTTAGTCGGCTTTACCGTGATGATTGCAGCTATATTCAGGAAACCAGTTTTCATCTAAAATTTGTTCTAAAGAACCAATGGGTATAAGAGGGAATTTGTCAATAGAAAGTTGAGAGCTATCGCTTACTAATTTTCTGGCTTCTTGATAACATTGGTCGAATATCTCTAAAATGTAAGGTTTTAAACTAGGACTATCTTTGAGTTCATCTTTTATCTGTGTACGAAAAGCCCTAATTTCTCTTTTCCAAGATCCTTGATTACGTTCTCTTTCACTATCCCAACATTTGAGTTTTAGAAGATGTTCAAGCAGTTTAAGTAATAAACTTTTAATTGCTCGCTTTTCACTTCTACCCATAGTTTCTAATTCTTCTAATAAATTCTCTAAATCAACAGCAGAAAACTGTCCTGTGCGAAGTTGGTTAATGGTTGTTCTCAGCCACAGGTAATAATCTTGGTCGTATAGAGTTTGAATTGTTGCTTGTATTGATGTAACCATATACTGGCTAGGATTTTGCTATTTTTTTTATTTTAGCTTAATTTAGTAATTACTGTTATTAATTGAGTTGTAGGTTTTACAAACTTGATTTATGCTGAAAATAAGAGTTTATAAAATTAGCTTATATGTCAAAATCTTGAAATCAAAATTTATATTTTAGATATAGTTTTTGGTATGAGATATCTGCAACAATACAGCGATCGCTTTTCGGTCGGTATAGGTGATAAGATTTTTTGTGCGATCGCTTGGATGATACAGCGGATTTCATTTAAATGAGATACAAACTTGAATAATGAAACTCTTGTGGTGCGGGCATCTTGCCCGCTAGGTATGTACCTCCCAACAGCGAAATCCGCTGTATTTGTAAAGTTCAGTCGTATCTACTGGTATAATATGACAACAACCCTTAGTCACTAAATTGATGTGGGTACAGCAGAACCTTGATATCTTTTTAGCACATGAACCCAGTCAAACTATCACCTGTTAATACACGTAATGATCAGAGTTTAGTGTGTCCAAATCTGGTATCTCACTGGAAAATAATCTCTGTACCTGAATCTGAGCAAGGGGTAAGCGGGTTTTCACCAATACTTTTACAAGGAATTAAAACCAGACAGAGGTTTCCATTTTCATTCATAGAAGGTTACGCTCTCAAGCTGTTTAATGGAAAATTGACAGTCAGACAGGTACAGGAAAAGTGTCAACAGCAATTTGGGAAAGAAATTCACCCTGATTTTGTGATCAAGCTATTAGAAAAATTAGTGGCTTTGGGAGTTTTAGGAATTCACAAAACAGAGAATAAAAGAGCTTATGTACTGCGAGAATATTCCACAAAACCTAACCGTTGGCCTCTACTTAAATCCGCAGTGCAGTGGATATGGAATCCAAATGGTTATTGGCTCTTGCGTATGGAACACCCAAATAGTTTAGCCTATCTTCAAATCAGCCCTTATCAAAAAGATATACTTTTACAGTTAGGTAAATTACCACCAAAAACCATCGCTGCTAAATACAAGGTTAACAGCGAAGATATACAATTTCTGTTAAAGAAATTAGCAGGAAAAGGAATGCTAAAGGATGTTAAACCAGTTCATTCTAAAAGAAGTTGGAAATTAAAAAAATTACTATTTTATAAAAACAACTGGTTCAACCTCCAAGGTGATAAAATTCATTTTATTTTCACACAAAAATTTAGTTTATTAATTTGCATATTGCTGGCTTTTGTAGTGGCAATTAGTGTGAAAAATAGAGTAGATAAAAAACTAGTTCCTGTTGCTTATATAAATAGTGAGGAAAACTTATCCAAAAAAATAAACTTTAATTCTTCTCAGAATTTATCTCAAGATGTTATCCCCGCTAAAAAAGCTCAAAAAGCTGGTGTAATTATTGATGGTACGATTAAAATTGATTTTGCTAAACAAATTCTTGAAAAAGTTAAACAAGGTACTCTTCGTCAAGAAGTTGCTATTTTTTTAATTGCTATATCAGCTACAGAATCTAGTGGTGGTAATTGGCAAGAACACCGACCAAATAGTAAGTTTTATGGTGCTTTCCAAATTTCTAGAGATAGATTTGACCCTAATATTTCTGATGAGGAAATTTTAGGAAATCCAGATATGCAAATTGAAGTAGCTCAGAAATTGTATGATGAAAAAGTGGTAATTCTCGCTGATAAAAATAATTTGTTAAATAGAAAAACTCTACCTGACCAACAACCTCTGCTTGAACATTTATTAGACAAAAGCGAACTTTATCAAATAGCTTATGCTTGGATGACTTTAGACGGAATAGATGGTCATGGTGTTTATAGTCAAAACTTCGCTAGTGCAGCTGAACAATCTGCGGAAATTATTCGCAATCATCAATATATTAGGGCTTATCTTTACACTGATGTTAAATGAGAAGGAGTCAGGAGTCATATCATGTCCGCCTAATCACTTGCGATATAAATTGTTTGTGCAGAAATCCAAAAATTCTCTTTCCCCCTGCTCCCTGCTCCCTGACTTCTACTTCTTTCTCATTCTCTCTGAACTACCTGTAGGAATTGCTGCAATTAACTTCTGTGTGTATTCTTCTTTTGGTTCGCGGTTGAGACTTTCTGCTGTACCTTCTTCGACAATTTTCCCTTGATTCATCACCAAAATGCGATCGCTCATAAATTTCACCACACTTAAATCATGGGAAATAAAAATATACGTCAAGTTAAAATCATGCTGTAATTCTTTTAACAAATTTAATACCTGGGCTTGTACCGACACATCCAATGCCGAAACCGACTCATCACAGATAATAAACTTAGGATTTAAAGCCAAAGATCGGGCAATACAAACCCGTTGACGTTGACCACCAGAAAACTGATGGGGATAGCGTTTCATATCATCTGCACCCAATCCCACCCTTTCTAACAGTTCCACAGCCCTTTCCCGTCGCTGTGACTGAGACTTACCCACAGAATGAATCAACAACGGTTCCATCACCGCTTCACCAATTTTCATCCGGGGGTTAAGAGAACTAAACGGGTTTTGGAAAACTATTTGCATTTCCCGTCGCAATTTTTGCAACGGTTTTCCTTTGAGAGTAGTTATATTTTGTCCATCAAAAATAATTTTACCGCTCATCGGTTCGATTAATCTCAGCAAACTTCTACCCAAAGTAGTTTTACCACAACCAGATTCTCCCACCAATCCCAGAGTTTCACCTGGATAAACATCAAAAGAAACCTCATTCACGGCCATACTGTAGCGTTTTGTCCCACCAAATACACCCCGAAGTGGGAAACCAACTTTCAGATTGCGAATTTTTAAAAGGGGATCTTGAGTACTGAGATTGGCCAATCTGGCGTTAATTTCTTCGCTGCTGATATCTGGTGGTTGTGCTGGTTCTTGGGGATAAATTACCACCTGTCCAAATTCATCCTCCTTTGCACTCATATAGTCAGAAACAGTCAGCAGTTTTTGGGGACGACGGTTAAGAGAAGGACGACAGGCCACAAGCCCCTTTGTATAAGGATGTTGGGGATTCGTAAAAATTTGTTCTGCCGCACCGGATTCGACAATTTTACCTTTATACATCACCGCTACTTGGTCAGTGATTTCCGAAATTAACCCCAAGTCATGGCTGATAAAAATCATAGCCATATTGCGACTTTGTTGTAATTCTTGCAGCAATTCCAGAATTGTCGCCTGTACCGTCACATCTAAGGCTGTGGTTGGTTCATCAGCAATTAACAATGATGGGTTACAAGAAATTGCCATTGCAATCATTACCCGTTGTAACTGACCACCAGACAACTGATGGGGATAGCGTTCCAGCATCGCGGCTTTTTGTTCTTTCACCAACTGCGCTAGTTGGAAGCTATTGGGTGGAGATGACTGATGATCAAGACACTGCTGCTGGATATCTTCATCACTAGGTAAAAGTTTAACTTCTTGCAGACCTGCGATCGCAATTCTCTTAGCCTCAGCTGCACTCACATTTTGATGACGCATAATTGCTTCTGTCATCTGAAACCCAATATCATAAACCGGATTGAGTGAACTCATCGGTTCTTGGAAAATCATCGCAATGTCACCACCCCGGTACAGCTGCATCTCCTTAGCAGGTAAAGCCAATAAATCCAGAGGTTGGGCATTTTCCTGGGGACGAAACCAGATTTCTCCCTCACCAACTCTACCGGGATACTGCAACAAACCCATCACAGCCAAAGCCGTAACTGATTTACCACTTCCAGACTCTCCCACTATTCCTAGAGTCTCACCTCGATGCAAATCAAAGCTGATACCATCCACAGCCTTAACTTTACTGCCATCACCGGAAAATTCAACTTGTAGATTGCGAACCTCTAGGATAGTTTCTTTCATAGGTCTGGGGTAGTAATTAAACAGGGAACAGGGAACAGGGAACAAAAGACTTTTTCAGCCTTTGAAAACCCCTTGCGGTAATTTTACCGATTGTTACACTTTTAGCCAATAACTACCAATCAACTTAGGGACTTCCCAGTATAAGATTACCTATCTTCTTCCTTCTTTCTTCGCGTCCTTTGCTTCGCAACGCTACCGCGAACGCTTCTTCGCGGTTCATTTAATCCATATTCTGTTGGTTCTAAAAGAGTATCAGTTCTTTTATAACTTAGGTAAAATTTCAGGAATTAAATTACCCGGAACCTTAGATAAAGCCAAATTTTGTCCTTGAATACCTAATTGATCATGGAAAGTGCGAATTATTTTCACTATGTGGGTAAAAGTCGTTTGATAAGCTTCCGTGTTTTGAGTCAAGGCATTTAATGCTTGGACATGATTTTCTAAAGATGCTTCTAAATGCTGAGAAAGTATTTTTTTGTCACCATTAAAAGACGGATCTGTGACTAATTGATAATGAGCTAGTCCCAAATTATTTTGCGTTGCCAATAAATCAAAACTTAAATTTTTACGATCTACAGAATCTGATATACTCAGAGTCTCTTCATAAGTTTTGACGCATAATTTCAAAAAACTTTGGCGAATGTCTTTAGTGACTTGTGGTAGATTTGCTATATGCCAATAGGCAGTACCAAGATTATTGCGAGTAGCTGCACAGGCATTAGGAACATTAGCAGGAGTACGATATTTAAGGGCTTCACGGTAGAAATCAACTGCTAATTGTAAGTTATCCAATGGTTGTTCATATTGAGATAAATTCCAATAAGCAGTGCCGATATTATTTTGAATCATGCCATACTTGAGCGGCTCATCACTGGGTTTATAATATACAAGTGCTAGATTATAAGCTGCGATCGCTTTTTTGAGATGTTCCACCGGTTGACTATGTTGTCCCAAATGCCAGTAAGCAGTCCCTAAATTATTCTGACAAGCAGCATATTTAATAGGATCAATTTCCTCTGTTCGGTAGAGAAGTGCTTCACCATAAGCTGTAACCGCCTGTTGCCAATTTTCCACAGGGTTAGAAAATCGCGCTAAATCTCCGTAAGCTGTGGCTAAATTATTCTGCACACGAGCATAAATATCCGGTTGGCTATCAGGTGTAATTAGTTTTATTGCTAACTGATAAAATTCTATTCCCTGTTCTATATAAGTTTTTCCTTCTGCACTATTACCAGGTGTGCGGTGCAGCATCCAGTACAACGTACCCAAATCATTTAAAGTATCTGGGAGTTGTGGTGAATTGTCGTCATAACTGACTGCTTCCTGATAGGCAATAATTGCCACCATTAAATTTTCTAGACTTGACTTTCCTTGCTCAATGCGAAGGCGATATAAATTTCCTAAATTATGATAAGCTACCGCTATTTCTTGCCCAGCAGCTTGCTGGATTTGTAATTTTTCAATTTCCCAGAGAAGTTGCTGCGGTTGCAAATTTTCATCCGCATCTTCAGGAATATCGGTATTCAATGTTTCTTTAACTAACGATATTAATTCATCGCTAATATGCAAGAAAGATGAGAGTTTAGGAATCTCAATTTTGTCTATTGATATACCATGTAATGGATGTTCTATATTTTTATGTTTCTCTCCCAAGAAATCATCATCTTCAGTAAACTTAAACTCTTGAATAAGATTTTCTGTCAATTCTTCTGAAGCGATTGATTCATCAATAATTGATTTCTCAAGATTTCCTAAATCTACACTTCTCAAACTAGAGAAATTTTCTGTATAAGCCCGATTATCTATTGTTGGTGTCGGTTCTCCAGCAAAGATAAACACACCAGTTCGACCATGCCAAAACTTGGGTGCTGATTGCTGAATAGCAGATAACCAAGGACGCGGAACCCAAAACAGCAGACTAGATTCTAGAAACGGACTGGATTCTTGGGTAGAAAAATATTGTTCGCTTAATCGGAGATAATGTAAAAATAAACGTTGTACCGCTACTGATTGTTTAGTGAGCAGTTCCACTCCGACAATCTGAAATGCGGGTATTGGTAAGGGGCGACCAGGTGTGTCTTTTGATTCTCCCACAATCGGTGGAGGATAATTAGCTAACCATTGATTTATCTGCGCTATAGGATTAGGATCATTTAAATTCAACCGCAATGTGACTAACCGTGGATAAGCTGGAGTACTAATTCCCCTTGTTTCTGTTGGCTGATATAGCACTTGCCCCACGGGATAAGCCAAGGTAGAATGTAACCGAGTAGCTACTTGATTTCTTAAGTGTAAGTCATCACATACAGCAAAAAATATCTGCCGTCGTAAACCAATACTCAGGGCAAATTTTAGGCGTTGATATACCTGCCGATTCCAAGCAAAAATATCTGTAGGTAAAGTTTCATTCACGCTCATAGTGGCTAAAACAGCCGAAATACAGTATACATTCTCAAGTCAGTCAAATAAACATAACTGAAAAATCTTATATTCTGATTTTCAAGTAAATGTTTTTCTGCTCAGGATAAATCGACTTTTCCAAACTTGAAGGATTAGCTAGTGTCTAATTATACTTAGATATTCTTTTTAATTTTAGCAAAAAATTAGAAAATCAGGCTCCTCCTGAGATTGGAACCTGAAATTCTGAAAAATTAAATTTTATTAAAATATTTTGAGATTAACCAACGTGAGAAACAGAGAAGGCGACAAAAATCACACCACCAACCAAAAGCGCAGCAGCAAGTCCTAAAACAACATAGTTACGCTGTTGAGTGGGTGTAGGAGGTTCGGCTTCATAAACCTTAGGTTCACGAGCAAAATTGTTTATCAGTCCGCCTTCTTCGTTTGTATAGGGCATGAAGTGATTCCTTCTTATCTTTTTTATTGAGTGTTGACTATATTATAGTTTATTTTCATTTTATTATATAAATCTTTACATTTAAGATCAAAAAATTATATTTTAGTAGAATTTACGCATTGACATAATAAACAAAATATGGATTTGCTTGTAATCACTAGTACCTCTTGCTAGATTTTATCCATACACTTTCTAACTGACAATTAACTGATTTTTAGTTCTCAGGAATAGAATTTATTCCTAATTGGGTACAATTGTTAGTAACACGAATAACCGAATAAACATATACAAAATATATTTTGCTACACTGTTAATAGTAATTTGTTTTTGAATCTAAAACGAAACATCAGAATTATGCAAAGAATCTCTATAGAAAATTTTGGACCTGTAAAAAAATTTGAGGCTGATGTCACAGATGTAATGCTATTAATTGGTCCCCAAGCAAGCGGTAAAAGTACAATTAGTAAATCAATTTTTATATTTAAGTCTATTAAAGACGCAATTCTGAATCATATCTATGCCGACAATCTAGAGTATTTGCCAGAACATCGTATATATTATGCATTGTTAAACTTTATAAAATTCAATTTCGTCCAATATTTTGGACTGAATCCAGATTGTGAACAATTTAGATTACAATATCAATATTCAAGTGAAAAACATATAACAATTTCTAAATCTGAAGATAATCTAGATATCAAATTAAGTCCGACACTGGAAAATGAATTAAATTTGCTGGTTATAGAAATTTTAAATTACAAAATAATATCCAAAGAACAACAGAATAAATTTAAGTCCTTAGAAGAATTACGAGAAATTGAATCAGACAAAAGATTACGGTTTAGAAATTTTAAATCGCACATAGATCATATTTTTGAAGAAAAGCACTACCCTGTATTTATTCCTGCTGGTAGAAGTTTGATGTCTACATTGACTGAACAAGTCCAAGATATCAAAAACCCAGATACTTTAGACTACTTTACAAAATCTTTTGTCGAGAGAATTAATTTATTAAAATCTTATTTTACAGATGATTTAAACACTCTCATTAAAAACAAAAATATTGCTTTTAATCCAGGTTCTGATTTATCAGATTTATTAAGAAAAATCCTTAAAGGTGAATATAGATTTAATGTTGATCTTGATAAAGAGAGAATTTATATTAATAATGAAAAATATGTCAAATTACAATATGCTTCTTCAGGACAACAAGAATCAGTCTGGATTCTTTTGCTGATATTTAGATATATTTTAGATGAAACGAGTGTATTTATGGTTTTTGAAGAACCAGAAGCACATCTTTATCCTGAAACCCAAAGTGATATTGTAGAATTAATTGGTTTATTAGCAAATATTAATAATAATCAAATAATTATTACTACTCATAGTCCTTATATTCTCTCATCTTTCAACAATCTTTTATATGCTCACCAAGTGGGTACAAATAAAGTTGGTGATGAAAGAGAAGCAGTAGAAAGCATTGTCAGTAGTAAAAGTTGGATTGATCCAGATCGTATTTCAGCTTACTTTATATCTGAAAATTACTATGAATCAATTATTGATGAAGAACTGAAATTAATTCAAGCTGAAAAAATAGATAGCGCATCTAGTATAATTAATAACAAGTTTAATGACTTGTTTAATCTAGATGACTGAGTATGTGTAACGATTTTTTTAGAAAAAGTGAATGTAAGGAATTTTGTGATCCTAGGAAAACCATAGTTGTTAAAGATTCTGGGAATAAACAAGAGTATAGAGTCACCAATGACAATGGTAAAGAGATTTGTAAAATTAAGGTAGATGATTGCTTAATTACAGGGGGGGAAAGATGTGATTATCTAATTTTATCCTGTGAAGATAAATTAGCATTTTTTGTAGAGTTAAAAGGACATGATTTAAAAAAAGCAATTGGACAAATAGATTCATCTATAACTAAACTTATAACGGAAATGCAAGATTTTAAAATTTATGCACGTATTGTATTAAATAGAAATCCCACTCCTGATATTAATAGTTCTGTAGAAATTAAACTTAAGAAACGGCTCAAAAGACTGAATGGTGATAATAGTATTGAGCTAATTAAGTACAGAAGTCAGGTTTTAGAAGAAAGTATTTGAAGAGAATAGGACTTACACACTGTACAAACTTCACATGATATAGGACTCCTATTTGATTTTTGAACAAGATTAGGTATTGTAGCGACTGTCTTGAATGTCAAGCGATGCCTGCGGCGGGCGTAGCCATCGCTCTTGTTGACGCAACTGGGGAACGCTCTGCTAGATTGGGAGGTGGTAGGACGGACATAAAGATTTTGGGTTGATAGTCTAGATAGTCGCAGCCCGCCCTACCACTTCACTGCGTCGCCCAATCTTCCCCAGTTGCTAGATCACTCGTGGGGGTAAAAGTTGAATATTCACATCAAGGTTGAGGAAAAATTAATTTTTGTAAGCACAAATAGGAACTCTGACTCATAGAGTAAAAAAGCCGACATAGTTTGTAATGACAAAAAATGAATTTCAGAAATGAAAAAGTTTTAAGCTGGTTGCAAATTATCTTTAGCACCCCAAGGAAGATGATCCCGAACCATCGCATTTAAAATGACTAACATTTTATGAACGCAAGCAGTAAGTGCTAATTTTTTGGGTTTACCACGTTCAACAAGACGCTGATAAAAAGCCTTAATTACAGGATTAAAACGCATGGCAACAACAGCACCCATATAAAGAATAGCACGAACATGAGCGCGACCACCATTAATCATTCGCTTACCTTTATGTTGACCCTACGGGTTCAGCAGTTGCTTTCCGACGCAAGGCGACAGGAACGCACTGCTTCACCACTATCATGATTAATTGGTGCCACACCAACTAAACGAGAAATTTGTTTAGCGGTTAATTGACCTAATTCTGGTAAGTCAGACACCAGAGTGGTAGAAATAACTTGACCAATACCAGGAGTAGTTTTGAGTAAATTGACTTTATCAATCCATTCTTGATTATTTTGGGTCAATTCTTCAATCTCTTGATTAATTTGTTGAAGACGTTTATCCAAATAATCAATATGTGCCTCAATATCTGCTAAAGTTTTAACACGAGAGCGGTCACGGCGATTTTTTTCAGCAGTAGACATCTCAACTAATTGTCTTCTCCTACTAATTAATTCACCCAATTGACGTGCTGTTTCACTTTCAATTGGTAACATAAGTGGTTTCATTGCTTCACCAAAATGTGCCAAAGTCTGTGCGTCAATTGCATCAGTTTTTGCTAACTTACCTGTAGCTTTAGCAAAATCTCTTCCTTGACGCGGATTGATTAATGTTACTGGTAACAGTGCAGACTGCAATTGAATTATTAATTCAGTTTCTAGTCCTCCTGTTGCTTCCAATACGATGAGGTTTACATCATATATTTTAAGTTGCTCAACTAAATTAGATATTTCTATTTCAGTATTAGCAACTTGAAATGCTTTACCTATTGGACGTATGTAAACATCAAGTGTGGCTTTACTTACGTCAATGCCTATCCACTGAGAGATGTTTTCCATTTTTAACTCTCAACTTTTAACTAATTTCTTTTACTCTTTTTCATCCCCTTGATTTCACTCATCCTTGCATGATTCGGGCTATTTTATCTATGTTTTGATTCACAGTATTTACCCCAGGCGACTGTTCGAGTTCTGTCATGGAGATTGTTGTAGTGACCCATGCTACAAAGCGGTCTTTTCTGACCAAGGGTGCGACGGTCTACTACTTCTTCTAATATACAAGGGTGCGTTAGGATGGAATCCTAACGCACCATTCTCAATATTTTGGTGCGTTACGCTGTCGCTAACACACCCTACAAGAGATTAAATCCATAAGCTATATTTGATAAATTTTGTCAATGTGTAAGTCCTGTAAAATACGAATTTTCACAATAAAATCTGATTTGTAAATACTCATAATTAACTGATTTTCAGTTTTCAGGAATAGAATTCATTCCTAATTGAGTGCGAATTTCCATAACTGGAACATCCCAAAACTGATCCCACTTTTGAGCAATAAGTTTGCTGGGAGTATGAGAACCTAAACGGTAGCCACGGGATATTTCTGTCATTAAAGGTTTGAGTTTATCCGGTTGGTAGAGACTAATTAAAACCATACCAAAACTCACCAGCATAATGCTAATAGGAATAGCAGTTTGAGCTAAAACAAAAGCTTGTAAACCAAGTTCTCCAAAGATATCAGTATCAAATCCTGCAACTACATGATAAATATCATGGGTAGTTCTCCACAGCATTTTCAGATAGGAAATATCATCAACCACAGGAACTGTTTGATAGAAGTTGGGATCAAAACCTCTAGCTTTCATTTCCCTAGCATAAACATAGCCTAAAGTTCCTTCAGGAAGTTTACTTAATTCATCTAAATTTATTGGTGCAGGTAGCCAGCGTTCTGTAAATAGAGTGTTAACTTCAGGGATTTTTTTAAGTTCATCTACTGTGAAATGTGCTATTTCGGTTTGATCAAGTGCATCTTCAAAATTAAAGATTGGATCAGTACCATCATATTTGGTTCTTAATGCTCTTGATGCGAGAAATTGAATATAAGCTAGAAGTCCTTTATCATTGTTATAGGTAATTACATTTTCCATGTATATTTATTAAATATTCAAAATTGTTACTCTATTATTGTTGAAAATATTAATAGTATTTTTCATACATCTAAAGGGATAAATTCAAAGTCTCTCTCCTGCAAGGAGAGAGATTTTCCAGATTAGGTAATTGTCCCTGTCAAAGGTGAACTAGCACTAGCATAGTTTTTCATCGGCATTCTTCCTGCTAAATAAGCCATGCGACCGGCTACTGCTGCCAAATTCATCGCATAAGCCATAGCTGGGGCATTTTGAGCTAGTGCGATCGCACTATTAATTAACAACGCATCCGCACCCAATTCCATCGCTTCAGAAGCCTCAGAAGGCGCACCAATACCAGCATCTACCACAACAGGGATATTGGAATTTTCAATAATAATCTGAATATTGGCAGTAGTTTTCAACCCTTGTCCTGAACCAATAGGGGCTGCTAAAGGCATCACCGTTGCACAACCAACTTCCTCTAAACGCTTGGCTAACATCGGGTCAGCATTGATATATGGCAAAACAGCAAAACCTTCCTTGACCAACTGTTCAGCCGCTTGCAGAGTGCCAATGGGATCTGGAAGTAAATATTTTGCATCAGGTATTACCTCCAACTTGACAAAATTATTGTCTTCCTGTCCTAATAACTTTGCCATTTCGCGTCCCAAACGGGCAACCCGGATTGCTTCTTCTGCGGTTTGACAACCTGCGGTATTTGGCAACATCCAAATTTTATTCCAATCTAAAGCTTCCGCTAAACCTTCATGTCCAGGTGCTTTAGTTTGCACTCTCCGCACCGCTACAGTCACAATTTGACACCCACTAGCAGCAACACTTTGTTGCATTTCTGCAATGCTGCGATATTTACCAGTTCCTGTCATTAAGCGAGATTGAAAAGATTTACCAGCAATAATCAATTTTGAATCTTGAACGTTTAAATCTGTGGGTTGTAGGCTACGGTGTCCGTTGGTGAAATTAGCAGAATGAGTCAGCATGGATGTAGTGGTAGATGACTGAGCTTGAAAGCGCGAATAATTAAAATTATCCAGGAGAGGATCTGCCTTTTTTTCCCAAATCAAATCAGCAATTAATTCGGCTGTGACAGGTGCGAGCAAAATGCCATTTCGGAAATGTCCAGTAGCCAAAGTTAAATTATCACAATGGCTATTGCCCAAAATCGGTAATTCATCGGGAGTAGAGGGGCGAAATCCCCACCACATTTCTTGAATGGGATAATTTGCTAATTGTGGATAGAGACGAATTGCAGCTTGGAGTAAACTTTGAATTCCGGCTGGGGTGTTATCAGGAGTAAAGCCCACATCTTCACTAGTTGCCCCCAGAATAATAGAACGATTACGCCGGGGGACAATGTAAATATTTTCACCGTAAAGCACCCGCGTCAATGGTAATTCTGGGACAGATTCTGGTACTCGCAAACTCAGCATCTGTCCTTTGCGGGGACGCACTGGTAAAGGTAATAATTGATTAGCCCAAGCACCAGAGGCTAAAACATAATGGGAGGCGTGCAGTAAACCCAAATTGGTTTGTACACCGATGACTTTTCCTTGTTGTTGAGCGATCGCTTCCACTGTCACGCCATCCTTGAATTCCACACCCAAAGACTCAGCCGCAGTTCGTAAAACTTTCACCAAAGCGCGGTTATCAACTTGCCCATCTTCAGGATACCACCAGCCACCAATTACATCTGCACCTAAACCTGGTTGATATTGCTCAATAGCTGCTTTGTCTAACCAGTAAGTAACATCCTTATTTTTACTTCTTCCCCCTGCTCCCTGCTCCCTGCTCCCTGCTCCCTGCCCCTCTGCCTCCTGATATACTGGAGCGAGGATGCCACAAGGCCAATAACCTGTATTTAAACCAGTTAAATCTTCTAGTTTGCGTGTCCAGTTGGGATACAAAAAGCGCGATCGCCAACATAAAGAAAGCATCGCCCCATTAGATATTTTTTCCGCATCAGGAGCCAACATCCCTGCGGCTGCGTGACTGGCTGCGGCTGAAAAATCACGACAAAGCACGGTGACATTTGCCCCCCGTAATTTCAATTCGACAGCGCAAGCCAAGCCAATAACGCCACCGCCAATAATTAAAATGTCACTAGTCATTAGTCATTAGTCATTACTACATAACTAATAACCTATCAGGATTGACAACTACCCCCGGCTTCTAGCCGTGGGATTTTTGAAGAGTCCACAAACGAAGAGGATGTCTGAGAAATATCAAGTTTTATTCAGATCCCCCCTTACCTCTCAACAAGGGGGATCTACAAGTATTGGATACCACAGGAAAAATTTTTCAGACATCCTCTGACTACCACAAAGCGCGAATAGGTTCTTTTTCTTGATTAAGATTACCTGAACTTGAACTACTGTCTGTTATGGAAGTATCAGTAGTATTTCCGTCTTGTGTACTATCATTTATTCCTGTAGGCTCAGTAGAAGCATTATTTTGAGCTACGCTGGTGCGGCGATTATCATTAGCAAAATCATTGTTGTTAGTAGTTTCAGAATCACTGCTGTTAACAGTTTCAGAATCATTCCGGGTAGCAGTTTCAGAATCATTCCGGGTAGCAGTGCTATTAACATTAATATTAGCCGGGAGGACGCTAGAAGCTCTACGTCCAGGCGGAACATTAGCACTTTGTTGTCCGCCCATAGGAAAATTAATACCTAGTAACGTACCCAGCAAAATTGCCACGCCTCCAGCCATCAGAATTAAGGGTGTCCATCTACCCATCTTGTTTCTCTCCTTGTTAACCTTCTGGTGTCCAAACTAATTGAGAACCTTGACCCCAAAATCCATCAAACTTTGTTATTTTCACGTCACCTAAAACCTGAGTTTGGCAAGCTAAACGCAAGTCTGATGTAGGAGAATGGGGAGGAAGCGAACGCCGCGTTTGATCACGCCAATTCGCTGCGGATACTTCGCCTTCTACCTTAACCGCACAAGTACCACAACTGCCAATTCCTCGACAATTTATGAGCTTGGAACCGCCATTGTAGAGGTCAATGCCATTTTCTAACAGAACTTTACGTAAATTGGCTTGGCTTTCACACTCAATTAATTTACCTTGAGCTACTACTTGGGGCATATTGAAATTACCAAAATAGCTTTTTGTTGTATATTGGCACATCGCCGCAAAGTTGTCTCTCAGGTGTCAGTGTTGAACTAAAGGTTCACCGAATTTTTATGACCATAACTCCCTCAAATCAACTTTGGCTCTATGACACTACTCTCCGGGACGGGACTCAACGGGAAGGATTATCAGTGTCCATAGAAGATAAGTTACGCATTGCTCACAGACTCGATGAATTAGGGATTCCCTTTATTGAAGGCGGTTGGCCAGGAGCAAATCCCAAAGATGTACAATTTTTCTGGCAACTCCAAGAAAATCCGCTCAAACAAGCAGAAGTTGTTCCCTTTTGCTCCACTCGTCGCCCTCACACTAAAGCCGTAGATGAACCAATGCTGCAAGCGATTCTGGCAGCAGGTACGCGCTGGGTGACAATTTTTGGTAAATCCTGGGATTTACACGTCACAGCCGGACTCAAGACCAGTTTAGAAGAAAATTTAGCCATGATTACTGACACAATTGAGTACTTACGTTCTCAAGGACGGCGTGTCATCTACGATGCTGAACATTGGTTTGATGGCTACAAACAAAATCCTAATTATGCTTTAGAGACATTAAAAGCGGCAGTAACCGCAGGGGCTGAATGGTTAGTTTTATGTGATACCAATGGCGGGACTTTACCTCATGAAGTTTCTCAAATTGTGGAATTAGTCATTAGTCATTTGTCATTAGTCATTTGTCAAAAATCAATGACAATTCCTCAAATCGGTATTCATACTCATAATGATTCAGAGATGGCTGTAGCTAATGCCCTAGCAGCAGTAATGGCTGGGGCGAAGATGGTACAAGGTACAATCAACGGCTATGGTGAACGCTGTGGTAATGCTAACCTGTGTTCTCTGATTCCCAATTTACAGCTAAAGCTTGGTTATAGCTGTATCGGTGGACACCAGCTAAATCAACTTACAGAAGCTAGTCGCTTTGTCAGCGAAGTTGTAAATCTCGCTCCTGATGAACACGCGCCTTTTGTGGGACGTTCTGCTTTTGCTCATAAAGGTGGTATTCATGTATCAGCAGTAGAACGTAACCCTTTGACTTATGAACATATTCAGCCGGAACAAGTCGGGAACCTGCGCCGAATTGTCATTTCTGAACAGTCTGGCCTCAGCAACGTGTTAGCGAAAGCTCGGACTTTTGGCATTGAATTAGATAAGGAAAATCCCCAAGCACGGCAGATTCTCCAACGCATGAAGGATTTGGAGAGTGAAGGATATCAATTTGAAGCCGCAGAGGCGAGTTTTATCTTACTGATGTATGAGGCTTTAGGTCGGCGTGAGGAGTTTTTTGAAGTTAAAGGTTTTCAAGTCCACTGTGATTTGGTCGAAGGGAAAGAACCGACCAATTCTTTGGCAACAATTAAAGTAGCTGTTAACGGTAACAATATTCTGGAAGCAGCGGAAGGTAATGGACCGGTAGCGGCTTTGGATGCAGCTTTACGCAAAGCATTGGTCAACTTTTACCCCCACATTGCTGCTTTTGAGTTGACAGATTATAAAGTCAGAATTCTCAATGGACATACAGGGACAGCAGCTAAAACCCGCGCTTTAGTAGAATCGGGAAATGGTCAACAACGTTGGACAACTGTAGGAGTTTCTACGAATATTTTGGAAGCTTCTTATCAAGCGGTAGTTGAAGGTTTGGAATATGGTTTGTTGTTGCATTTCCAAGCAGAAAAGGTGTTGAAACTTTAGGAGTAATAGATTTTCTCATGGTGGGAGAAGCTTGGCTAACCCAACCTACGGATTTATTTCTTCTTCAATAAGACTTATATCATGTCCGCCTAATCACTTACGATAAAATATATGTGTCATACTGAGCGGAACGTAGTGCAGCGAAGTATCTCGGAGATTCTTCACTTCGTTCAGAATGACAAGCATTTTACCGGACGTGATATTACGCACAACACAACGAAAGTAGCGGTAATTCATGAATTACCGCTACGAAAGAATCAGGTTTTCGGTCACATCTTGCGTAAGTCCTGTTCAAGAAATATCTTTTAGTTCAGCGGTGCGGACTGAAAGCAACTGTGTTTGATTACCTCGTTGCACTTTCACCTGCAATAATTGACCGAGGTTACTATCTTCCACCACTCCTTGCAACTGTTCTGCATTGGTGATTGGTTTACCATCAATCTGCACAATTACATCTCCACGACGGATACCTGCATTTGCAGCTGGGGAATTGGGAACAACCCGCATGACTAAAACGCCTTTGACTTCAGGAATCTCAAACATGGAGTTGGGATCACTGTTATTTGTTTTGGCTAGTTGGGGTGTTAAGGTGATCATCTGTACACCTAAATAAGGGTGAGCAACTTTTCCATCTCGTTGCAATTGAAGTGCGATCGCTTTAGCTTTATCAATAGGAATCGCAAACCCAATCCCCATAGCATCTGCACGAATCGCAGTATTAATCCCAATTACCTCACCTTCTCCATTTAATAAGGGTCCCCCAGAGTTACCAGGGTTAATCGCAGCGTCAGTTTGAATGAAATCTAAGCGTTTATCGCTAATTCCCACTTGGGCGCTAGAACGTTTGAGAGTGCTGACAATGCCCAATGTAACGGTATTATCAAATCCTAAAGGATTCCCAACTGCGATCGCCCAATCTCCAACCTGAACATTATTAGACGAACCCAAAGGTGCAACAGGCAAATCACTACCAGCATTAATCTTGACAACCGCCAAATCAGTTACTTCATCAATGCCCTTCACTGTTCCTTCAAATGTGCGGCCATCTTTAAGGCGGACTGTCACTTTATCAGCTTGATCTACCACATGGGCATTAGTCAGAATTAGACCACTCTTGTCAAGAATAAACCCAGAACCTAAACCGCGTAGCTGCTCAGTTGGTGACTGTTGCGGGAAGCTATCGCCAAAAAACCTCCGTAAAAAAGGATCTTCCATCATCGGCTCAACACGGCGGGTAATTGTTCTCTCTGTATCAATCCTGACTACAGCCGGCCCCACCCGATTCACCGCAGCCGTGACAAAACTACTACTACCAACAGCCGCAACAGCCGGAGATAGCTTTTGAGAAACTACAGAATCGGGCGCAGGTTCAGCCTGAGATGGTAACACTTGTAAAGAGGTAACGCTCAACATCACTCCCATAAAAATTGCGATCGCATGGGTAGTGAGTTGGCGTATAGACCGAGGTAGTTTGGAAATTTGCATAATTACAACCTAATCTAGAAGCCTCAGAAAAAACAACAGATAAACGATAAAGTTATTTACAATTGTTACAGCTTGGATAAAAATCCACGTCTATTACAGCGGTTTCCAATTATATAAGGTACATCATAGCCCCCTCCCCGCAAGCGATGAGGGGGTTGGGGGTGGGGTTCTTGTACCTCATAACACCGGGAAGTGCTGTAACGTTCTTACGTTTCTTTAGACGATTTCCAGATGGAATTTGTCCTACTGCGATTAAGTTAATGGAACAATCAGATATAAAGCTAGTATGGAAATTTGGACTGTTCTGGTTCGGATTTTCCCCAAATCTAAAATATATAGTACAAAATTTTGCTGTACAGGCGTATTGCCATACACCTCTTCTGGCCACTACTGTTAAATCTCAAATCTCTCTAGGTTAGGATCTTAATTAATACCAAAACTGTGATGACCAATGAATGGATCAAACCGATTAGCTGACGAATCCTTGCCTTCTCAACCAGCAGAATACACACACCATCACGATCTCAACCACCAACATACAGATCATACTTCTGGGCAGACTGATTCCGTTCATCCTCACGTTCATAGTGAAGAATCTTTACGGCGAATTATCAACCGACTATCGCGTATAGAAGGACACGTTCGCGGGATTAAGACAATGGTGCAGCAAAATAGCCCCTGTCCTGATGTTTTATTACAAATTGCCGCTGTCAGAGGTGCTATAGATAAAGTAGCCCGCATTGTTTTGGATGAACATCTAACTGAATGTATTGCTAGAGCTTCAAAAAATGGCAATATTGATGTAGAAATTGAACAACTCAAAGCAGCTTTAGATCGGTTTTTGCCTTAGCAATTACGAAAAATCGTAAACATTAAGTATATGCACTTGCTTAATCACGTGCAGAAATAATATACTGTCTTGTATCTAAGTCAAACAAGTACCTAAGCTGTATAAACAAGCCTTATTTATACAGCCATAAATCTTTTTGCTTGGGCTTCGGAAACATGACGCTAAAAAATTATCAATTTCACTGTTCTTTGCAAGGTAATTCCCAAAAACCATTAATTCTTTTTCTACATGGCTTCATGGGTAATATTGAAGAATTTGATGAAGTCATAAAATTACTAGGAGAAGATTTTTATTATCTCACACTTGACTTACCTGGACATGGTAAAACTCAAGTTTTAGGAGGTGATGAATACTATAAAATGGAACCTACCGCTCAAGGTATAATCAATTTATTGGATAAATTAGAAATAGCAAAATGCTTTTTAGTCGGTTATTCAATGGGAGGAAGATTAGGTTTATATCTTATGCTTCATTTTCCTGAACGTTTTTTAAAAGTTGTATTAGAGTCAGTTTCCCCAGGTTTACCAACAGGAGCAGAAAGACTAGCCAGAATTAAAAGTGATTCCCAAATTGCAAAAAAAATTACCAGAATGGTCAATAAAAATGAATTTAAGATATTTTTAAATAATTGGTATAGTCAAAAAATTTTTGGTGCTATTAAAAATAATCAATTATATGAACAAATGCTAACCAAAAGGTTAGAGAATAATCCTTTAGAACTGGCAAAATCATTGCGATTTATGGGATCTGGATACCAACCTTCGCTATGGGACAAGATTCAAGAAAATCAAATACCCTTGCTTTTGTTAGTTGGAGAATATGATGAAAAATTTATCACTATTAATACAGCAATGGCTTATAAATGTGAAAATGCCCAACTCAAAATTATTAGTCAAGCTGGACATAATATTCATCTAGAAAATACATTGGCATTTGTGAAAACTATCCGAGCTTTTTTGATTTATTAGCAATATCTTTCCAGAAAATTTCGCCAAATACATACCGATAATTTTTAATTACGAATTACGAATTACGAATTACAAATTATTTTAATTCTTCTTGCAATAACTTCCGATAAACTTGAGGTAAAAAACGAGTATTAGAATTAGTTTCTATTCCATATCCTAAACTTGTCCAAGTTGGGGAAAGCCGCTTTAAAACTTCATCTAACTTTTTCTGTCTGAGCAGTTGAGAAATATCTGTTCCCCAAACTTTTGAATCGTTTAACCAACGGTAAACTACTACATCTTGATACTCTGGTTCAAAACTATAACTAGACCATAACATCAACTGCGTTGGTTTTGGGTGATAGCGACGCGCAATTTGATACCAGGTGGTATTAATGATTTGATATCTACCCGCCGCAGTGGAACAGTTACCAATATTGGGGCCTGTGACAATGGTGACACATATCTCAGGATGACGGCTGAGGTCATTTACTTGCTGTCCACCATATAGCAGAGAGTAGGGACGGTTACTATTTGCCTCGCTTGTAGAAATAGTTCGCATCAAAGCCCGGATGTAAGGATCACCGTCTTGCATGACTAAGGGAGGTTGTTTGCGCTCAAATACAGGATCTGAAGATGAACGCAAATTTCCACCAATATACCACTGTAATAAATATACAAAGCCGAGCAGTGCCGCTAGGGGGGCAATCAGTTTTTCTACGCCTTTGAGTTCAAAGCCTTTCAGAGTTGGACTCCTTAAAATTTACTTTCTAATCTAAAACAACAATCACCAATGATCTGATTTCGGGAAATTGATCATCTGCTACGTATTTGTCTAAACCAGGACTTACACAACTGGCATATTATTAGGGTGCTTCAGATGAGGCACAAAATTTAAGGACAAAGCCTTATGCAAAGAGACTTTCAACCCTATTCCCTATTCCCTGTGCTTTGAAATAATTCCTGAAAACTTTTTGGTGTAGCTTCAGGTTTAGCGATAATCTCGATAATTTTATTCCGTGCGGCAGATTCAAACATGGATTCAACACAAATCTGGGCTACTTTTTGCCGAGGGATACTACCATCAAATAACGTATCGGCGCTCTGCATGATGACGGCATCAGAGTTATCTTCATTTTTCAGTCCTCCCGGTCGCACTATTGTATAGGTAAGTCCACTTTTTTGAATGTATTCCTCGGCTTGCTTTTTCCATACTAAAATCAGCCAAAACAGGTTGAGCGGATGAAAAAATTGGGAAACACACAAAGAAGAAACTAAAATAAAATGCTCTATTTGTTTGGCTTTAGCAACTTCTACTAAATTTTTCGTACCTTCAAAATCTACTTTATAGGGGCTTGTGGGGTCAAAATTTGGTTTTGCTCCTGTGGCGCATATTATCACCGTACTATCACCTAATGCAGCAGTTAGGGTTGCTGGTTCTAATACGTCGCCTACAAATAACTCGACTTCAGGAGACAAGATAGCCTTAGCTTTATCTTCATCCCGTACCAACGCCCGAACGGGAATATTCTTGGATACTAGCTCTTGTACTATCCGACGACCTGTTTCACCTGTCGCCCCTGCTACAAATACTTTCATAATTAACGCTATCCTAGGAAACTAATATGTGTTTGTTCCGTTCTTTATTTTAGTAATTCTATGGAGTTGATGACAGATTCTTGAGGTTTTCGTGAAATTTGCATTTTTGTGTGAAAAACCCTCCTGAAGAGGGAATGATTAATATAGACAAACTGCAAACTATACAAAAAACAGATTTATGGTGACAAACAAGTGGGAATATCAATCTTTAGATATAACAGAGTCAGTTTTGCCTATGGGTTCTAGTGTTACGGTCAATGAAACGCCATTAAAAGAGGCTCATCATGTAGGGCCAAGTAAATTTCGCAGTCGTTATCAAGACTGTATGGAAATGTATGCTCCTATTGATCAGGTGGCTGAGTATCTTAGTAGTCATTCTTCATGGTTTGTCCGCTGTGCTGAACCAATGAGGGTGGAACCTTTGGGTGATAATGGTTATGCTTTGGTGATTGGTAAGTTTGGCTCTTTTGGTTATGAGGTAGAACCAAAAATTGGTTTGGAATTGTTAGCTCCAGAGGAAGGTAAATACCGTATCCGTACAATTCCCATCCCTGACTATCAAGCGCCTGGTTATGATGTGGACTATAATGCTTCAATGCACTTAGTAGAAGGTTTGGAACAGGTGACGCGGGTAGAATGGGAATTAGATTTGATCGTTGAGCTGCATTTTCCCAGATTTATTCAGCGTTTACCACATTCTTTGATTCAATCTACAGGCGATCGCTTACTTAATCAAATTGTTCGCCAAGTCTCCCGTCGCTTAACCCGCAAAGTCCAAGAAGATTTTCATCAATCTCTCAATCTCCCCTTTCCTGTTAATTCCTCGAAAAAGCGTCATTAGTCATGAGGAACAGGGAACAGGGAACAGGGAACAGGGAACAGGGAATAGGGAATAGGGAATAATATTTCTTCTATCTCCTGCCTCCTCAGGACGGATCATCTATGCTTTACTAATAATTCTGAGGATAATTTCTACACCAGAGAAAGCCTGCCAAACAAATAATCCTAAAAGCCCGAAATTAAGTAAAATATGCGTCGCACGCGCCCAATTTGCCCCTTTTTGCATAAAGGGAGAGAGGGATGCAGAGAAAGCTATTATAGCTGTCATGCCCAGACCTGCTAATAGGTGGGGGCCAACAAACAATTTACCATTATTAATGTAGGTGACAGCCATACCACCAATTGAACCCGCTACCATCACAGCTAAGAGAATTGAGCCGATTTGGTAGTGCTTGATGGTATATTTACCTTGAATTAGTTCTTTCTTTTCTTCACCCTTGGCATTTCTGGTACGCTGTACTTGCAGTCCTAAGTAGGCGGCATAAAGTGATAGTGCCAATAAGATCCACATGATGGCTGGGTGAAAGAAGTTTAAAGCAAATTTTATGTCTGGAGAAAGTTCAAGACTCATTGTGTTTTTTCCAATTATTAAATCTTAATAAAATTTAGCATACCTTGGTTTAGGAGTTCAGAAGTTACAGTAGCTAAAAATTTTCTCTTGCAAAAGTGGTTAAATAATCTCAGACTGAAATTGGAGGCTAGATCAATAAATTTGCCGAAGCGGGATTGCATTTATGACTGAAAACAAAGAGAACTTGCTGCTCAAGGCTGCAAAAAATGGCGATATTCAGCGGCTGTGTGAAATACTAGCTACGGGTGCTAAGGTGGATGTGTGCGATCGCACTGGCACGACAGCATTAATGTTTGCGGCGAATTTAGGCTATACAGAAATTGTGCGATTGCTCCTAGATTTTGGTGCTAACATCAACTTACGTAGAAAAACCTATGGTTTAACGGCTTTAATGTTGGCAGCGAGTGCTAATAAACTTGATATTGTTAAGCTTCTAATATCTAAAGGTGTAGATGTAAATGCTATTAATGAAGATGGCAGCACAGCCTTAATGGCAGCAGCACTCAAAGGTCATCTGGATGTGGTAGAAGTCTTATTAGGTGCGGGTGCTGATGCAAATATTGCTGATCAAGATGATGATACGGCTTTAAAACTTGCCATTAAGCAAGGCTATACAGCAGTTGTTAAAGCAATCACACAAAATAGTGCCTTCGTCAATAAACCAGATGCAGAAGGTGAGACACCGTTAATGATAGCGGTAGACTTGGGATATTTAGATGTAGTGCAAACACTGTTGTCACAAGGGGCTAATCCTAATTTGCAAAATCCCGATGGTGGCACTGCACTTTTAGCCGCATCTGCCGCCGGACATAGTAATATTATCGCAGCTTTATTAGATAGAGGCGCAGAAATAAATCACCAAGATAAAGAAGGTGAAACTGCCCTACATTGTGCCATTGTTGAAGGCTACATTGATGTAGTGCAACTATTACTTCAACGGGGAGCAGATGTACAAATTAGAAATCATCTTGGTGATACACCATTGCTTTTAGCTGCATTCCAGGGACACAGCGAAATAGTTGAGGCTTTACTGCGTGCTGGAGCAGATATGGATAAGAAAAACTTTGGTGAAGTAGCTCTGACACTGGCAGTATCCCAAGGACACGCTCAGACAGTAAAAGTATTACTTGACCACCAAGCTAATGTCAATGCGATCGCAGATGATGGTAAAACTGCTTTAGTTAAAGCCATAGCCAGCAACCATCCAGAAGTATTCAAACTGCTGCTGGAACAAGGAGCAGATGTGAATTTTCAGGACTCATCTGGAGCAACGGCCTTAATGTGGGCTGCTGCTGAGGGTTATGGTCAAGCTGTGCAGATGTTAATTAAATCAGGGGCAAATGTGAATTTAAAAAATCAGGGTAATTACACAGCTTTAATGATTGCCGAGTTTAATAACTATCGCACAATTGCCCAGATTTTACGGCAAGCCGGAGCGCAAGATTGACTAAAAAGCTATCAGATCAGTAGGTGGGCAGAATAAAACCAAACTGTGTAAAGAAAAGTAAACAAGGCTAAAACCCTTTTTCTCCCTGCTCCCTGCCCCCGTATGGCTAACGCCACGCTACGCTATCGGCTACGCTCACGGCAAGCCTGCTGCCTTAATGATAAGTATTCAACCGGACATGATATGACTCGGATGTGGCTTGATGCACCTAATTTTTTTCTGCTATCCTTAACTTAGCGGAGCGCGATCGCACATTTTGAGAAATTTCTTCTTCACCAGCAATAATTGGCTTTTTTGTCAATACCTTTAACATAGGTGAATTTCTTAACCCATGCTTGACTAACCTATCTTCCAAACTGTGAAAGCTAATTATCACAATTCTTCCCCCAGGAACCAGCGCTAAAGGTGCTTTTGCTATCAAAGTCTCCAGCACCTTTAACTCATCATTGACAGCAATTCGCAAAGCTTGGAAAACACGGGTAGCGGGGTGGATTCTACCATGACGGTATTTGGCAGGAACAGAATATGCGATCGCATCTGCCAATTCTGTAGTAGTCTGAAATGGGCGTTTCTCAACAATTCTTCTGGCAATACGTCGTGAAAGTCTTTCCTCTCCATATTGAAAGAAAATATCTGCTAATTCTTTTTCATCCCACTCATTAATAATATCCCCAGCAGTTAAAGATTGTTGCTGGTTCATTCGCATATCTAAACTTGCAGTATTTCTAAAACTAAAACCTCTTTCTGGGTTATCCAAATGATAGGAACTCACACCCAAATCAGCTAAAATTCCATCATAAGTATTTTCTGGAAATTGATAATTAGCAAAATTGCTGTGAATAAAATTAACCCTATCTCCAAACTCTGATAAATTCTCTTTTGCTGCTTTTAAAGCATCTTCATCTTGATCAACTGCGGTGACTTTCACATCTTCAGCACTTCCTAATATTAACCGACTGTGGCCACCACCACCAACAGTTAAATCTAAATAATGTCCACCAGGTTGGATATTTAAACCTGTAATCACTTCTTGACTGAGAACAGGAATATGGGAAAAAGTGATTTCTTCTAAATCTAAAGGCGTTTGTAAATCTGATTGCATCATTTATTTATTAATAATATAAATTAAGCATTTTTTATTTTTCTTGACATGGATCATCTATAGGTGGATGCCAACCGGCTGTTAACCAAAGATTTATTAAACTGTAACTGCTTTTCGCTTTGCAATGACAGGATTGAAATCAATTTCCTTCCAATCTTTAAATAATTCAGCAATTTCTTCAGGTGTGGTAAAGTTTTCTGTGAAATATTCAAATTTACAAATATCAAGATTGAGAAAAAAACTCAAAAAACTGCAATGATCTTTTGCACCAAAACCTAGGCGACAATCTACACGCCAATTATCTATACTTGTTGTATACTCTTTGATCATTCGACATATGTTATCAATTTTACTGGAATATTTTTGACATAATTCTAATAATTCAAAAGGATTTTTACCGATTTCACAAAAGAACTCTATTGCTTGATAGGTTAAATTGGTAGGACGATATTTAAAATCAATCAATGATTGACAAATATCTAAGGACTCAACAAACTTTTGTTCAGATGTTTGGTTCATGTTTGCTTATTTCCTTTAGTTATGATCATAGACCAAGGATATTGGGCTTGAGCTATTTTATGAGCATCTAATTGATTTAAACCTTGATTAATTACCAAGTCAGATTCCAGAATTTCGTGCTTTAGTAAAACCTCATCACTATCAATTTCTTCTCCTAATACCATTCTTTCCCAACTTTGAGCCATACGTAAATCAGGGATAAATTGATTTTGTAATACTCCCTTACCAAAAGCATACTGTTTAGCTCTTTCAATATCCTCAGAACTTAATTGATACTGATTGGCTATTTTGAGAATATCATCTTTTGATTCTATAATTTTATCATAAGCTTTCATAGCTTCTTTGAGATATTTTTTCTGTATCCGATCAATAAGTAGGGGTGGCAGAGGAAAATAAATGAAACGGGGTACACACAGTGTCATAGAATAGGACACATGACATCATGTCTCTTGTTGCCACTACCCGTCAGTTGGGAATTAGCTTTTTTGAATATATCCGTGACCGCATTTCTCAGCTTGGGAATATTCCCTCTTTAGCAACTATTATTTATTCGCGAAAAATCTGTTCTCAATCCTTTTGGTTTGTCATGGGTGCCTGAATAACTCTTTCCCCGAAATATTGAGGGGATACATTTTTTTGATGTAGAGATTTTTTGGATATTTTCGGAATTATACTTATCCAGTAATTCTATCTTAACTCTCGCACTTTCAGAATTACTCATCAAATCAATATTCAAAATATCATTCTTTAAACCAAAATTCTGAAAATCCTTAAATCCTGAAAATCCTGATTCAGACAGTAATATAATATAGACATAGTTTGCACTAACAGCCTATGCAATCCCTAAATATCACATTACCAGATACATTAGCCAAAGCTCTCAATAGTTATATCAAAGATCAGGAAAATGTGTTACCTGCTAATGATATTATTGAAAATGCGATCATAGAATTTCTTGGTCAACGTGGTTATTTACCTCCAAAAAAAATAATCAACTTTATTCCTGCAACTAAGGGAAGTGGATTTTTGAATACGTCGGTAAATCATGATCAAATTCTCGCTGAACAAATAGATGATCAATATCATCAGCATTCAAAAATCCAAATACAAAGAATCAATGCAGAAAACTTAACAATCCTACTTTCCTTTCCTGTTTATCTAGAAACATATAATCTTTTGTTATATCGTTTTAACCGAAAAGCCGCAAATCTATTTTCAGAGTGCTGCAAAATTAAAGGAAGCGTTAATTGATATTTAGTTTTTAAATCCTGTCAATCCTAAAATCTTGTAAATCTTGATTCTGACAATAATAATTATGTTGGGAAAATCTCACCTTTATATATATGCGCGTACAGATTCCCACTATAATAAAAATATAATGAAAAATCGGGCATTTGTCAACTATCACACTGATTAATTTCTGAATTGAGTAAGATTGATTTAGATGTAAAGATTAATAGAATTTACAAATGTGATTCCTAGTCCTAGTCCTGAAAAAGATTACATTAAGTTAAGTTAGGTAACAAACAAATTACACTCATGTCTACTGAAATTCAAGACGAACTACTGGAAGCGGTGGAACTAAGACGCAATTTTGCAATTATTTCTCACCCTGATGCTGGTAAAACTACGTTAACAGAAAAACTATTATTATACGGGGGTGCTATTCACGAAGCTGGGGCAGTAAAAGCCCGGAGAGCGCAGCGTAAAGCGACTTCTGACTGGATGGCGATGGAACAACAACGGGGTATTTCTATTACTTCGACGGTGTTGCAATTTATCTACCGTAATTGTCAAATTAATTTACTTGATACTCCTGGACACCAAGATTTTAGTGAAGACACCTATCGAACTTTAGCAGCAGCAGATAATGCGGTGATGCTAATTGATGCCGCTAAAGGGTTAGAACCCCAAACACGGAAACTGTTTGAAGTGTGTAAGCTTAGGGGTATACCTATTTTCACATTTGTCAATAAACTCGACCGTCCGGGAAGAGAACCCCTAGAACTATTGGATGAGATTGAGCAAGAATTGGGATTACAGACCTATGCGGTAAATTGGCCGATTGGGATGGGCGATCGCTTTAAAGGTGTTTTTGATCGCCACCAACAGCAAATCCATCTGTTTGAACGTAGCTCCCACGGCAGCAAGGAAGCCCGTGATACTATCATCAACTTAGGCGATCGCTCAATTGAAGAATTACTAGAAGAAAGCCTTTACCACCAACTAAAAAGTGATTTAGAACTATTAGAAGGAGCAGGAGGAGACTTAGATTTAGATTTAGTGCATCAAGGAAAAATGACCCCCGTATTCTTTGGTAGTGCCATGACTAACTTTGGGGTGGAGTTATTTCTCAAGTACTTCCTGGACTATGCTCTCAAACCAGGTACACATAACAGCAGTCTCGGTGAAGTTCCCCCTAGCTACCCAGAGTTTTCAGGATTTGTCTTCAAACTGCAAGCCAACATGGACCCCAAGCACAGAGATCGCGTGGCTTTTGTCCGGGTCTGCACAGGTAAGTTTGAAAAAGATATGACAGTTAACCATGCTCGCACAGGTAAAGTTGTCCGTCTATCTCGACCGCAAAAACTCTTCGCTCAAGAACGGGAATCCATTGATGTTGCTTATCCTGGTGATGTCATCGGTTTGAATAATCCCGGCGTTTTTGCAATTGGCGACACAATTTATACAGGACAAAAACTGGAATATGAGGGAATTCCCTACTTCTCACCAGAACTGTTTGCCACTCTCAGAAACCCCAATCCCTCCAAATTTAAGCAATTTCAAAAAGGCGTTTCCGAATTACGGGAAGAGGGTGCTGTGCAGATTATGTACTCTACTGATGAAGCCAAGCGCGATCCTATTTTGGCAGCGGTGGGTCAGTTGCAATTTGAAGTGGTGCAGTTTCGGTTACAAAATGAGTATGGTGTAGAAACCATACTGGATGTATTACCTTACAGTGTCGCCCGTTGGGTTGATGGCGGTTGGGAAGCTTTGAATCAGGTGGGACGTTTATTCAACACAACTACTGTGAAAGATACTATGGGACGGCCGGTGTTGCTATTCCGTAATGAATGGAATTGTCAACAGCTAGAGGGAGACCACCCAGAGTTGAAATTAAGTGCGATCGCTCCTGTGTTCTCTAGCCAAAAACCCGTGGAGGAATAATTCACTTTTGACACAACCAAGGGAGCAATTATCAACTTGATTCGTCATTCTTAATTACGAATTACGAATTACGAATTACGAATTACGAATTACGAATTATCAGAGTATCTCAATTTCGCACTTTTGCACCAACGTGTATCACCTTGAAGAAATTGGAGTGCCAAAATTTGTATGCCTTCACATGAAAAATCGTCTTTGGAGGCTGGTTTAGTTGCCCTCAAGCAGGGAAATTACTACGCAGCCATTACTCAACTTGAACCTCTTGCTGGCAGCCAAAATCAGAGCAATACTTGCTTGCAAGCACAGGTTGGTTTGGTTATGGCTTATGCACGTACAGGAGAAGGTTCTCAGGCGATCGCCCTGTGTGAGAATCTGATTTCTAGTGGTAATCCAGAAGTTAAAGAGTGGGCAAAACGCGCTCTTGAACACCTCAAAAAACGCCAAAAACGCCATCAAAAAAGCAAAAAAATTGAAACCGAATTTGTCAACTTTGATAATTCTTTAGATACTTCCCCAGTCGATGCTGTGTCAACACATCCACCACTAGAGGGTGTGATTAAAAAGAATATCTCTGCTACTTCCCCAGAACTATCAAATACTGGCTTAATAGGCTCTGTCGGTCGGACAAAAACTGAACCGATTAACATCTTTTGGCGACAAGCCAGACGCGCTAAGATATGGCAACCCCTACGCAAGCCGAATTTCATGCTCTCCATGCTCTCCTGCTTACTAGCCGCAGGAACATTCATGGCGCTATTTTGGATGTTGCGAGCATTCGTCAGGTTGGGAATGGGTTTAATCAACCAGATTTTAGACAAACTTCCCTATTTAAAGCCATTACAACTTTTATATGGCAATCCTAGTTTATTAATACTAGTTTTATTGTTGGTTTTGATTGGTTTGTCGCCTTGGTTGATAGATGGGCTATTGGCAACCTTTTATAGTCAACAACACCTATCCAAAGAAGTTTTACATACTCACAGTCGTGAGGCATTTCGGGTATTACAACGAACTTGTCAACAGCGACATTGGAAAATTCCCAAATTGCGAATTTTACCAATATCAGCACCTATCATGCTGTCCTATGGGAATTTGCCCAGTACAGCCAGAATTACGGTGAGTCAGGGTCTGTTGGAACAATTAACAGATGATGAAATAGCTACTATCTACGCACTTGCTCTTGGACAAATTGGCCGATGGGATTTTAATGTCATGTCCTTGGCATTGCTAGTGACTCTGCCATTTTATCGACTGTATCACCAAGTATCAGTTTGGGGAAACAAAAGCGAAAATAAAATCTGGCGCTGGACTACTACTGGTTTGGCTGGACTGACCTATGGAATTTGGTGTTTACTGACTGGTACAACTTTGCTTAATTCACGGTTTCGGCTTTATTATAGCGATCGCCATGCCGCCGAAATTACAGGTAATCCCAATGGGCTAATTCGTGCCTTACTCAAAATTTCCATTGGTGTTGCTGGTGATATTCAAAAACAAGAACAGACTAGTTGGCAGTTAGAAAGCTTGAATGTCTTAGCTCCAGTCAGTTACCAACAAAGTCTCTCTTTAGGAAGTATAGTAGGGCATCTTTCCTTTGAGTCATTCTTAATGTGGGAAAACTTCAATCCCTATCGGCGATGGTTTACGATTAATAATAGCCACCCCTTAATGGGCGATCGCATCGAACGCTTATGTGAAATAGCCCGTCATTGGCACTTAGAACCTGAACTGCATCTAACCATTGAACAATCCTGCCAAGTTAAGCCTCAGTCATTCCTATTACAAATCGCCCCTTGGTTGGGAATTCCCATCAGTTTTCTATTAGCAGTTCTATTCTGGTTAATTTGGCAAACCGCATTTGCCATTCATTTATTAAACCTGAAATGGATTTACGATGATTGGAATTTCGTGATCGGTTTCTTTATGATTGGCTTTAGCATCGGTACAGTCATGCGGATTAATGCCTTTTTTCCAGAAATTAAACCCTTCAACTTACAAGCCGACGACCATCTCTCCCAATTATTAACCGATCCCTCCGTTTTACCACTCGATAGTATCAGCGTCCGTCTAGCAGGTAAATTATTAGGCCGTCGGGGTACTGCCAACTGTCTCGGACAAGACCTCATCCTACAATCCAGCACAGGTTTAGTGAAATTACACCACATTCCTTGGTTAGGACAGTCAATCAACCCGACTGAATGGATTGGTCGCCAAATTATCGTTACAGGCTGGTTACGAAGAGGGGCAACACCTTGGATAGACATCCAAACCTTAGAAACTCAAAGTGGCAAAACCATCAACAGTCCTCATCCCATTTGGTCTACTGTTTTGGCAGTCGTCGCCCAAGCATGGGGTGCATATATCATGTTGACAGCGCAATCTTTAGCAAGATAACACTGCTATTTATTGACTGATCACATGAAACGTAAACAAAAGTTGCAGGTTAGCTCCAAAAATGTTACATTTATTTACACAATTAGTAACTCAGCCCCCCAAATTGATTATTTGTCTGGCTGTCACCACTAATCCATCCCCTTTTCTCCTCCCAACACAGCAGCAAATCAACCAGCCAGTGGCTGGTTTTTGTTTCCAACTTCTACACCTTGTCCAACAATTGTGTTTTATGCTACGATGCAGTAATACTATCGGCAAAAATGTAGGTGCTGAACTAGCTACGTAAAAAATACCGTGATAATCTTAAGAGATGGTATTTTGTCCTGCCGATAAAACCTAGAAAGAATTCATTTACTGTGGCGGACGGTGGGCTATTAAATTTACAATTCTTAGAATTAAGGTGGTATTAGCTGGGCGCAGTAGCCCTTTTGTCTTAAATAAGCTTGATCCCAACAAAAAACTGTATTGTATAGGTTGGCAGTTTGGATTAAAAAAATTGGTTTATGGCGATTTTAGTTAATAGCATCTATTTAAAAGCCAAAGCCAAGGTAATTGTTTTGTCAAGACAAGTTCATTTAAACTCTGGAGGTATAGTTCATGTCCGTTCGCCTATACATAGGTAATTTGCCTAAAGAAGAAATAGATCGTCAAGAATTGCAAGCAGTATTTGCAGAAGAAGGCGATGCTGTCACCACTAAACTGATTAAAGACCGCAAAACAGGTAAATGTCGCGGTTTCGGTTTTCTAACGGTGAACAATGACGAACAAGCAGACCAAATTATTGAAAAGTATAATGGTCAAATGTTCAAAGACACTGCCATCAAGCTAGAGAAGGCATTACCTCGCACCAAAGGTGAAGAGGGTGATGAACAAGCTCCCAAAGTTGCTAGTCAAGCTACTAGTATCCCCACACCTAGCATCAACAAAGAAAGTCGTCGTGAAAAAGGCGCTAAGAAGTCTCGGCGTGGTGGCGGTAGTAGTGTACGTGAAACAACTAGCAATGTTGATTCAGACGCTATTCGTCCAGATCCCCGTTGGGCAGCTGACTTAGAAAAGCTGAAACAGATGCTGGCTGCACAAACTACAAACTGATCCTTTAGGCAAAGAGATTAAAAATTAAGAATCGCAAATTATGCTGATTTTTAATTTTTAATTATTTTTATCTGAGTGAGTTGGCTTGTTTGCTGATGATAAACACCAGCCACTAATCTAAAACTGAAATCACCAGCCCCCATGTGGGACTGTTCTTTGTGCAAACCAACACCAATCAAAAAGGTATTGAGCAGTACCGAAAGCCAGACTAGGCCTTCCGCACTGCTCAATTTTAATTTATTAAGTGTAATTAAATAAGCTCAAATCTTTACCATATCTCGTTCCTAGTCAGAGACTAGGAATGCTATCACAGAGGCTCTGCCTCTACTCTCATTGAGAGCGTAGGCAGAGTCTTCCAGAATTCATTGCCATACAGAGCATGGGAATGAGAAGAATGAAACCCAGTTTTTACAAGGCTTTTACGTTAATTTGACACCAATGAGCAGTGCTAACCCCTACTGACTCCTAAATTCTGCTATATTTTTTGAAAGTTTTTGGAAGTCCCTGTGTCTTCTTTTATTGATATCTACATTTCGGACAAGTTTGATAAGGTTTGATTTTCTTAGTTTCTTAGAGATATTTATAAGTTTTTTACAAGAATGTATCTTATTTAACAAAAAATAATATTTTCTCATAATAGTATCTGTTAATACAATCACTAAAAAAATAAGGTTGTCAAAAATCCCTCTGTTCTTGACAGTTAATGGGAGCAAATCTACACGTAATTAGCATTATTCATTTGTATGAATAGCTAGTTTAAAATGCGAAATTAAAAGATTTAAAATTCAGTTTTATTGTGCTGTGGTATTTCTACAGTAAAGTTTATTTATGGCTAATTGATATGTCATAATTGATAAATTTTGCTGTATTGTTCCATAAGAAATAGGGCTTTGTCTATCAAAATTATTGGATATTTTTACTACAAATAAATCATAAATAAATCATAAATAAATCATAAATAAATCATAAATAAATCATAAATAAATCATAAATAAATCAAATGTAAATACTAGAAATAAACTACCGAATTATGAACAATATATAAATTTTTTCTGACATAATTAAATTAAAATAAAAATTACTAAGACCTTCTAGATTATTCAGAAAGCGTGAATAACGCCAGCTTGAAACTGCCTACTACCTTGTGAAAATAAGCAAAACACAACTTATGAATTCTACCACTGACAAACGCATTGCCTTGATTTCAGTTCACGGTGATCCGGCGATTGAAATTGGGAAAGAGGAGGCTGGAGGACAGAATGTTTATGTACTCCAAGTGGGTGAAGCACTATCTCGGCTCGGATGGAAAGTTGATATGTTTAGCCGCAGAGTGAGTGCTGAACAAGAAACGATTGTTCAACATAACTCTCAATGTCGAACCATTCGTTTAACAGCCGGTCCGATTGAGTTTGTACCACGGGATAACGGTTTTAAATACTTGCCAGAATTTGTGGAACAGTTATTGCAATTTCAACAAGAAAACGGCATTCAATATGAGTTGGTTCACACTAATTACTGGCTTTCTAGCTGGGTAGGATTGCAGTTGAAACAAATCCAAGGAAGTAAACAGGTTCACACCTATCATTCTTTAGGAATAGTTAAATACAATGCAATAGAAAGCATTCCTCTGGTTGCTAGTCAACGCCTAGCAGTAGAAAAAGAAATTTTGGAAACAGCGGATAGAATTGTGGCGACAAGTCCGCAAGAAAAGCAACATATGCGATCGCTTGTTTCTAATCAAGGAGATATTGACATTATTCCCTGCGGTACGGATATTCGGCGTTTTGGCTCAGTAGAAAGAGAAGCAGCTAGAGCAGCATTAGGAATTGAACCAGACGCTAAAGTTGTCTTGTATGTAGGGCGTTTTGACCCGCGCAAAGGCATAGAGACCTTAGTGCGTGCAGTGCGTGAGTCGCAGTTTTATGGCTCCCAAGACCTAAAGTTAATTATTGGTGGTGGAAGTACCCCAGGTAACAGCGATGGTAGAGAACGCGATCGCATCGAGTCTATTGTCAACGAATTGGGAATGAGCGAATGTACTTGTTTTCCTGGTCGTCTGAGTCAGGAAATCCTCCCAACTTACTATGCCGCTGCTGATGTTTGCGTTGTTCCTAGTCACTACGAACCCTTTGGATTGGTAGCAGTTGAAGCAATGGCAAGTGGCACACCAGTCATAGCTAGTGATGTTGGTGGGCTTCAGTTTACCGTCGTCAATGAAAACACTGGTTTATTAGTACCACCCCAAGATGTCGCAGCCTTTAGTCATGCCATTGACCGCATTCTCAGCAATCCCGAATGGCGAGCAGAACTGGGTCAATCGGGTCATAGACGGGTGATGAGTAAGTTTAGCTGGGATGGTGTAGCCATGCAGCTAGATCAGCTATACACCCAACTCATGCAACCAGTGAAAGAACCGGCGTTGCTTACCCTTTAAACATAGAAATGGTTAAGGTTTCAGCCTGTTTCCTATCCATATTTTGACTCCCTATGTCTTGAGATTGGGGTAAAGTCAATAAAGAGTTAGGCAGGTAAAACAATGGAAGTTCAAGAACTCAAAAAATTTCCTAAGCCCAGAAGAACAGAAGCAGAGGCAACAGCTTCTCAACACATCAAGATACTAGACTGTAACCAACCAGTTAGTCGGGTCATTTTTGAGTGTTGGCATTGTAAACAGGGTCTTTTGAGTGAGGTAGATGTCACGTCTTCCGAGTATCTTGAGATTGAATGCCCCAGTTGTGGTAAAACAGGTTTAAGGCTGATGGCAAAAGAAGTGCTTTCAACCACAGCTATTCCTTCACCTTGGCAATGAGTAACGAGTACTGAGTAACGAGTAACGAGTACTTAGTGCTGTAAAGCTTTCGGGTATGGCTGCGTTTAGAATGGTAGCAGGACGTTGAGCAGTATGTAATTAATTTTATTTTTTACTCAACACTCGGTACTCAATACTCGTTACTCGTTACTACTTCCGATTGATTTAATAGAGATAGACCTTATAAATGCCAGTGAGTAATCGTTTTGCAACCAGTTGATTTTACTACTCTCACAGCTGCTTGTAGCGAACTACGCGCTAACTGGCTTCCCTCGCGGACAGAACAGGTATACCAGCGCGATCGCTATACTATTGCCATAGCCTTACGCACCTTAAAACAACGGGTTTGGCTAGAGGTCTCTTGGCATCCCCAAGCTACACGCATTTGTATTGGTGAACCACCACCACGCACACCCGATACATTTACCTTTAGTCAACAGTTAATCCATCAGTTGGGTGGTTTGGCCTTAGTGGCAATTGAAGCGATCGCTCCTTGGGAACGTGTGATAGATTTACAATTTGCCCGTCGTCCCGGTGAAAATGCCCTCTATCACTTGTATGTGGAAGTGATGGGTAAGTACAGTAACGCTATTCTCACCGATGCCAGCAATTTTATTATCACTGCTGCTCATCAAGTTAGTCAGCAACAATCCAGCGTTCGTCCTATCCAAACTGGACAGTCTTATGAACCACCACCTAAACAGACTGGCCCTATCCCCAGTTTGAGTGAATCCCAAGCACGTTGGCAAGAACGAGTTAGTTTAGTACCAGGTGCAATTAAGCGGCAACTGCTGAAAAATTATCGGGGTTTGAGTGCAGCTTTGCTAGATACGATGTTGCTAGTAGCAGATATAGAGCCAGAAACAAGCACTGATGTCCTGACTACCGATGATTGGAACAGGTTATTTACACGTTGGCAAGAATGGCTACAAGCATTGGAAGCGGGGAAATTCCAACCGGCTTGGACGGCAAATGGATATACTGTAATGGGTTGGGGTGTTGTCGCACCAGCCAAAGATATCCAAGAATTACTCAATCAATATTATACTGACGAGTTAAATCAACAGTTATTTGCTCAATTGCGTCATCAGTTGATTCAGAAATTGAGTAATATTCTGGGTAAATTGCGGACTAAAGCCCAAACTTTTAGCGATCGCTTAAAGCAGTCAGATCAAGCCGATGAATATCGCCAAAAAGCTGACTTATTAATGGCATATTTGCAAAATTGGCAACCGGGGATGAAAGAAATTATTCTCTCAGATTTTGAAACTGGTAAACCAACTGCGATCGCACTTCTCCCAGATAAAAACGCCGTTCAAAACGCCCAGAAGCTTTATAAACAGCACCAAAAACTCAAACGCGCTCGTGCTGCTGTCGAACCATTACTATTTGAAGTGCAATCAGAAATTGATTATTTAGAACAAGTAGAAGCAGCTATTTCCCAAATCGAGAAATATCAAACAGCAGCAGATTTACAAGCCTTAGAAGAAATCCGTGATGAACTAATCGGGCAAAAATATCTAGAAGCCCTAGAATACCGCAGCCGCAGTACCAACGAAACTGCAAGTATCAATTTTCATCGTTATCGCACCCCTAGCGGCTTTGAAGTCTTAATCGGTCGCAACAATATCCAAAATGACCAATTAACATTTCGGGTAGCCGGCGATTATGACCTGTGGTTTCACGCTCAAGAAATTCCTGGAAGCCATGTCCTGCTACGTCTTGAACCGGGAACAGTTGCAGAAGAAGCTGATTTACAGTTTACCGCCAATCTTGCCGCCTACTTCAGTCGCGCTCGTCAAAGTGACCAAGTCCCAGTAGTTTACACTCAACCAAAGCACGTCTACAAACCCAAAGGCACTAAACCAGGACTTGTGATTTACAAGCAAGAAACAATTATTTGGGGACAACCGGAAATCATTCGTAATCATCCCTCAAGGGGAGCTTAGAATCGAAATTGTGAGATTATTTAGTCATCTTTAAGATGAATTTTGTTATTACCAAAGCGATATATCGGTAAGTACCCAAAACGTCAGGGTTTAGCAATGCTAAACCCCTACAATCATTGACGATAGATGAGCGTTAGCATAGCTTATTGTATATATCGCTTTATGTTTCAGGGATAGCTGATAATAAGCAACGTAAAGCCCGATTTACTGCTTCTGATGTTTGAAAAACTTTCTTCTTCATCAGGATCAAGGGTTGAAAACCTTTGTAGAGACGTTTAATGGGTAGGGATTCTCGTCTCTACACCTAACTAAATTCATAATTGGTTTCAGCAACGCCCAGGATTGATTATTATACTAAAAACGGGTTAAAAGTGTCATTCTGATAGCGCAGCGTGGCGTAAGTCCAGATTTAACACGTTTGTAGTATAATCATCCTCCTCATCCTGAAAATCCTGATTCAGACAATGCTTAATTGCAAGTTACTTTATTTTTTTATAAGCCAAAGCAAAACGCTCAATTCCCGCTAAATCAGCCTGAATCTGGATGTTTTCATAACAACCATGATTTTGTAGCAGTTCTCTGACTGTATCTGCCTGTCCTGCCATCATTTCAATCAACCACACCCCACCAGGATGTAAATAATGAGGGGAAACGTCAATTAAATGACGAATGTAGTCTAAACCATCAACACCACCATCTAAGGCTAAATGGGGTTCATGATTAACTACTTCTGGCTGTAAAGTAAGTACGGTACTGGTGGGAATATATGGCGGATTTGATACCATGCCGCTAAACTGACCTTTCAGAAATTCTAGAGGTTCCCACCAAGAACCTTGATAAAATTTAATCCGTTCTGCAAAACCTAAATTTTCAGCATTGGTTTGAGCAACGGCTAATGCTTCTGGACTCAAATCAACAGCATGAACTGTGGCATTTGTCAATACATCAGCTAATCCGAGTGCGATCGCACCACTACCAGTCCCCAAATCCGCCCAATGTCCTTGTTCTAAACCTTCTGTTCGGCTATTTTTAGCAGCCACTACAGCTAAATCAATCAAAGACTCTGTTTCCGGTCTAGGAATTAAAACCGCATTGGACACTGCGAGTTTAAACAATCGCCAAGGTGTCACCCCAGCGATGTATTGTACTGGCAAGCGGTCATGTAACCGCCTTTGCCACAACTGCTCTAACTCATCTAGAGATAACTGCATTGTTATTTGAGTCAATGATTTAAAAGACTCCAAACGCAGCGCCAAGCGGTCTAAACTTGCTATTTCCTGTAACAGCCAATCTACTTCTAAGGGCAGGATATCGTGAGCGATCGCACTCTCAATTGCTTTATTTCGCCATTGCCAAAGTTCTAGACCACAAACCATCTTTGGCTGTTGACTCGTCATGCTTAAGGTTGCTTGGAAGGTAAACTTTTCGGCTTAGGAGCATTCTCTCTAGGTAGAGTCTTAATATATTCTCTAGACTCTGCTGATGGCACCAAGACCACTTGGTTTAACCATGAATCACTTTTATCTTTTAAAGTTTTAATCACCCCATCCACATCTATGACTTGAATATCAGCCGTAGGAAACTTTGGCTTCACCTGGTTCAATAAACCTTGTGCATCTTGTTTACTCAAAAATAGAGGAATTAGTTGCTGTTTATCAGCCGTCACTTGAATTGGTACATACCCTTTATCTGGTGCAAATCTTACCGCAAAAACTGGTACACTCTTAAATTGATCCACTTTTTGACCACTGGCGCGTAGCAACTCTAAAGCCCCTTTCAGTTCTTGATCTACAGGTTTAAAGGCAAATAAGAGCCGATTTGTCTGATTTTTAGTTTGTTGTAATTGTTGATAAATCACACCTAAAGGCACGGCTGTAACTTGTAGTTTCTTGGCCATGTCTTCCAGTTTTGGATCTTTATTTTTCACATTCCGCAGTTCTTTGATAAAAGCTAAAGCTTCTTGGCGACTCATATATACTCCTGTCACCGATCCACCTTTTTGGCCATTTTGACCATCAGGCAAGTTACGACTTAGGGGTAGACCTTTATCGTTGGTAATCAAGTAAACAGGTACTGAGTCTAATTTATCTTTTATTTGTTGTTCTGTTAATGCCTGCACAGGAATATTAATCCCTACGACACTTAAAAGCAACGTACCACCCACTAGACCTAATGTTGCGCCCAAGCGAACCAATGATTTCATAACTACTCCTCACTTCAATATTAATAGTTGAATTAACTTAGACAATCAGAAAATCGGTTTGAATTTATACAACAACACCTGAATTTAGTTATCTATCCAGCTATTTGGTGTCTAAATAACTTATAGATTGAGCTAATTGTTTTTAACTTTCTTGCCATTCACGACTAAATGCTGTATTGGCCTATTATATTTCTTCTCAAGCGGGGAATGACCTCCCGGACTCTTGATCAGAACAATGCTATTTTATTGTTTTTCTCAGCTAGTGGTGACGCTATGATGAAATTAATCGTTCCAATTGCGATGGCTACGCTCGCCGCAGGCATCGCTTCTCTGACAGACCTGAAAAATTAACACTAATCAATCCATTAGTAATTAATTTTGTATAATTACCGACCAGTAATCTTTGTAAAAACAACATAGAAAAATATATTTCATCTACATCATTATTAACAAGCTGGGAGAATTGACATTTATCAAAAAATCGGGATGACAGGATTTGAACCTGCGGCATCCTGCTCCCAAAGCAGGCGCGCTACCAAGCTGCGCTACATCCCGAAAAAAACGGTCTTGCTATCGATAGTTTAGCTTCACATAACCAAAATTATGCTTTGCTTAATCATCTCCACCATCATATCATAATCAAAGCCGATTGCGAACCCCCATACCTGAAAAAAATCTGATTATCTCTTCAATTAAGAGTTTTTTCGCTAACTGACATTGACTAGATGTAATTTTGCTAGACAAATGCTCTCCGCTAAACTAAACGATATTAACACACTTTGGATATTTTAGCAGAATTTATAGCAGCAACCTGTTTTGTTTGTTTTCACTTGAGGATTAATGAGGATACCAAAACATCCCTTTAATACCTTCTGGATCAGGCATAAATCCCATAGTCCGGTAAAAATCCACAACATGGGGATCAGCAAAAAGAGTAACATTGCTAATCTCTTCACTCCTGAGTTTTTTGAGGACATATTTCATCAATGCCTTACCCAGTCCTTGACTTTGGAAGTCCGGGTGAACCACTACATCCCAGATAGTGGCATTAAAAGCATGATCTGAGGTAGCACGGGCAAAACCAATCAACCTTTTGTGATTTCCTCGTACTTGCCACATAGAGGCGACGAGAAAACTATGCTCAATGGCTTTTTTTACTTTTCTCAGAGGGCGACGCGACCAACCAACCGCGTCACAGAGTTCTTCTAGTTCATACAGGTCGATATCGCGCTCAGTACTGAAAACAATGTTATCTTTACTGGCGTTAGAGTTGCCTCTATCTCCTGCTGTATACTCTTCAAATGCGGTTGTTTTATTTGTCGTTACAGACTCAGAAGTACTAAACCAAGTTTTCCAAAAACCCATGCCAACGTGGTTCGGTTAATATGACTGAATTGTTGCCACTCTTTGAGAGTGTTGATTCACAAGTTAAGGTAACTGTATTTATTGTATATCCAGACACATAAATTTGAATTTTTAGTGTTTTGGGTTTTGACAATAGTCACAGCTAGTTAGTGACATACTCCACACACTACTTTTCAGGTGAGTATGGGTTTCTCAGCGACTCTTCTTTGAAGACATTAACTGAGCTTTAAAGTCCTATGCCCTAGGAGCTTTTTTGTAAAATTATTCAACGAAAGTTAAATAGGCTGCTTTTCAGCATTTAATTTGGATTACACCTAATTAATCAAATTATATCAGATTTGATGAGTTCGTGAATACATCAGGGGCTTGGCGATTCGTGGTGACAGAGCTTGTTGAAGTATCACCCACTAGTGGTATTCATTATAAGTCGAGGTGGGACTCCTTACTTCCCAAAAACTTTTCTCATTACTCCCTTCTGGGTGAGTGAGAGGCTTCTTTTTGTTTTAGCTAAATTTTTCACACTAATCATTTCTAACTTTAGCACTTTGTTTTCACACTCCTCTAGCTAATAAAGCACCGGAGATTTTTTTTAGAGATGCATAGCCCCTTGGTTCCTGGTTTTTAAAAGTGATTGATTGCTTCAGCACAGTGACATACTTCCAGAGTTACCGCTTACAATAGTCTTGCTCTCTAAGTAAAGCATTGATTTCTGTTTAAGCTGCATGAAAGGATTTTCTGCACAGTTGTAGCTTGCTTTCCCGAAAGGATATAAGTATAAAATTGTTCCTGTCGGATTTAGCTCAAATCAAGATACTACATCATGAGGTATTCTACCTTGCCCAAGTCTATAATTTTGATGCCTTTTCAAGGTAAAGAGACTCAAAGTTTCTTATAAATTATGTATATTGTTCGTTTGCAGCTGGTATGATATCAAACTTCCAACACATTTCTCGCCATTAACTAAAGTCTATGATTAAGTCCTCAAACAGAAAGATATGAGAACAAAGTAGTAGATAACGTAGTTTTTAGCTTTATTTTTAACAAAGCAAGCAAGTCTTACCACCAACAATGACTTCTGGTTTAAAATCTTCGACACTGGAACTCCTAAAGCGCTTTAACCGAGCGTTTCCCCAATTTTATGAGCAATTTGTTAGTAGTGAGATTCAACTGCAAAATTTACGACTGGCTTACCGTCTATATAAAACCAGACGAGCAGTTATAGAGATGAAACCTGAAGGTAGCAAAAGTGCGCTGCACTTTGCATACCGCAATCAGTCTTTTCTCCTCAGCGATATTTTTGGTGTGCTGGCAGCTTATGGTTTGACTATTCATGGATTGAGCCTATATGGTCAGATCCGACCACCAATGTTAGTGTTTATTAAGCTGTTGGTGTCTCGTGGCAGCAAAGCCCTGACCGAAAAAACCGCAGAAAATGTTTGTCGTGCCATTCGTGAGGCTTTGGGTAATCGGTTTGAGGTAGAAGAGATGTTAGCGGTGGAGTTTAACCTTAATGCTGGTTTAGAGCAGGTACAAACCGAGTTCTATGTAGATCCAGTTTTTCATCTCCCAGCCTTAGTCATTGAAGCTGATAATCAACCAGGATTATTTTATAAAGTCATGTATGGCATTTGGCAGGAAGACCTGCTCGTAGTCAATGCCAATTTGTTGGTTTGGCGCGGACGGACACGGTTGATACTCTATTTGTTGGGGCCAAATGAAAGCCTGATTCCTGAGTATTTGGGTAATAAGATTGCTGAAGGAGTGCGACAAAGGTTACTAGGTCGATGAGTATAACAAATTTTGAATTTTGAATTTTGTTTGAATTTTGTAGACGCACAGCGACTTCTCACAGGGGATTTTGAATTTGTCTTTCTCCGTATTTAGTCGCACCCGCTCTTAGGGGTACGATATACGTATGGCAACAATAGAAATCTTAGGCGTTCCACACGCATATGAGCTAACGGCTCCTACGTCTTGCCCTCATGCTTTAGTATTTATCCACGGTTGGCTCAATAGCCGTGGATACTGGCAACCTGTGATTTCTCGCCTATCAGTTGATTTCCAGTGCTTGTCTTATGATTTGCGAGGTTTTGGTGAATCCCAGTCTCAGGCTAAATTTGATTTGCAGCAAGCAGAAACTGTTTTAAAGCTCAATGCTAAAGATCCTGCTGATTCTCTATATTCTCCTTCTGCCTATGCTCAGGATTTAGTCATACTCCTGGAACACTTAAATATTTCTAGTGTTTGGCTAATTGGTCATTCTTTGGGAGGCACTATTGCCCTGTGGACTGCTGCTCAATTACCTGATTGTGTTAAAGGAGTTATTTGTATTAATGCCGGTGGTGGTATTTATCTGAAAGAAGCATTTGAGCAGTTTCGCTTGGCAGGTCAGAAGTTTTTGCAAGTTCGCCCACGTTGGCTGTTCCAATTGCCTTTGATTGATTTGTTGTTCAGTAGAGCAAGTGTAGCACGCCCTTTGGATCGCTATTGGGCGCGTCAAAGGGTAATTGATTTCGTTGTTGCTGATCCAGAAGCTGCACTGGGGACACTTTTAGATTCTACTACGGAGGAAGAAGTTAACCGCTTACCTCAGTTAGTGTCACAACTAAAGCAGCCAGTTTATTTTTTAGCTGGTGCTGACGATAAGGTGATGGAACCTAAGTATGTACGTCATTTAGCAAGTTTTCATCGGCTTTTCCAATATGTTGGTGATAATTTTCTGGAAATTCCTGATTGTGGACATCTGGGGATGTTAGAGCAGCCAGAGGCAGTTGCTGATCATATCCGGTCGTTGGTCATTAGGCTGGGGGCAAGTTTAGTACAAAGCGATGAGTAGTGAGTAATGAGTAGGAACAAGAGTCAACCACTCGCTACTCGGTACTCGGTACTCACCAATGACCAATAGGTTGTTAATACAACTGCATTACCTGCGTCAGGGGTAGCCGAGAATGAACGCCCAATGTGAGGGGGGATGTGTGTCCACGGGAGAGATGATCAGATGCGGCACAGCCAATCATGGCGGCGTTATCAGTACAGAATTTTAATGGTGGGAAGAGGACTCTTTGTAGATTATGCTGGGTCACAGCTGCTTGTAAGTGCTTTCTGAGTCCACTGTTGGCTGCTACGCCACCACCGACGGCAATCGTATCTAGACCATAGTCACGGGCGCAAGCGATCGCTCTTTTGGTCAGCGATCGCGCTATAGTTTCCTGAAAGCTGGCCGCTACATCTGCTAAAGGTACTTGCTCACCGTCTTTCTCTAACTGCTGTACTACGCGCAATACCGCTGTCTTTAATCCACTAAAACTACTATCATAGGGATGATAACCCCCACCTGGTAGAGAAATTTTTCCTTCTGGTAGGGCAAAGGCTTGGGGGTTCCCCTCTTGTGCCAGCTTGTCAATTATTGGCCCACCCGGATAACCCAGCTTTAACAGCCGCGCCACTTTATCAAAGGCTTCACCGGCAGCATCATCACGGGTTTCTCCCACAGTTTCGTAATTACCACAATCTTTCACATAAATCAAGCTTGTATGTCCGCCTGAAACAAGTAAGCTAAGAAATGGGGGGTCTAAAGTTGACTCGCTCAAGTAAGTCGCATAGATATGACCTTCGAGGTGATGAACACCCAAAAATGGTTTTTGATGTACCATCGCTAAGGTCTTAGCAGCTGTTAACCCCACTAACAGCGCTCCTACGAGTCCTGGCGCACAGGTAGCCGCAATTCCATCAATTTGCCCCCACTCTATATGACTTTCATCCATAGCCTGCGCTATAGCTTGATTAACAATTTCTAAGTGCTGCCGCGATGCGACCTCTGGCACTACCCCACCATACTGCTGATGAATGGGAATTTGAGAGGCTATGACACTGCTGTAAACATGACGATTGTTAACAATTGCGACGGCAGTCTCATCACAACTGGTTTCGATTGCTAAAACGGTTGACATAGGGATTAGTGATTGGTGATTGCTAAAACGGTTGGCATAGAGATTGGTGATTGTGATGAATTTTTCCCAGTTCCCAGTCCCCAATTCTTACTTTTGGTTGAGAAGCTTTAACTTTTATTTACTTAAACTTTACTCGGTTCCCGCCCAAGAGTATGATGACTTGCTAGTTATGCAAATTAAAACACTGTACAAGCCGCTTCGTTTTGTACAAAGAACTTCTTGTTTTGTAATAAAAGGAAACAACTCCATGCGACGATTGTTTGCTTTGATTTTAGCGATTGGTCTTTGGTTCAATTTTGCTCCTCAAGCTCAAGCTTTAGGCGCTAACCTTGTACCCTGTAAAGACTCTCCCGCATTTCAAGCACTAGCACAAAATGCCCGTAACACCACTGCTGACCCTGAATCAGGCAAAAAGCGGTTTGAGCGTTATTCTCAGGCGCTGTGTGGACCAGAAGGTTATCCTCACCTGATTGTAGATGGTCGCCTAGACCGCGCTGGTGACTTTTTAATCCCCAGCATTCTCTTCCTCTATATTGCTGGTTGGATTGGTTGGGTTGGTCGCGCTTATCTACAAGCGATCAAAAAGGGTTCGGATGCTGAACAAAAAGAAATCCAAATCGATTTGGGTATAGCACTCCCCATTATTACCACTGGGTTTGCTTGGCCAGCAGCAGCAATTAAAGAACTTCTCTCAGGCGAATTAACAGCGAAAGATTCAGAAATTACTGTTTCTCCACGCTAATTCATCTGAACTCATTCACCTGTTTTTGGAGACTAAATTCATGGCTGACAAAAGCGAATCATCCTATTTGATGAAGTTTATTTCTACAGCACCTGTGGCAGCTACCATCTGGCTGACAATCACAGCAGGCATTTTGATCGAATTTAACCGCTTTTTCCCGGACTTACTTTTCCATCCTCTACCATAGGGTGAAAAACCGAGATTTATATCGGTTAACAGACTGATAAGTAAGGGCGAATTGCAATTCGCCCCTACTACTGAAAATAAATGCCACCATTCTGAATTTAGAGGCAACATAAAAATATGGCGCAAGCAGTAGATAGATCCAAGAATCTTCCCAGTGACCCCAGAAATCGGGAGACAGTTAGACCTGCTGGACGTGATCCACAGGATGGAAATCTAGAAACCCCAATTAATTCTTCTCCGTTGGTCAAGTGGTTTATTAATAACTTGCCCGCTTATCGCCCTGGTCTAAATCCTTCTAGAAGGGGTCTAGAAGTCGGTATGGCGCATGGTTATTTGTTATTTGGACCATTTGCTAAATTGGGTCCACTGCGGGATGCACCTAATGCTAATTTAGCTGGGTTGCTGGGTAGTATTGGCTTGGTTGTAATTCTCACAGCCTGTCTATCCCTATATGCCAATAGTAATCCTGACAAAGCACTTGCCAGCGTTACTGTTCCCAATCCTCCAGTAGATGCTTTTAACTCCAAAGAAAGCTGGAATAACTTTGCCAGTGCTTTCTTAATTGGTGGTATTGGTGGTGCAGTAGTTGCTTACTTTTTGACTGGTAATTTGGGACTCATTCAAGGTCTAGTGGGTTAATTTGATTTCAGGTAATGGGTAATGGGTAGTTGTGATTGATTTATTGCTATTACCTATTACCTATTACCAGAATAAGTGTGTTGTTAAATCGTTATTTGTTCAAATACAACCGTTTCAATTTGATTGACAGCAGTGTCAAAATCGTCATTCACGATTTGAGTATCAAATTCATTTGCGGCTTTGATTTCTTCTTCGGCGCGGTGGAGACGACGAGCGATCGCTTCTTGAGAATCTTGTCCTCGTCCGCGTATCCGTTTCTCCAATTCTGAAAATGACGGCGGCAAAATAAAAATGCTGTGGGCGCTAGGGAAAGAAGCCCGAATTTGTCTAGCTCCTTCTAGTTCAATTTCTAGCACCACCAACTTACCAGACTGAATGTGGTCAAGCACAGCTGCACGGGGTGTACCGTAATAGTTACCAGCAAATTCTGCCCATTCCAAGAATTCCCCTTGAGCAACTAATTGTTCAAAATCGTTGCGGGAGATAAAGTAATAGTTTTCGCCGTTGGTTTCTCCTGGTCGGGGGGAACGAGTCGTTACAGATACTGAATAATACAGTTCTGGATGACGCTGGAGAAGCGATCGCATTAAAGTACCTTTGCCGACTCCACTAGGACCTGTCAAAACAATCAGCTTACCCAGAGACGGGCATTCTTTCGTAGTAGCACCACTAGGGATGGGTAAAACTTGCATTATCCGTTCAACTTGTGAATTAATTCATCAATAGACATTATTCATTAGTCTTTTCACCCTCTGCCCTCTAAAGAGAGGCAGATTCTTTAAGACTTGCTCAAAAGGGATAGTCAAACATCCCCCTAGACGCTCAAAACAACTATCAAAAGATGCTGTCATTGCGCTTACTTTCACTAATTATTTTGCGATCCTACGTCCATTACTATGCCAATAAGGTACGCTCAACATCCTGCCATTACTTGCTCGTTTAGTCGTGCTAATCAATAGTCGGGTCTACGTTGCAGGGATTTCACCTTACTAGGATGTTTCATCACGTAGATGGTTATTCCTACTTGCTACAGATAGTTTACCATTTTTGATTGCGGATAAATCCGCGCGAGTCGATTTTCCACCCCGCTTTCAAAAGACGGGGCTACCAATCTCTCGCATTGTTTACGTGTTAGTTGCCAGAGCAAGCTGTAACTAAAGAATTTGTAGCAATGGTGACAGAACACCTATCTAATTCATATCCTAATGCCGATATGGTGCAAATAGGGGGGGTTGACAGCCCCACCTCTAACTAATTATCTACAGTCTGATGATCACGGGAAATGACAAAGCGATTTGCTACTGTCTCCGGCTGAATCGCCGATAAAATTACGTGGCTGGAATCAGTGATAATTACAGCCCTAGTCCGACGACCATAGGTGGCATCAATCAGTTGTCCTCTATCCCTAGCATCGGTAATGATGCGCTTAATTGGAGCAGATTCTGGACTGACAATGGCAACTACTCGATTGGCGGATACGATGTTGCCAAAACCGATGTTGATTAACTGAATTTCCATAAAAAACTGACGCTAAAGGCGCTAGAAAAAGCTTGTGATAAACTTATTCCCATGTTATATCTAAAGAATCGTAGTTACAACGCCTAAAGTCTAGCTAAATTGAGTTTTTTAATAACAACTGCTTTTTTTTAGCTATTTATCAACTAAATTTACTAAAAATCTTTCTAAAGATATAGGAAAAATTATAATCAAACAACCTATTAGGCGGAAATGAGGAGAGTTAAATTTCCTTCTCTCCCCTCAACCGATATATATTATTGTTTGCGTGTTTGAGTTATTGCCGCTTTTTTTATTGTTTGCCACCGTTGCTGTAATTGCTTCCAATTAGGAATATGACCTCCATAACGCCAACTCACATAAGCTTGGCAAATTTCATCTATCACCTGAGCAGTTTCTCTGGGATGTTGTTGATATGAAACTTGGGCGTATTCCAAAGGTGTCTGTGCTGGATGTTTACCTAAACCTTTTTCGGCTGTCCATTGCAGCATTTGTTGATACAGGCTTTCCATTGGGGGTAATTTCTTTAACCAACTACGGTTGAGCCATTTTCGCCATTGTACCCAACTCAACCAACCAAGGAAGGCTGTAGTTGTCCCGACAATTAAGCCAGTTAATACACCTAACCAACCTTGAGAAAATAAAGCTAAAAACCAAGCGATCGCTCTCAAGAACCAGCTAAACATTGTCCCAAATACATTATTTAGCAACCCTGTCACCGGTGAAGGTAGCCAACCAGCTACCCAACTCCAAAACTGACGCAACACGCTAAAAGTCTGATCTTCTTCAATGGAAGGAGGAATTAAAGGATGATTGGGAATTGGATCAAAAGCGAACCATCCATATTGAGGAAAATAAACTTCTGTCATGGAGTAAGCATCGGTGTTACGGACAATATACATCCCCGTAAATGGATTAAATTCTCCTGGTGCAAACCCCGCTACTAACCTTGCTGGAATACCAATCGAACGCAGCATCATAGTTAACACGGTAGCAAAGTGGTCTGGATAGCCTCCTTGATTTTTAAACAAAAAGGATTCTACCAAATCATCTTTTTCATCTAAATAAGGTAATCCTAAAGGGTTTTCAGGAATAGAATAATTTTGTTTGAGATACTGAGCTAGGTAAAGAGTCTTTTCGTAAGCTGAATTGAGGGTTCTAGTATCTTCTGTTCGGGAAACCCGTTGGCGATTATAGTTAGCCAGAATTTCTTCGGTTTGTTTGCGGACTTTTTCAGAAATTTCTGGCGGGATTTGCAGGTAATGATTTTTAATGTCTGTTGAGTATTTATTTGTAGCTTTACCTAACAAAGTGCGATCGCGGTAGGGAACTTCCGAAACTACCGTATAAGTCATCCCTTCTGATAATTGTACAGGCGATCGCAAACCTCCTTCTGGATCAACCGCGATTACAGGCCCAGGAAAGTAGATTTCTTTGGGATAAGACAAAGAAGGTATCAGATTAGGCAAATCTGACACCACATTATAAGTTTGTACTACTTCTTTTGTTGGAGTTCTCATTAGTGGGAGATCAACAAAAATTCTGTAATTCCAAGATGATCTCCTCAAAGTAGTAACTTGATCATTACGAGAAATTTTCCATCCCTTACCTGTATAACGGTCAAAAGCTAGAACTCTCCAAAAGCCTTCTGCTTGGGATCTTACCCGCATCACTACCTTGGGTTTCATCTCCCCCCGCAGGTTTTGGTTCATCTCGCTATTAAAACCGTAATAAAAATTATTATCTACCTTACCTGCTTCACCACTGCTTCCCTGTCCAGTGCCATTCCCATTACCACCATTACCTTCACGGACATAGCCAGGGTTAATAATACTGCGTCCTGTAAAATTGCCCTTTAATTCAATCGGCGCACTGACAGGAAAAGAACGTAGTTGATAACCAGGAAATCGGGGCAAAATAGCGAAAATGCCTAGTCCTATCCCCAAAATTACTAAAAAATTGACAATTAAAACTTTTAAATTGGAACTAGCAGTATTCTTTTTGGTAAACTTCTCTTTTTTTGTTGGTTTTAAACCCAAGCGCGATCGATAGTCTAAAACTAAAGTCGGTAGAGCCAGTCCTAAAAATAACAGCAGCACAGGTGCAAACCCCATAGTTTGACTTAATGTTGCAGCTACACCTAATAGTATTAAACCGATCACAATTGAATACCCCAAGTCCTTACGCCGGGGCGTATCATAGCTGTGCAGCACCTGAAGCTCAATTAGTAACTGTGCCAAACTCAGTCGTGTATCATTCCAATCACCCAGGAATCGGCCAAAAAAAGCACCCAAAGCCACTAACATTCCTATGGCAATACAAAACTTGACTGGAATATTAGCATTGCGACGACGGTAGTAACTCCAAATTGTACCCACTATACTCAGAGGCACTGCCCAAAGACTAAAGGTAGTCTCAGATGCAATATCCGTCGCCACAGTTCCTAAAATTACCAACCCTAACACTAGAAACCGTAAAAGGATTGAATCTTCCACTTCTGCTAAAGATGACCGCTGTCTAGCTTGCGGCCAGTCATCACCTACAGGTACGCGAAAAAACCGATTTATCCTGGAGAAATTTAACATTTTTAGGTAAGTAGAACTATGATGTAGACGCTACGGACACAATACTAGGGCAAAAAACTGATTACCTTGTCTTCTATCTTAGCCCAACCCTATCCTAGCCATAGACTCCCTTCAAGCATCTAGGGGAATCTACGCATTTTTTGCAAGTGTCCTGCTCATAGTTACTTCCTAATAGATGCCTTAATTAGTGTTTTTGCAAAGAGGAGTAAATTTGAAAACCAGGATAATCATCTTTTTATCAGCGTTAATCAACTGAGAGTGATAGATCGGTAATTTGAATTACAGCGTGAGATTAATTGCCAATAACAATGGCTGTTGTTCTAGTTCTGGGCATTTAACTTCCAGAGTATAATTCTGGTTAGTACGCTCACAGTATAATTCAACACTCGGTTTAGCTAAAACCGAAGATTGTGCAACTACCTCTGGTGTACCAGAAGCGTAACCTTGAGTACCATTCATTCGCAGCTTCAAAACTCCTTGAGTAGGTAACTCACTATGAATACGTAACTTAGTTAGCTTACCCAACAACTGTAATTCTACTCTGATACTTAGAGTCCCAGCCGTAGTTTGCCATTGTTTTTCTATCACCGGATTGGTGAATGAAATTGGCAGAGTCAGATTTTCTAGCAGTTGTTTAGCTGCCATTAACGACAACGCCATTTGCTGACGTGGTTGTAAATCTGAGTAATCCCTCTGAATATTGGGTATTGTTTCCAGAGCATCTACGGAACGATAGGCGCTTCTGAGTACCAACCCAGCTAAATCATTTATTAACTGGTAATCTTCAGGAAAAAAGCTCTCTACCGCCTGAACCAATTTAGGACCTAAGGGTAGAGAAGATGTCAGTAATAACTGACACTTTTCCATCAATTGTTGGAAAATTTTGTCTGGTAAAGTAACTGGCAGATTGAGTTTCGATTGCTGTGCCAACCACCCCCAGGCAGGAACTAAGGCAATCGACGGCTCTTCGACAAATTCTGGATAATCTATTAATTGGCTTTCCCAAGGGAACAAAGGTGGGTGGTCTTGGATTTCGACTTGTAACCGACGCTTAAGGACGGCTTGAAAACGTTCTTGCACAGTAGGAATTTCTCCTAGTTGAAAGGTTTGGGGTTTTCCTCCCAACTCTGGCTCACCACTTTATAATGTAGTGGCTTCCTTGAGAGGGTCTTCTAACCCATCAATTTTCTCACAATCTACCGAGGGATGCTCGCCGGTTTGACATTATCTGCCAAAAACCAATTGAGTTACTCGGATTGTAAGGGTTGTGAGTCACTATTCATGGGTAGATGCACTAGATCCGGACACTAATGAGTTACGAATTTCCCAAGCTTGTTCCAAAATTTTAAACCACCGTTTTTGTAGTTGTGCCATTGACAATCCTAAAGTTTTGGCAATTGTTTCATCAGATTGACTTTGTTGCTTCAACTCTAGTAATGACATTTCTTGATCATCTAACTGCGCTGTGTAGACTTGCCATTGGTGGGGGGTCAAGCCTAAATTAGTAGGTAAAGAAGCTTCCAACCATTCATGAACCAATTCCCAACGATGCAAGAGTGCAAACCGAATTAAATGATACTTAAAACGTTGCTGTAAATAGTCTCGCTGACGTGAGGTTAAACCCAAAATCGACTCAATTTCCGGCGCGGATAAATCCTGAAGCCGGAGGGAGAAGTAATCAGCACAGTCTGATTGTTGTCGTTGTTCGAGATAATTCATTAATTCGGTAATCACAACAGACCGCAGGGTGTCTTCTTCAGGTTCAGGTTCAGGTTGCATCGCCATTGCTGATCTCAACTGTTGTATGGCTGGATCTTCCCAAAATCCATCCGATTCACCACTACCACCTTCAGCAGCTTTTTCTATGTCTATACTAGTTTCTGGCGGTTGCTGTTGTGAGAAAGTTTGCGCTCGCAGGATAATTAGCTGTTGTTGTCTTCCTGGTAAAGGAATCCGGCGTTTACCATAGCGCTCGGTAAATGCCATATATTCGGACAATTCTAGTAAGGTTTGGGGGCGGTAGGTCGGTTCTTGTTGATTCTCCCTGCGGAAAGCATTCAATGCCTCCAGATAAAAACTCTGGAGAAAATCTTCTATGATAGTCAGCCGCCCTTGATAGCTTAATTGCTTTTGAGGAGGATTAATATAGCGATAGATGATTGCACTTAGAGTACTGTGTAGTTCTACCCTGCCCCGATTAGAACCCAATTGATAGTACCTGAGACACTGTTGCAGCCGATGTCGGGCTAAGGTCATGGCGGCACTTTCTATTTCACCGGAAGCTTGGATGCGTTTACTTTCATTACAAATTCGCAGGACTTCACCAGCAATTCGCAATGCCACATTGTGGCAATTCTTTTCAGAAGCCTTGGTTGACTGCTGTAGCTCCTTCAATAGGAATTGAAATATAACCTCCACGCCGATAGAATTCTCTCCCTGAGTAGTTGCAGTTGCGGCTGAATTCATAGTCTGAATTTTAAAAAGACCCTAACATACTTAAACACAACCTGTAGGGCTGTGGGTGTTAGCTTGATATATTTTGCGTATAAGCTATCAGTGGTCAGTTGTAACTGTTCCCTGTTCACTGTTTCCTGCTTTAATATTTTGGACATTACTCAGGAGCTATTTACAAGTCATGACGGATCTAGAAGTACAAATTCAATTATTAATTAAGAATGCACCTCAGGATGGTGTGACACCAAAACTTGTAGCCACAATTGCCCCTGTGCTGAGTGCGATCGCCCAAAAGTTACGCTACCCCCAGTACTATATTCTCCAAAATTTGCAGTCAAGCTGGATTTTAACTACATTGAGGAACAGGGCAAATCCAGAATTAGAAAAGCACGTAGTTTACGCCTTTCCTAGATTACAGGATGTTTCTCTGTTCTCATCTGCTGGGCTTGACCCTCAAGCAGTAGCTAAAGCCGTTCCAGTAATTCATATTTTGTTTCAACTGGTGGCATTAGCACCAGTAGATAGTATAGTTTTTTTTGAGACTCCTGGCACAACCAGCGATGCGATTGAAGTGCAGCGAACTGAACTGCAAAACCTAATTCAGCAAAACTTGCAACAACACAGACCCAGTCAGCAAGTGCCTCCTGATATTGCTTGAATCAATTTTAGATTTTAGATTTTGGATTTGCGATTGAACCTAAAATCCAAAATCCAAAATTCTCTAATAGGGCCGACTCAGTACATAATCAGTCATATTAATTAATGCTTGCAGTGAATCTGAGGGTTCTAGAGTAGCAATATGTTCAGCCGCCACCTTAGCATGATGAGCAGCTAATTCTCTAGCTCTCTGTATGCCTTGGCTATCTGAAATCAGCCCTAGTGCCTGCTCTAAATCTCCCTCTTGGGCAAACTCTCTTTCAATCAACGCTTCTAGATAAGGTTGTTCCTCTAAGGCAAATAATACTGGTGCAGTTAGATTACCGCTTTTGAGATCCGATCCGGCTGGTTTACCTAAAGTATCTGTAGAACTAGTGAAATCTAGAATATCATCTACTATTTGGAATGCCAGACCAATATGCTTACCGTAGTTATACAAATTTTCGGCTCTCTCTGGGGAAACTTCGCTAAGTAATCCAGCCGCTTTAGAACTGTTGGCAATTAATGAGGCTGTTTTGTAATAGCTCTTTTTCAGGTAAGTTTCCGTAGCAAGATTAGTGTCAAAATGATTTAACCCTTGTTGGATCTCCCCAGATGCAAAATCCATGATCACTTCTGAAAGCAGTTTGACTACATCCAAGTTATCCAGATTTGCTAAATACCAAGACGACTGAGCAAAGAGAAAATCTCCTGCTAGTACAGCAATGCGATTACCAAACAAACTATGAACAGTAGGTACACCACGGCGTACGTCGGACTCATCCACTACATCATCGTGTACCAAGCTGGCTGTGTGGATCATTTCCGTAATCTCTGCTAGGCGACGATGACGGGGCGTAATATCTTGTTTTAGCATGGTTGCCCGTGATATTAGCAGCACGATTGCTGGTCTGATACGCTTTCCCCCGGCTCCAAACAAATGTTCGGCTGCTGCATAGAGTATGGGGTGGCGATTTCCAACTAGCTGTGTGAGGTTATCTGCTAGTATTCGCAGGTCTGCTTCCACAGGGGTGAACAGGGAGGTGGCTGGGGTCATGGATGGGTGGACTCTGACTTAGGTTACGAAAGTTTACATATCCTTTACTCATTTTAAGATAACCCAGTGCCAGCGCAAAGTTTTCCTCAGGGAATCCCATCCTCAATTCATCGTAAAAACCCTGAAAAAGCTAATGCTATCTTGAATTACTTGTATTACATAAATTTCTATTGGCAAGAAAAAAATTTATTATTGGCAGTCATTTAGAAGCCTGTCCATGATCTGAACATCAATCAATTGGTTTTTCCTTCACTGATTAACTAATTACACATTACTTCTTTCCGGGTGAGACTGGGTGATCTAAAAATTGTGTGTCAACTTTGAGAAAATTTGAAATTTAGTCTGGAAGTTAGCTGAAAATGCATATCTGTTGTGTTACGCTAATGTATAGGAATTTTAAATCTTTGAGATATTCACTCCCAAAAAAAGTAAATCATCATTAGGTGATTTTACTCATTCGAGTTGTGAGTCTAAAATAACAGGTCGCCGACAGAATGAAGGGAATGATTCCTAATTGTTTGCTGTGCGATCAGCAGACCTTTTGGGTTAGATTATGTGCTTTCTGTTAGGGAAGCCACTACACCTTTTCAGCTAAGGTTGAGCATAAGTGTAGCTCTTACTCGATTGGTGTGAGGGTAAATAACGCAGACTGGGTAGACTGCTGAGGAGTGCAGTTTTAAGTTGCTATTGAGCAATTTAACTGCTGTCGGATGTGTGGTCTGCGAAAAAATAAATTAAATAATAAATTGGTTGACCAGAGGGTTTTTTAAAACTCTACTGGGTGGCTTTGCATAGCCAGCTACAGCAATTAAGAATGTACTTAATTGGCTGGAGTTCTACTATTTTTGTATGCAATTTGATCTTCCTTTGAAAGCAGAGCTGGTAGAACAATGATTTATGGAAATATGCCTATGATGGTATTTATTTTAGCTGCTGGATATTTATTCACCGTCTACTTATTATTAGCACTGGCAAAACGAACAGGTGGAAATAGTGTGATTAAAAGTGGGTCTAAAGCTATGCAGAAGCAGGAAAGAGGATTAAGAACAAAGGTGACTGAGGTAGTCAATAGCCAATAAAAAAGTACCGAGTACCGAGTACTGAGTGTTGAGTAAAAAAGTTACCGCAGTTTTCATGTATTTAGACCACACTCTTGATTCCTCTCTAGAGCGCTACGCCAGTTGCGACAACGGGGGGAAGCCTTGCAACGCAATGGCTCTTCTGTCATTAACTATGGACTATTGACTTTCAACTCGGTACTCGGTACTCGGTACTAGGATACTGTGGCATCAGTCAGGTATACCTGTTCTACCAGAGGGGTATAGCCTAACCAGTGCAATCCAGACTGAGCAAATTGTTGTGGACAACCACTAACAGCAAAACGAGTAGGCATTGGGAGATAATTATTTCTGATACTTAATAGGTCTAACTCTTGAGCGCAAGCTGCCACGACATGAACAGCTGGGTCAACTAGTTTAACGTGTGAGGGGAGGAGCGATCGCAATATTGGTGCTAAATGGGGATAATGGGTACAACCATAGACCAAAGTGTCAATTTCTTGTTTAATTAACGGTTCTAAATAGGATCTTGCCACTTCCATTGTGTAAGGGTCGTGAATGCGATTTTGCTCAATTAGGGGCACAAATTCTGGACAACTAACTTGCCAGACTTGGACATCGGGTTGTATTTCCATAATAGCTTGACGATAGGCATTGCTTTTGGCAGTAGCTGGGGTAGCAATGACACCAATTCGCTTACCTTGCTGTACGGCTGCCTTCGCTCCTGGTAGGACTACCCCCAGAATAGGGAAATTAAATTCTTGACGGACATTTTCTAGTGCGAGGGCAGAACTGGTGTTACAAGCCATAATCACCATTTTCACCCGTTGCTGTTGCATCCAGTCCAGAATTTCCCTGACATATTGTAAAATTTCTGTTTGTGAACGAATCCCATAAGGAAGGTGAGCTGTATCCCCAAAGTAAATAATTGATTCATTGGGAAGTTGCTTATAAATTTGTCGCAGTACTGTCAGTCCACCTACACCACTGTCAAACACCCCAATGGGAGAGCGTTGAGGTTCTTTATCAGAGAAATCGTCAAGATTACCTTCAAAAATAGAGGATGAATACACAGGCAAATATTGATTTAGATTTTGCTATTTAAAATACAGAATTTAGCAGACAATCTGCTGGTTGACCACTAAATTCTGTTTTTTGTAATTAGTAATTTGGACTACATTTTTAACGTAGTGTATTCTTATCTTTGTTGTAAGTACTTGAGAATACCACGAGCGATCGCATCAGCCATCCGATTTTGGTATTCTCGTGATCCTAAACGAGGATTATCTTCCCTACCAGTCATATAGCCTGTTTCCACTAAAATCGAGGGCATAGAACTTTTTCTGAGGACATAGAATCTAGCTTTACGAGTTCCTCTATCTTTGATAGTACCAATATCCTGAAGGATAGCCTTGCGAACAGATTCGGCTAGACCATAACCACTGTCGTAATAATATACTTCTAAACCATTAACATCAGGACGATTATCTACTGCATTAGCGTGAATGCTAACAAACAAAGTTGCATTGACTCGTTCTGCTATATCTACCCGCCCTTGTAGTTCCACGAAAAAGTCAGCATCTCGCGTCATCACAGCTTGAACGCCATTTTGCTCCAAAATAGCAGCTACTCTTTTGCCGATTGGGAGAATAACATCCTTTTCCAACAAACCACCCAGACCGGGAGCGCCTGAATCTTTACCACCATGTCCGGGGTCAATTACTACTAGTAGTTTCCCTCTGGGAACTGATTGACGTGGTTGAGGCTGGCTGCGTATTTGCGAATTGTCTGTACTTGGGTCTGGTAGTTGTCTGCTATTAACTGATGGTAAGGGAGGTAAGCTAATTGGAGGCGTTGACTGACGAGAGCGTTGTAACTGTAGAGCTAAAAGCTTCTCTCCAAACTGATTGAGTTCTCCAATTTGCACACCTGATGCAGGTTGAACAAAGACCAATACAGTGTTGTTTGCTTGGGGTTGTAGGCGTACCCTGAGGACGGGACTATTAGCATTAAAAGCAGGGCCTGTTACCCGATTAGCTAACTTAGCATTAGGAATAGTGATGCGAAATAGTCCAGTGGTTCTATCCCAGTTTCCAGTGGCAGATACAGCTTGGTCAGCTCTAATCAGTAGTTGTGTCCCATTACCAGCCAGTTCTACAGACTGAATTGTAGCTGGGGAGTTGCTAACATTTGCACTAACATTTGAAATAGCAGGTTGATTTTCTTTAACTCTACTCAGACGATTAGGCAGTAAAACAAAACCGCTAGTACCACCAGATGTTGCCCGCCAATCGGGGCTGTTGCTATCCACCCGCAAAGTCATGCGAACAGTAGGGGTTTTACTAGAAAGTTGGGTAAATTCGATCCGGTTGACACCATAGCGATTAATCAACTGATCTCGTTGTTTCAGATTTGATGATAAGGCTGCGCCAGTAATGTCAAGATTGATAATGCGGTTATCTTCGCTGCGATTAACTTGAATTTGGGGATTACCACCACTAGTCTGAATGAAAAACCCATCGCCTGTTACCCGCAAGTTCTCAATTTGAACTACTTCCCTTGTTATTTTAGCTGCTATGTCTTGGTTCGGTAAGGTGACAGGAGTAGTTGTCACCATATTGTAAATATTTTTGGGGGAGGCTGCTGGGGTAAATGGTGATGAGGGAGGTATGAGTGCGGGGGTTTCTGCTGCTTGCTGACCTATATAACCAGAGGCAGGTGCTGCTTCCGCTTCTAAATTTGGTAATTGTACTATCCAGCGGCTACTACTAGCCCCGGTAAATTTGACCAGATTGGGGTCTATGGTATAACCAGGAGTGAATTCTATAACTAGGCGCGTCGTTTGTTTGTCAAACTGTCCAATGCGGATAGCGCGAATTGCCCCCCCTACTGGTTGAGTTAATTGCGATCGCCCAAATTCGGTGTTTGGTAAATCAATTACCAACCGTGTGGGGTTAAAAATGAGTTGCGCTTGGGGTTGGACAGCGCCCGAAGTATTAATTTCTAGTCGGTTTTGATTGCTATCAAACCGCCAAGATTCCAATTTCGCAGCCATAGCAGGCGACGATAGCATGAAGATGGTTCCAAAAGTGCTGGGTATTAACCAGTGTAGTTTCACAGTCCTTTCTCCTGATTCGCATTCATGGGAGCCGTCAATATCTCAACATCTTGGTAAATCCTCACACCTACCTTTACCGCCCAAACTTTGGCTTTGCGCTGGTATCGAGACACAGCTAATGGCGTAACACTATAGCATAGGCTGTAAATTTTGCCATCCTATAAGAGTAAATTAATTTAGCCTGCAAAGCATCAGATTACACCAAAAAGAGCTATCAACATTAACCGGAATCAGAAAATTCCATTTCTCCCAGCCGAACGACTAATCAGGTAACGTTGCTGATAAATACAATTTCATATTCAATAAATCATTAAGTCTATTTACTGAATACTGGAAATTAAATTACTTACCTTTGCTTTAGGTACTGGAGAATTCCTTGAGCGATCGCTTCTGCCATTTGATTTTGATAAGCTGAAGTCCTGAGCTTGGCAACATCTTCTCTACCAGTTACATAACCTACTTCCACTAAAATTGAGGGCATAGAGCTTTTTCTCAGGACGTAAAATCTAGCTTTCCGTACTTTCCGATCTCTGACATTGACACTTTGAAGAATTCTGTTGTGAACAATTCGAGCTAAACTCAGACCGCTTTCGTAATAATAAGTTTCTAAGCCACTAACATCAGGACGACTCAGACCGACTGAATTAGCATGAATGCTGACAAAAACATCGGCATTAGCTCTTTCTGCCATTGCTACTCGTCCTGGGAGAGTAACAAAATAGTCAGAATCCCTAGTCATAACTGCTTGTACGCCGTTTTGCTGCAAAATCGCGGCTACCCTTTTACTAATGGGTAAGATAAGATTTTTTTCCTGTATGCCGGCAATACCGACCGCTCCAGGGTCTTTACCTCCGTGTCCAGGGTCAATCATAACTAATAATTTACCTTTAGGAACTGAGCGGCGGGGTCTGGGCTGAGGAGTCTTTATATTTGGGTCTGGTAATTGTCCGCTATTTGGTGATGGTAAGGGAGGTAAACTAATTGGGGGTCTGACTTGAGCGTATCGTTGTAATTGTAAAGCCAGAAGCTGATTGCCGACCTGGTTGAGTTCCCCAATTCTCACTCCCGATGCTGGTTGGACAAAAATAACTACAGTGTTCGGTGCTTGTGGTTGCAGACGTACCCGGAGAACAGGACTATTGGCATCAAAAGTAGGACCTTTGACACTGGGAGCTAATTTAGCATTGGGAATAGTGATGCGAAATAGTCCAGTAGTTCTATCCCAACTACCCTGAGCAGATAAAGTTTGATTAGCTCTAATCAGTAGTTGGGTGTTATTACCAGCTAATTCCACAGACTGAATAGTAGCTGGGGCGTTGGTAACATTTGGGTTGCTAGGGTTGGCAGAAATGCTTGTTGATTGATTACTGTTTTGAGGTAAGCGGACAACACCTTTAGTCGGTAGTAGAATCAAGCCGCCCACACTACTGATACTTGCTCGCCAGTCGGGGCTATCTTTGTTCACCCGTAATGTCATACGGACAGATGCTGGTTTAGTTCGCAGCTGGGTGAATTCTATGCGGCTGACACCATGCTTATTTACTGATAAATTTCTTGGGGATAGACTAGGTGATAAAGTTGCACCAGCAATATCCATAAATATGGTAGTGCGATCTGCGCTTCGCAGCAGCGCTTCGCTATCGCGGCTACGGGTTATCTTAACCTGAGAATTACCGCCATTAGTACGAATAAAAAAACCATCTCCTGTGACTTGTAATCTTTGAATTTGAGTAATCCCGGCTGTAGTGTTGGCCGCTGTGGAAAACTCAGGTTTAGTCTGGGAATCTTGGGAGTCTATGGTGACTAAATTATAAGTATTATTATTGGTGTCAGGGGGTGCGGCTGCTTGCTCAAATTCTAGTTTTGGCAATTGTACTGTCCATCGGTTAGCCGATATACCTACAAATTTAACCAGATTGGGGTCGAGAGTATAACCAGGTGCCAGTTCCACAACTAAGCGCGTCGTTTGTTTGTCAAACTGTCCAACACGAATGGAACGAATTGCACCACCTACTGGTTGAGTTAATTGCGATAGCGAAGCGCTCCGAAGGAATCGCCCAAATTCGGTGTTTGGTAAATCAATTACCAACCGTGTGGGGTTAAAAATGAGTTGCGCTTGAGGTTGGACAGCGCCCGAAGTATTAATTTCTAGTCGGTTTTGATTGCTATCAAACCGCCAAGATTCCAATTTCGCAGCTAAAGTCGGGGAGGATAGTAAAAGAATAGTTCCAACTGTACTGGGTAGTAAGTAGTGTAGCTTCAAAGTTATTTCTCCTGATTTACATTTATGTAAGTCATTAATATCTCAAAATTTTGGCAAATCTGCACACAATCACCACGTATAATAATTTTGGATTGTCAATTAAAATCTCTCACCACAAGGCTATTATCGAAATCTCAAATTTAATATTAAACTTTGACACTGCTACTGAAATCAAAATACATAATAAATGACTTTTAGATGATAGCCACAAAAAGGTAGTCAGAATTAATTACGTTTGGACAACTCTATTTTGTGACACTTGACGGCAGAAAAAACTGATTTTTAGGTGCGTCATTGAATCTAAATTTACAATAAAACCCACCGCTGTCAACTGTACAAGTGAAGTTAGTGGGAGCTACTCCCTCATGACTAGAAAACTTTCACACCATCACAAATAAGTAGAGGCAGGATAGAACCCAAGGTCATTCCGAATCCTAACAAGAACGATAAAACCAACGACAATTAACTATCACAGGAGACGGCGATTGAGAAATATAAGTTTCCGTTAAGTAGTAAGGGGTCGAGGTAACTGCTGTAAACACGCCTGTCCTGAACTGGGGATTGGGAAATAGCAATTAGCTGGACTGAATATTGTTGAGATATAAGGTACTGAAAAAAAGTAGCCAAAGTATACTTGTCCACAGTTGATTATGGACAAGTACAAACCACAATAAAGACTACTTCTACTTATTCAAGCTCTCCTGAGAATCTGAAGTGACTTCCAAATTCTTACTGTCATTTGCTGTTGCAATTGCTAACAATGTATCCGAGGCACCGTCATCTAAAGTAGCTGCGGTTTTTGATTCGGGAAAGACGAATCTTAGCAGAGGGGGAGCTAAAAAGGTAGTCAGAATTACCATCATAATAATTGCTGCTCCTAGGGGTTTTGAGAGAGCGCCACTAGCTGCACCAACACCGGCAAATACCAAGCCTACCTCACCTCTGGGAATCATCCCCACACCAATTGCCAACCGGTTAATATTGGGTTGACCAAACACGGCTAAACCTGTGATCACTTTACCAATAATGGCAACTGTAATCAGGAAAATTGCCATAATTAAACCTTCGCGATTACTGGGAATTGCTGGGTTTAGAACTCCCAAATCGGTTTTTGCCCCAACGGCGACGAAGAACACAGGTACTAGCATATCGGCAATAGGAATAACTTGCTTTTGCAGTTCCTTGCGTTTATCGGTTTCTTCTAGGACTAACCCTGCTGCAAAAGCTCCGAGAATTGCTTCTAAGTGGATAACAGCGGCAAGATAGGCCATGACAAAAGCGAAGATAAATGCCGGTATGACTAATTCGCCACGTGTTTTGAGTTTATCAGCGATCGCAACGAAGGATTTATTAAAAACATTCCCCAAAACAATTGCACCAACGAGAAAAGCGGTAGCGCTGATAATTAAATAAATGACATTACCCACATCTACTGCGCCATCTTTCGCCAAACTAGCCACTACAGCTAAGACAATAATTCCCAGTACATCATCTATCACCGCCGCACCGAGAATAATCTGCCCTTCTTTAGAATTCAAACGCCCCAATTCTGAGAGGACTTTGGAGGTAATCCCTATACTAGTAGCAGTTAAAGCTGCCCCTGCAAAAATCGCCGGTACAGCACTGATACCAAACAAAGTCATTAAGCCAACTGTACCTGCGGCAAAGGGTACTGCTACCCCCACAATTGCCACAACTACAGCTTGAATACCCACATCCATTAGGTCTTTTAAATTGGACTCTAAGCCAATTTCAAATAGCAGGATAATCACGCCCAGTTCTGCTAAAACAGATACTACCTCTGACTGTGCAGCAAACACCTGTGGAGTGGCTTCTGGAGTTAAACCAGCAGTGATTTGCAGGAAAGTCATGATTAATGAACTAGAACTGTCTGTACCACCTTCTGGGAATACCAACAGATGTAATACAGATGTGCCAACTATGACACCACCCACAAGTTCACCTAAAACCGGGGGCAAACCCACTTTGTTCGATAATTCTCCACCAATTTTGCTGGCGAGGTAAATTACTACTAAACTCAGTAGCACGGCTGCTACCACCATTGAACTATCTGCTGATTCTGTGGCACTTGCCAACAGAGGAACAGTAAAATTGATTGCACTGAAAAACTGCATTGGTTCTGTGAATATCCTTCTCTTTATTTTTACTCTTTTATCGAAACCATTTCATAGACTAGATATATACCTACTGCTAACAGCAATCATAAGATATTAGATATATATACACTACTGATAATAGGTATAAAGTAATTGATGCCTCCGACAATCAGATGACCATTAGAAAACTCTAAAACCATTACTGAATAGTCATTACGAAGTTGTTCTAAATCAAAGTAAGAATAAACTTCTGGTTATGTTTTCAGCAGCCAATCAGCCCTGATCAATTTAGAGTCATTTTTTTAGTTGCCAAAAATGTAACCAAGAAACTTTTTGATTGAGGGAGTGTCAAAGTATAAATATGCAAATTGAATTGGGTTGTAATTGTGAAAAGTTCCGGGTGAAAGTTAGCTAAAACCTGGAAACTTGGTATAAATTTTTTGAGGAGTGTACATCTAAATGCATCGAAATACTTTATCTAGTTCTCGTGTTCAGACCAGGAACTTTGGGAAAGCACTATCTTTGACTTTAATATTATTTATGATTTTTACTTTACCTGCATCAGCGCAGGTAAAAGAAAAACTATGGCGGACTTTGACGGTGAGTGGTCGTGGTATGGAAGCAATTCCTACAACCTTGTCCCAAGTGAGTTTGGGTGTAGAAATTCAAGGAAAAATGGCTGAGGAGGTACAAAAAGAGGCAGCCCGCAGGTCATCAGCAGTGGTTGCTTTACTCAAAAACCGGAATGTAGACAAATTGACTACGACAGGTGTTCGCCTGAACCCAGTTTATAGCTACACAGATAATATACAAAGAATTACTGGCTATGCTGCCAGTAACACGGTGAGTTTTCGCGTTCCTACTGATAAAGTAGGCACATTATTGGATGAAGCTGTAAAAACTGGAGCGACACAAATTAGCGGTGTGAGTTTTATCGCTAGTGATGATGCGATCGCAAATGCCCAAAAACAAGCCCTCAAAAAAGCTACCCAGGATGCCCAAAAACAGGCTGAAGCTGTTTTAAATACTTTAGGATTGCAAGCTAAAGAAGTAGTCAGTATTCAAGTTAATGGTGCAAGTGCGCCCCCACCACCTATGCTTTATCGTAGTGAGGCTAAATTAACTAATGCAGATGCTTCTACCCCCGTAATTGGTGGTGAACAAGAAGTACAAGCATCTGTGACATTGCAAATTAGTTATTAGTCATTGGTCATTGGTCATTAGTCATTGGTCATTTGGAAGGTTATAGATGATTCTGATTTTCTTCTATTCTTCTATTCTTCCTCCTGACTCCTGACTCCTGACTGACTACATTAAAAATTCTCTGGAGACATATCAGCCATACCACCGTCTCCGTCGCGCTTGGAACCTAGTAATTCTAGTTGCTCTACATGAATAACTGGACTAGAACGGTTGACTCCGGTTTGGCGATCGCTCCAAGAATCAAACTTCAAGGAACCTTTAACCCCAATTAGACTGCCTTTACGTACATAGTTGCCTGCAACTTCAGCCGTTTTACCCCACAGTTCTAGATTAAACCAATCTGGTTTATCGTTGTTACGCGATCGGCGATTCACCGCTAGAGTCAACCTGCATTTAACTGTACCAGACTCAAAATACTTCATATCTGGGTCGCCGCCTACACGTCCGACCAGGGTGACAACATTAATGCTCATGGGTGTGACCTTTAAGTACAAGTGTACTTATTTATTGTGAATAATATAATAGCTAATTGTAAAATTATTTAAAATATGTTAAGTGTTTAGCAATATGATTAATATCAAACAATGATTCAAAAAATACTTGGCATCATTGCCAAAATTATACGGTTATACTGAGTAACTTTGGAATAGAGAAACTAAGATGCCTGAAACATCCATCAAGATTAACAAAAATTATAGATTAAAAATAGTCTAGTGTACTGGAGTCAGGCGGAAAAATATCATCGAATCTAGCAGAATTAACTCTCACTGTTATCATTACAAATTAGCGCAAATAGGGGGCAAAGACACGCGTGGGTCTTTTTAGGAACTTTCGCTCATCATGGGATATGGGTATCGACCTCGGTACAGCCAATACCCTAGTTTATGTATCTGGCAAAGGAATTGTACTCCAAGAGCCTTCAGTGGTTGCCATTGATAAAAATGAAAAAATAGCCCTGGCAGTTGGAGAAGATGCCAAAAAAATGCTCGGTCGGACACCAGGTAATGTAATAGCTGTCCGTCCTTTGCGTGATGGTGTTATTGCTGATTTTGATACTGCCGAACTGATGCTAAAAAGTTTTATCCAGCGAGTAAATGAGGGCAGATCCCTGATTTTACCCCGGATTGTCATTGGTATTCCCAGCGGTGTAACTGGGGTAGAAAGACGAGCCGTAATGGATGCAGCTACTCAAGCCGGGGCTAGAGAAGTATATTTAATTGATGAGCCTGTAGCAGCAGCAATTGGTGCAGGCTTACCAGTAGCCGAACCCACTGGTAATATGATCATTGATATTGGTGGTGGGACAACAGAAGTAGCTGTACTCAGTCTTCAGGGTACAGTAATTAGCGAATCTGTACGTATCGCGGGAGATGAATTGACGGAAGCAATTATCCAGTATATGAAGAAAGTTAATAACCTGGTAATTGGAGAACGTACTGCCGAAGATATCAAAATTCGTATTGGTTCTGCCTATCCAACCAACGATGATGCCGATGCTATCATGGAAGTCCGGGGATTACACTTGCTTTCTGGTTTACCCAGAACTGTGACTGTCAAGGGTGGAGAAATTCGTGAAAGTATGTTGGAACCGCTATCAGTAATTATTGAAGCAGTTAAGCGGACACTGGAGCGCACACCCCCAGAACTAGCAGCTGACATAATTGATAGAGGAATCATGTTAGCCGGCGGTGGTGCATTATTGAAAGGATTAGACACGCTTATCAGTCATGAGACGGGTATTGTCACACACATTGCTGCTGATCCCCTCAGTTGTGTTGTCTTGGGGACAGGTCGTGTGTTAGAAAACTTCAAGCAGCTAGAACGAGTCTTTAGTGGTCGTTCTCGCAATATGTAGATAACCAAAAGCGTAAACAAGATAATGGATACTGTATCTACTAAAATATGGCATCCATTATCTCAATAATTTACAGAATATATAATACAGGTATCAATGTTTACTGTACGCCGTTGGTGGGAACATAAGGGGTTACAAATAGGTTTGTTAGCTCTAGTCGTTGGTAGTGCTTGGACACTGCGACAGACGCAAGGGACGCTGGTGATGGAGATATATCAAGGGATTACCCGTCCGTTACAAACGTTGCAGCCAGGGATAAGTCCTGAAGAACGTATCCGTGATGCTCGACTATTAGAGTTACAAACGCGCATAGTCGATCTAGAAAGTCAAAATCAAAAACTACAAAGTTTATTAGGTTACATAGCAAAAGAACCACTTTCAGCACGCCCAATTGTAGCAAGAGTAGTGGGACGCAGCGCAGACCACTGGTGGCAACAAGTAACTCTAAATAGTGGCACAAACGCTGGTATTCAGGAAGGTTCTATTGTCAAAGCAGATGGTGGCTTAGTAGGTTTGGTAGAAAGTGTTACTCCTAACACTAGTCGTGTATTGTTAGTTAGCGATTTGAAAAGTCAAGTTGGTGTCACTATTAGCCGTACAGCTGCCAAGGGAATTGTGCGGGGTGATTCTTCATCTGAAGGAGTGCTAGAGTTTTATGAAAAAGTTCCTAATGTTAAGGTAGGCGACTTAGTTTCAACTTCTACTTATAGTCAGAAATTTCCGGCTGGCTTACCAGTAGGAAGAATAAAGTCTCTAGATTTAAAGAAACTTCCCGCATCAGTGGCTAAAGTTGAGCTATTCCCACCAATTCGTTATTTGGATTGGGTAACTGTATATCCTAAGCCAGAAAACCTAGATCCGGAAAAACAAAAATCTGATTAGACTCCTGAAAATTTCGCAAAACAATGAAAATTCCTGGATTTCCTGGCAGCAAAAATAAAATAGCAACAAGGCCAGATCGAAAATCCAAATCCTTAATTCCTCAATTGACAAGTTGGCATCCCTGGTTACGTCAACTCCTGGATTGGACAGTAACATCAGGATCTGTGCTGTTATGTTTACTCATGTTGCCAACCCGATTGCCAGGTATGGAATTATTAGGTATTGGGCCTAACTGGTTACTAATTTGGGTGGTAGCTTGGAGTGTAAAACGCTCTGTTTTTGAGGGTGCATTGGCGGGTATTGTTCTCGGTCTACTACAAGACGCTATGACATCACCTAACCCTACCCATGCTATTAGCTTGGGAATAGTAGGAATGCTAACTAGCCTAATTCAGAAGCAGCGTTTTATTCAAGAAGACTTCATTTCTATTGCTTTGATCGTCTTTGGGATGGCGGTGGTGGCAGATACTATTTTTGCTGTGCAATTATCTATATTGGGTGGTAGCTGCGGTGAACAATGCCTCCGCAAAGTTGAAGATATCTGGACATATTATCAACGTGTTGCTTTAGCTTCTGCTATTCTCAGTAGCCTGTGGGCCCCTGTAGTTTACTATCCCTTAAATCGCTGGTGGCAACAGATGAAATTAATTAATAATTCGTAATTTGTAGGTAGAAAATAGGGATGTTAACCCCAGTAACAGTTTCCTCAAATATGGTAGGTAGTGAATTTGACTCCCTGATGATGCAACGGTGTTTGCAACTAGCCCGGCGTGCTTTGGGACGCACTTCACCAAATCCATTAGTGGGGGCAGTGATTGTTAAAGATGGGGAGATTGTCGGAGAAGGGTTTCATCCCTGTGCTGGTGAACCTCATGCTGAGGTTTTTGCTCTTAGAGCGGCAGGAGAAAAAAGTCGTGGAGCGACAATTTATGTCAGCTTGGAACCTTGTAACCATTACGGACGTACTCCACCCTGTTCTGAAGGATTGATAGCGGCTGGTGTATCTAAGGTGGTTGTGGGTATGGTTGATCCTAACCCTTTAGTAGCCGGAGGTGGCATTGCTCGTTTGCGTGCGGCGGGAATAGAAGTGCTAGTAGGGGTAGAAGAAGCTGCTTGTCGTCAATTAAATGAAGGTTTTATTTATCGTATTCTCCACAAACGACCTTTAGGAATTTTGAAATATGCTATGACTGTGGATGGCAAAATTGCTACTAGTTCAGGTCATAGCGCTTGGATAACCAATCAAGAAGCCCGCAGCGAAGTACATCAATTGCGGGCTGCTTGTGATGCTGTAATAGTTGGTGGAAACACCGTTAGATACGATAATCCTTACTTAACTAGCCATCAGCAGGGAAGCAATAATCCTCTGCGAGTGGTAATGAGTCGTAGTCTTAATTTGCCAGAAAATGCTCGTCTGTGGGAAGTTGCGGAGGCTCCAACTGTGGTGCTGACTGAAGTGGGTAGTTCACCCGATTTTCACAAGCTGTTGCTCGAAAAAGGGGTGGAAGTGTTGGAGTTTGCATCATTGACACCAGACAAGGTAATGATTTATTTATATGAGCGTGGTTTTTGTAGCGTACTTTGGGAATGTGGTGGTACTTTAGCAGCAAGTGCGATCGCTCAAGGGGCAGTTCAAAAAATCTTGGCTTTTATAGCCCCCAAAATCATTGGTGGTAGTCATGCTCCTACACCTGTAGGTGACTTAGGTTTTACCACCATGAATGAGGCTTTATCTTTAGAACGTGTTCACTGGCGTGTGGTCGGTTCTGACTGTTTAGTAGAAGGTTATTTGCCACAAAAAAGTCATTAGTCATTGGTCATTGGCTACTTTCTGGCCTTTTCCCTGTTCATCACTGCTGACGTTCATAAGCAAGATCACGGATAAGACTTAACCTGGCGCGAATATAGTCACAAAGAAAATCGGTTTCATTGGGATCTAATAAAGCTTGCTTTGTGGTTTGTTTAACTAACCACTGTACCAAGCTAGCATCGTCAAGCTGCAAAAGAGTCACGGTTTGGGCGGCTTCAACTATAGACCAAAGCTGACGCATAATCGTGGGAGTCATCAGACCTCTATTAAATTATTAGCTTAGTTGTTTCCAGATTACACAATTTCGATATTAGCTGACGAAATAAATCCACAAGCTGAGACAAGTATTATTAGAAACTTAATAAACAGATTTATATCTTTATAAAGATTAAGAATCGGCAATCTTGCTCGATTAAGTTAACAAAAATTCACTTAGCTAAAAAAGACTTGTAGTTATTGGTCAGCAAAAAGTATTGTATCTAATTATAACTCTTGAGATTCATTAGTTTGAACTAGAGCTATATAGTCTATCTTGTCAAATTTAAGGTGTTTAAGCAAGAATTAACCAGAGTAAAACTACTGTAGATACATATTAGAATTAATTAGCATCAGTAATTAAATTTACATAGTTTTATGGTAAAAATGCTTAAAATATATATTTAATGTGAATTCGATTAACCTCTCTGTCTTGAAAAGTTCAAATCGCCGAAAGTCGTCGCTCCGATGAGGAAAGGGACAGCTAAATCTTTTGTGAAGAACCAAAAATTAAGAGTTTTAAGCCTCTCCCATATTAAAAGTTTTTCCTCTTGTAGGGGAGGGTTAGGGAGGGGTGCAGGGATAGGTTTGGATAGGGGTTTTACAAATTCGGCGAACTCACGTTAACGTTAAAAGTAAAAACATATCTAGAATCAAGCTTCTAGCAATCTCAATTGAGGTGGAATAGCCCAATAATAAATTTTCTCGCGCAAAAAAATATCAAATCATAATTATCATTAGAGAATTGAAATAAAAACTTCGCTTCTAAGATTATTTAATTATTTAAAGCGACATTTCTCTACATAATAAGTGCAATGGTTAAGCCTGAAAACAACTGGAATACCCTTGATGAAATTTGCTTAACTCCAGAGCAGATTTCACCTAGTGCGATGGCTACGCCCGCCGAAGGCATCGCTACTTATTGCCACAACAGCCAATTTGGCAAACTTTTACCTGATGCTTTTTACATCCATATTTTGGCGCTGTATAGCCTTGATAGGAAGCTTCAGGAATATGAAAGCCGCGCTCGCATTGCTGCGCCTCAATTAGAGAAAGCAACACTAGTTAAATTTAGCACTAATAAACCCAAAATTTCCTACTTATTTTATCCTGATTTTGATACTGACCCCCATCCCGCTTTACAAGCCAGTATTCAAGTTGATGTCGAAACTCTCATCGTTGGCTTTCGAGATTACAGAGATACAGAAAATCCTCCTATCCTTCATCGCAAAGAAACCTTCGTTACTCCTGACTATCCCCTTTATCATGAGTTTGCAGCCTTAACACGCGCTCAAGAAGCGTTAGGTTTACTAGATAACACCAGAGGTATCGGGACAAAATTGGGTTGGGAAAAGCGTTTACAAGCCTATGGTGTAGAAATACAGGGGCATAGCTTGATTCAGAAGCCAATAAGTACTGTTACAGCACCATTTATTCCCAAAATAGAACGACATAAAGCGGCTATTGTTCGCCATGATTTATCCCGTCCTGTGCGTTTAGCGATTGAATCTGGCTTATTTACCCCAGAAACGACATTTTTTGATTATGGTTGTGGACATGGTGGTGATGTAAAACGTATCGCGGAAGAAGGTTATATTAGTTGCGGCTGGGACCCTTATTACTCACCAGATACTCCCCACACATCTGCGGATATTGTTAACATTGGCTTTGTAATTAATGTTATTGAAGACCAAGGTGAACGACGGGAAGCCTTGATTAAAGCCTGGGAATTAGCTCAGAATGTGCTGTTAGTGTCTGCCCAAGTTTTGATTTCTGACAGCAAAAGAGGTGTAGTTGCTTATGGTGATGGCATCATTACTAACCGCAACACATTTCAGAAATATTATGAACAAGAAGAATTAAAAGTTTACATTGACCAAGTGTTAGGAGTTGATGCAATTCCTGTGGCTTTGGGAGTTTACTTTGTGTTTCGAGATGAAGCTGAAGCAGAGTTATTTCGGGCTTCTCGTTTTCGTTCTCGCGCTACTACTCCTAGAGTCAGGGCTTGTGTCAAGCGGTTTGAAGAGTATCAGGAACTTTTAGCACCGTTGATGGCTTTTATTACTGAACGGGGAAGACTTCCCAGCAAGGGTGAATTGGCACAAGAAGGAGAAATTTGTACGGAGTTTGGGAGTTTACGACGAGCATTTCATGTAATTATACAGGCTACGGACTCTGACGAGTGGGATGCGATCGCAGATAAACGTCGTCAAGATTTGATGGTTTATTTAGCCTTGTGTAAATTTGGCCATCGTCCCAAACTAGGACAATTAACACCAGCAGTACAAGAAGATATACTTGGTTTATTTAGTAGTTATAAACAAGCTTGTCTGGATGCAGACCAAATGCTACGCAGTTTGGGAAATACAGAACTAATTATCAAACGTTGTCAAGAAAGCAAAATTGGTAAAAAATTACCTAATTCTCTTTGGGTTCATATTTCTGCATTACAAGCCCTTGATCCTTTATTACGACTTTATGAAGGTTGTGCTAGTCGTACTATTGGGAGATTAGAAGCTGCAAATGTGATTAAATTTCATCTCAAAACACCTAAAATTTCCTATTTGTTTTATCCTGATTTTGATACTAATCCCCATCCGGCATTATACAGAGGAATGGAAATTGATTTGCGGGATTTACAAGTTACTTATCGAGAATATGATCTTGAGGATGACCCACCAATATTACATCAAATAGATTTTTTGGTGACTCCTGACTATCCCCAGTATGAAAAGTTTGCTAAGTTAACTCGTCAAGAAGAAGATTGGGGTTTGTTGGAAAATTGGCGCAGTATTAGTCATGTTTCTGGGTGGAGTAAATGTTTAGAAGACCACTGTGCAATACTTAAAGGTTATAAATTATCTTGGCGTAAAGATGCTGATGCCTATAAAGTGAAAGTGTTGCAGTCTGCTATGAGAAGTCGTAAAAATAAAAGATGTAATTCGGTAAAAACTCAGGAATCAGGAGACGCTACGCAGACCAGCGGTTCAGAATGCTTATGAAATCAGGAATAGAAAGAATTAATACTTGCTCAAAATCATCAAAGTTGACTCAAAAAGCCTTTATTTTCCTGACTTGGAGTATTCTCTAGCCTGAATACTTACGTAATTCGTAACTACTAGCAGGGTTTAGCAATGCTAAACCCCTACAAATGACAATTATGTTTTGGCTAAATTAACCCAGTGTTCAATTCCTTTTTTTGTGGGTTGACCAAGATTACCGAATGTCCAAATATCTCTTTTGTGCTGAAGTCCATAACTAATATGAATTGGTCTTTCGCTTCCGTAAAAGTAGAGAGAATCAAAAGGTAATTTGGTTTGCAAAATCCATTCAACAAGAGATTCACTAGGTAACTCTGCAATGATAAAATCACAAGCAGCACCCAATCTTTCACAATAGTATTTAGCATTTTTATTAATTTCATGACTCATGTGTTGATCTAAATTGGGTGCAACACGACCATTTTTTTGACCTGTTACTGGGTCTTTTTTTTCAAGATATTTTTTTAAATCTGGTGAGCAAAATCCATAGGTGAGATGAAAGTTGGCTATACCGTAATTGTCGATAATTGGGTCGATTATATATTTATTTAAATCTTGTAAGGCGGGAATTACTTCTTTTATATTTTGGGGAAACGGGTTGATATGTTCGGCATATTTATCATATGTCTGGGTGCAGGTACACAATTCTTCTAGGGTGAGATATTTACCTAGTTTTAATTCTTTAATATTCATATGTCAGTCAAATAAATTATATGTGGAGTTTAGACTAAATCTTTTCTTGTAGGCTGAAATCTTTGCTATATAAGGCTTATGACTTACAAGACTTAAAACAAATTGAAAATACTCAAAGCCTTGCCTAGAGAGACTTTGGCGGATTAAGAGGGGAAATTAGTCTAAACTCCAGTTATATATGTAGTCTTAATAAATTAATATCGTCAGTAATGTTATCGCTGAAATTCATGTTTAACAAGAGTCTCCACCGTTTTTAATTACTTGCACCTGTTATCACTTTAACGCTTTATTAGTTTATTTTATACTTGTAAATTCAGAAGAAGAGATATATTTCAAATTATCTGTGACAGCTTATGATGAAACTGCTATCTTTCTTTTTTCAAAAAAAGATAGTTCTATTACTGTATAATCGCTTTTTTCCTCTCCTGTCGCTGGATTAACAGAAGATATTTCTTGTATCTTTGCTGAATAATATCGACCAATAGTTAACTCAATAGCAGTATTTATGCTGAGTCGGGCGGCATATTTTTTTTTCGATTCCAAATCTTCAATTTCTACGCTATTTAAACTATTTTTGTGTTTAGTTGCAGATATCAGCTCCCCATGAATCACATATTCTTCTGGATCTTCAACTTCCATCTTATTTATGAATATTATTGTGCTTATTGCATTTTCAAAGCTCAGAACTGCTTGACCACCTTTGGCTGGATTTACTGAACCCCAATCTGCATAAAAATTAGCTTCATATTGCACTAAATACATTAAAAATTTTCTGTATCTTGAGGCAGATATTTTTTTTAATCTCACTAATTCTTCTTTTAGTTTTTGCTTGTCTTCTTCATTGCTGAAATTAACTAGACTTAATATATCAATAAATACTTTTTGAGTAAAAGTATTTCCGTATAAATCTATCTGCTCATTTATAGATGGCAGACCAAGTTTTACACCGAAAGATCCTTGAAATGTCTCGATTATTGAAAACTCGGTTACGTCAATTATTTCTTTTTGAATTTTTCCGCGCTTGAGCATCTTTCCTGATTCTGATTGACCTACAGCATAAAATAAGTCCTGTAATGAAGTTAATATCATTCCTGTTTTTTTCGCAGACCCTTCTTTTTTATTTCTTTCGTAAATAAATTTAAACTTAATACTTAAAATTTCTCTTTGTTTTTCTTGTGCTAGATAATTGCTACTTAAGAAACTTTTCAATATTTCTGGAGCTAATCTATTTTCAAAATAGGCTAATGTTTCTAATACCTCTTTCATCCTCATGAAAAAGTCTGGCACTTCTATATCTAGAGGTAGTAGCAGTGAAAATTGTCTATGATTTTTTGTTTGTACCCAAATAGATGCGATACCCTCACTAATTTTTCTCTCTTCAGTCCAACCATTGCTGGAAAGATACTCAATTACACTCTCTAGTTTTATTGAGTTAATTTCTTTGTTACTTACTGCTAATAAACTCTTTAATTTAGAGTTAGTATCTGCAACTCTAATAATGGCTTGGGATAAGCGAAGAATAGCTTCAGATAAGTTATCATCTTTTTTTAAATAGACAACCAACATACCATCGCGTAACTCAATATTATGAGTAATAAGTATATTTTCAATAATTATTTCTTGATTTTTTGGGATGCCATAAAAAGGTGTTTGTAAATATAGCCAACCAAAAATTTCACCTAAATCTGTAAGCACATAAGATTCTTCTTTTTATTTTAAAAATAAATCTATTAAACTACCATCTGGAAGAATAAAAGGAGTAGAAATACGAATTAGATCATTTACATATAAACAAGTAAATAATTCCCCCAGATTTCTACTAATTTCTTCACAGACGTTGAGTGCCATATATCAAACGTTATAAATCTAATTTTGGTATTATTGGTTGTTGCATAGTTCCATGATGGATAATTTTTGATTCTAGGCAGAATTGATGCCATACACCAATTGGATCATTCGCTAAAGCAGTGATGTCATCTGGAACATAGGCTTTTGTATCTCCAATAAATTTATCTCTATTTAACTTATCCTTAAAGTATTGATTTAACCAGCGATGCTTATGTTTTCTTCCCACTTTTACACCATCAGGATTTTGATGGTCTTTACCTAAATCTAAACCGTATATTCTTTGTCCTTCAAAGTCACAATGAATAATGGAATAACTAAGCTGATTTGCAAAATAATTATACCATCCTTTAACGATAAGAGGATAAGAAGCATCTGATATAATATTAACACGAAATTCATAAGCAGGTGGATTTCTCTTATTTTTATCCCATATAATATCTCCTTGAATACATTTACTAGAATCTACTATAAGATTTTCAAATTCGTCTTGACTTAACATTATCTAAAAAGTTTAGTAATTTGATTTAATAAATTCCTGTGCAACAAATTTTTGCTTTTTTGTCTCCTATTCCCTCAAAAAATAAATGCCTCATTAATAAGTTTGAGATACTATTAATTTTTCCAGAATTTGTTTACAAAGAACAGATGTTATCTAACTAAGGTTAGATATTTTGATATTATTCGCTCTGCTTGATATATAATTCAGTAATCAGCCAAAAACTCATGCTACACCAAAATTTGGCGACTAAACAAAAACTAAATTCATCCAAAATGCAGCTTCAATTCAAAAGCACATTTTAGTAATTTTGCCTTTATTTGTAACCCAGAGAAGTCGCTTATATCAAATACAACTCCTGCATAATGTCAACAAACATTTGCATGAGCCATATGGGGGTCAAAGTATATGCTGTAGATACACAATACCTAATAAATTTTCTCTATAAAAATATATACCATAGAATACTAGGCTAAGAAGAACCTTGTTGTAACTTTGTTACATTTTTACTATTTAGTATAGGAAACTATAAGTATTTTAAATATTAGTAAGCTGACGCGCACCTAAATTTAATATTTAGCAGCCTAGAGTTCTTTTGGTAAGGCTTTTGGGCAAAAAAAATTAAATGCGTAACAGCTTATCTATCTGGAAAATATAATAAAGGATTGCTAGAGTTTATTTGTCTGGATCAGGTTGTCTATTTTTTAGATAACAATTCTTTAAAACTGGTTTCGACTCTGGACAATAATTCTTTAAAAACAGATTAATGCCTGAAAGCCTTGCAAATGGGTAACTTATGTGCCTTAGATTTGTAAAATTGGACAATAATTATTTAAAAGTGACAATAATTCTTTAATGTACATCAATGGAGAATAGGAGACTCGAACCCCTGACCTCTGCGGTGCGATCGCAGCACTCTACCAACTGAGCTAATTCCCCTTGCTAGTCTGAAGTTACTAACTCTGACAGCCGTACTATATCTTAACACTCAGGCAGGGCAGTTTTCACATCTTTCTGCAAAAAAACTTCCTGTATCCGGTCTAATTCCAAATCAGTCAGATAATCTACAGTCCAGTTAGCTTGACGCTGAAGCATATGGAAGGGATAGGTATTAGCAACTCCCACAACTTGCATCTGAGCGCGTTTTGCGGCTTGAATGCCCGCAGGAGTATCTTCAATTGCTAAACATTCTTGGGGTTGCAAATTCAAGTCTGGATAAGCTTGGTTAAGTTTTTCTACCGCTAATAAATAACCTTCTGGTTGGGGTTTACTGGTAGCGATATCATCCCCGGTGACAATAATTTGAAAATATTCAGTAAGTTTGGCACGTTCTAGCACCAATTGTATTTCTTGCAGAAGAGAGTCACTAACTAACCCTAGTTTAATATTGTGCGATCGCGCCTGAAAAATTAAATCATCTACTCCAGCATACAAAGGCAGTTTTTCTAGTTTTTCCAATTCCAACACATAAGCTTGAGCTTTACGGTTGAGCAAATCACTTAAATACTCTTCCGTAATCACCCTCCCACGATTTTTCAGCAGGTCTTGAAAATAAGCGCGATAGCTTTGCTTACCACAAGAATCACTCCGTCCAAGAGAAGTTTGACGTTCATTTACCCGCTGGGGTTGAAGATTTTCCTGAATCAGAATGTCATCAATCAGTTGTAGGTGAATTGGTTCATCCTTAATGATCACACCATTAAAATCAAACAAAACTGCCTTTAAACTCATGCCACTATGCCAAACCTGGGGGAAGCAATATCCTGCAAATTATTATTATCCATTTTGGTGTTCGTTAATGTCAGCAAAGGGTTGACAAACACATTACCATTGTATTACAGTCGTAATACAAAAACTATGAACACCATTAAATTCCATGTCTAAATCTATACTAGTAATATAGACTATTATGTTTACAATTTCTCAAATAGTCTATCTATGAATTTTTCCAATCCAAAATCTCAAATTACCAATTCAAATTATGCCCTACGAACAATTAGGAATTAAAACTCCATCACCCGTTTTATCTTGGGCAAATCATCCATTAGGCTCAGATGAAATCAAGATGGCAAAGAATGTAGCATCATTGCCATTTGTGTTTAAACACATTGCCTTAATGCCAGATGTGCATTTAGGAAAAGGAGCCTTAGTTGGTTCAGTCATTGCCACCAAAGAAACCATTATTCCTGCGGCTGTGGGTGTGGATCTGGGTTGTGGTATGAGTGCCATCAAAACACAATTTAAAGGTGAACAACTAGAAGGTAAACTTAAGAAAATTCGCCTAGATATTGAAGCCGCAATTCCTACAGGATTCAATGAAAACAAAGATGTAGAAAAATCAGCCTCCAACTGGCAACGCTGGCGCGATTTTAAAGACTTGCATCGTGGTGTGCAAGATTTAGAAAGCAAAGCAATGAAACAAATGGGTTCTCTTGGTGGGGGTGAAAGATTGCCCCATCTTACAGTAATGTAAGATTAAAAACTCGTCCAAATCGGTGAAAGCTGGGATGCTAATACCGAGGGAAGCGGTAAAACGCCCCGTAGAGAGTAGAGGGACTTGGGCATCCTGATATATTAGCTAATTTATTAGGATGAAGGTGTACTCCGAACTATACCGAACAAGAAGGTATAGAATCAAGCAGAAATGACTTGATCGATTGCTACTTTCATTTATGATGAAGATCAGTTCATTACTACCCATTCGATTGAGTGTGCAATGGAAGTCTTAAGTAGAAGTCGAAACAGTGTTGAAATGAGACTGTGGCGACTTAATAAGCTTAACCAGCAATCAGTAACAAATTGAACCATTTTATTGAGATTTGTCTCGATACAGAGAACCAAGTTTGGCTGATGTTGCATTCCGGTTCTCGCAACATTGGAAATAAACTCGCACAATGCCATATTAATACAGCCAAAGAATTAGCGAAAATGGCAGGTGAGAAATTACCTGATCCTGATTTAGCTTACTTTGTAGCTGGTACACCAGAATTCCAGGCATACTGGAAAGACTTACAATGGGCGCAAAATTACGCACTTTTCAACCGTGATGTCATGATGGCACGATTTAAACGCATCGTCGAAAAACATCTAGTGGGAGGAAAAGTAACTAAACCTTTATTAGAGGTAAATTGTCATCATAATTACGCCGAAAAAGAAGTACATTTTGGCGAAGATGTGTATGTAACTCGTAAAGGTGCAGTCCGCGCTCAAACAGAAGATTATGGGATTATTCCTGGTTCAATGGGAGCAAAATCTTTCATTGTCAAAGGGAAAGGTAATGCTCATAGTTTTTGTTCCTGTAGTCATGGTGCAGGGCGTTTAATGTCCAGAAGCAAGGCAAAAAATGTCTATACACTTGATGATTTAATTGAGCAAACTCAGGGTGTGGAATGCCGTAAAGATACAGGAGTTTTAGATGAAATTCCTGGTGCTTATAAACCTATTGAGCAGGTGATGGAAAATCAAGCTGATTTGGTTGAAATAGTGGCAACACTCAAACAGGTTATGTGTGTGAAAGGTTGAATTAGGGTGGGCAATGCCCACTTTTTTTTAACGCTGAGGAACGCTGAGGTGAGCGCAGAGGTACACAGAGAAGAGAGAGAAGAATGAGAGTTAAATTTAAGGGATGAAGCAGAGATATTGAATTATTTAAGATTAGGACTTACGCACTCAGCCAAGTTGAGAACGGTAGAATTGGCGTTTCAACTTCTGGAGAGATTCTTCACTGCGCTCAGAATGACAGTTTTCCGTTTCAGTGCATGAGTCCTGGTTTATTCTTTATCAGGTCTAACACTTAAATATCTATCTTTGCGAATAGTAGTGATAATAGTTTGGATGTAACTTTCTGCTGCACCTAATGTTTTTAGTAAATGATTTCCTAACTCTAATGCTGCTTCAAATTCAGGTTGTACTACTTCTTTTGCACCCATTTGGGTTAAGAGGTCAATTTCTTTGTTAGTGTGTGAGCGAGCAATTACATCTAGGTTAGGTGCAATAGTCAGGGCAGTTTTTAGCAGTAAGCGAGTGCTGGCAGGATCTGGAAGGGCAATTGCTAAAGCTTTAGCAGTTTCTAAATGTGCTTTTTCTACTACTAATTCAGAATCTGCATCTCCGAAAATGTAAGGTATTTGGTGCATTCGTAGCCTTTGTACAGATGCTTCACTATTTTCAATTACTAAAACTGGATATCCTTCGCTTTGTAAGATGTTGACAATTACTTGCCCAACTCTACCATAACCTGCTACGACTACGTGACCAGTCATTATTTCTGGCAGAGATATTGTTTTGGGTGCAGAAAAGCGTTGTAATAACTTTGCTAGTAAGGGGTTTCGATTCAAGTTATCGGCAATTAAAGGTGCAACTTGGAGGGATAAAGGAGTGAGTAGGAGTGTAATTGCTGTTGTTCCTAATAATAAAGAATAGGTTTGTTGAGATATCAGTTCTAATTTTAAACCTACTAAGGCTAATACAAAAGAAAATTCTCCAATTTGGTTGATACCAAAACTGACGATAATGGCATTTTTTAAAGAGTAGCCAAATTTCAAAACAATGACTAAAATAATTGCTGCTTTACCTAGCATTACTAAAGCGACAAGTCCTAAGATTAGTCCAAAATTGTTGATGAGAATAGTAGGATCAATCAGCATTCCAATTGATGAAAAAAACAGACTTGCAAATGTATCTCTTAAAGGTAATATTTTAGCTAATGCCTGGTCAGCATAATCAATTTCGGAAATCATTAAACCAGCAACAAACGCCCCCATTGCAATTGAAAGACCTAAATATGCAGTTGTTAAAGCGACTCCTAAACATAAGGCGATTAAAACCAACAAAAATAATTCGTTACTTTCTGTAGCTGCGATATTCCTTAAAATACGGGGAACTATCCAGCGACTCAATATAATTGCTACTACTACAAATAGTGCAATTTTGATTAGAGCAAATCCTAGTGCTACAGCAACATTTTCTGGTTGTTTCAAAGCAGGAAGTATTGCTAACATTACACCCAAGGCTAAATCTTGGGTAATTAAAATTGCCAGCATAATTTGCCCATGCACTGTATTAGTTTCACCTCTTTCAGTGAGCGTTTTTAATACAATTGCTGTGGAAGAAAGAGATAAAACTGCTCCTAAGAAGATTCCTTGTGTGATTCCAGTAGCCCAACCCGTAATTACTGTTACTGTTGCTACTAAGGCAATTGTCAATCCAATTTGCAGTAAACTACCTTTAATGGCAATTTCTTGAACTCGTTTTAATTCTGCTAAGGAAAATTCTACACCTAGTGCAAATAGCAGGAAGGCGACACCAATTTCTGCTAAAGATTTAATGTCAGAAACATTGGCTAATAATTTGAAACCAAAAGGGCCAATTGCAAATCCACTAACTAAATAACCAAGTATGACAGGTTGATGCAGCCGATGTGCTAAAAATCCACCTAGTGCTGTACCTATTAAAACGATTGTTAAATCCAGGATTAAACTATGTTCATTGATCATGTAATTTTTTAGTCAGCTTATGTAAATTATAAAAAAACTTGGAGTGTTTAAATTCCAAGTCTCAAAGTAATATTTATTGGTAAGTCATAAGTGGCGTGTAGCAGCGTAACTCACCTTTATCCCTTAAGTTTATTGTGGGTGAGGGATGACAGTATTAACCCACCCTACGGGAGATTTTTGTATTTGGAAGTCCCTGATTGGCTGCTCAAATTTTTTCTTAAAGTGTCAAAGATTGAGGGTCGGTTTCAATCAATTTTGCTAAATCTTGCAAGAATGCTGCTGCATGAGCGCCGTAAATAATGCGGTGATCTGAGGTAATATTGACCTTCATTTGGGGACGCACACCAAATAAACCATCTGCTGTGGCTACTACTTGCGGACGGGATGCGGCGATCGCTAAAATTGAACCTTGTCCAGGTGGCAAAATTGCATCAAATGTATCTACACCAAACATCCCCAGGTTAGAGAGGGTAAATGTCCCACTGGTGTATTCCTCTGGTTGTAGTTGTTTAGCTCTAGCTTTTTCTACCAAAGATTTCCAATTGCGAGATAAAGAATAGATATCTACCTGATCTGCTTTTTGCAAGACTGGTGTAATCAATCCGCCATCATCCATTGCTACTGCAACGGCAATGTTGATATGAGGATGATACACAATTCCTTGGTCAGAATAGCTGGCATTTAATAAAGGGTGTTTTTGCAATGTCACTGCTACAGCTTTTGCTAATAGCGCCGTCATTGTCACACCTTTAGATTTAATTTGCTTGTAAAGTTTGTCTAGTCCATCTGTGGTAATTGTGTAACCAACATGGAATGTAGGTACAGATAGACTGGGTAGCATATTCCGTGCTACTGCATTTTGCAAAGTCGTTAATGGTACTGTTTGACCAGGAACGGCACTGCTGACCACTGGAGCCGGTGCAGGTGTTGGTGTTGGTTTTGCAGGTGTTACGGTGGGGGTAACAGGTGGTGTCGGTTGAGTGGGAGTGATAGCAGGGGTAGTAGGTTGTGGCGCTTTACCCACGGCAGCTTCTACATCTTCGGCAACAATGCGACCGTAGGGGCCACTACCTGTCAGATTATTTAAATCAACCCGGAGTTCTTTGGCTAATTTGCGAGCGCGGGGTGAAACTACTAACCGTCCTTCTCGATGGTTGGAACCATTTTGAGAAACTGTAGCGGGTGTTGTCAATGAGGCAGATACGGCAACTAGTTCGGGTGCGGGTGCAGGTGTTTCAGCGACAGCACTACCACCACCACCCATAGCCTTGGCGGTTTCGATTTCTGCTTCTGTTTCGGCTACGTAAGCGATCGCTGCGCCGACAGGTGCGGTTTCACCAGCGGGAACTATGATATGGGCGAGAAATCCCTCATAGAAGGATTCCACATCCATATCGGCCTTATCCGACTCGACAACCACCACTGTTTCGCCTTTTTCCACTTTATCCCCTGGTGATTTCTCCCAGGAGACAATTTTGCCTTCGGTCATGGTGGAACTCAGCGCCGGCATAAATACTTCATGAATGCTCATAATGGTGGTTTCAGAATCAATAATTTTATGGACTTTAACAGCTGCTGCCAGATTGAATTGTATCTTGGCACGAAAATTTTTGATGAAAAATGATGGGGGAAGCAGGGAGCAAGTCAGTACAGAGCGATGAGTAACGAGTAATTAGTGGGACTTAGGCAAAAAACACCGATAAAATAACCTCAAACGTATATCCCAAAGGGATTTTACATCGTTTTGATTGGTTTGTTGGTATATCTGGGTTTGGTGGCATTTTTGGGCATTTAATGTATTTCCCTTACCCCGCAAGGTTTTGAGGCTTATTTCTTCCTTAAAAAGGTTTAAGTCCCGTTAGTAGAAACAAGAGTAAACCACTCGGTACTTGGTACTCGTTACTCGGCAATCCCCAATTGGAACCTAAAGCTGAGGGTGATGTCTATAGATCAAGCGATCGCGCCAGCGCGGACTTGTCAGTTTGCTGATAGTTTGTCGATAGAAACTAGGATTCCCTTAGATATCCATGCTCCTCACCCGGATTTCTCAAACAAAAGCTGAACATTAGCTATAGCTAGGGGTGAGGGTTGAATCTAAAATTCAAAATTGGTCATTAACCTGTTTGAAATTCCCCTTTCATACTATTACTATGTCGGCAAAGTTCAAATTGTTTTTAATTTTGACACTCAGCGTCTTTGCCACTGCTGCTGGGGTTTATGTAATTCAGTATCAACCACCTACATTGATGACTGGAACTGGCAACGGACACGAACAACAGTTAACATCTGTAGGACAAAATTCTTCTCAACTGCTGGCTTACCCTGAGCGTGACAATTATCAAACCATACCTTTAGAAAGTATCAATTCTGCCATGCAAGGCAGTGATCCTGCGAATCTAGCTCTCAATATGCTGAATGAGGTGACATCAGTGAAGGGAAAGAGCCAGATCAAGGTGGCTTATCCTCAACCGAATCAGGCGTTAGTGACGATTACCCAAATCAATCGGACTAAAAATAATACGGTGGGAGCGATTAAATATCGGGTAGAAATGAACCGCTTTGGGCGATCGCTCTTAGTTAGTTCACCCCCAGTCTGGGAAATTATCTGGGCTGGCTCCCAGGTGCAATGTTTCTCTAAAAATCCAGCCCAGAATAAATTTAGCCAAAACTGTGACTAGGAAGTGACAGGGAGGAAAAGCGTTTCTTCCCTACTCCCTGCCCCCTTGCCTCTTTTTCAACTCTAGATATCGCCGCGAATTTCTTCGACAACTCCATCTCTTAGCACAATTTCCACCTGCATTTTGCTAATCAAGTTATCCCCGATTTCTGCCCGGAAAAAGCCTTCCATTTGGAATTGGTTGACTTCTTGATCTAACTCCAGAAACTGCACTTGCTGAAGATTTTGTAGCAATTGATTTTTTTGTTCTAGCAGTTCGCTTTTCTTTTGATTTACCTGGAGTTGGATATTGTCAATTTGCTGGAGGGTTTGGGGTCCTGGTGGTTGTAAACTTTGTTTTTGAATTGCTGCAACTGCTCTTTGTCCTTCTACATCTAATTGTTGCAGTTGCTGATCAAGTTGATTGATCTGAGCTTGTAGTTGTTGTTGCACTTCCTCTTTCCAAAGGGGAGTGACGATCACTTTGACATTAACGCCACGTTTTAGAAGCAATTGAGGGTTGGAGACATCCATAAATATTTCACGTTCACTCTTATAGTTTGCAGAATTAAAAAGACTAGTACCGCTTATCTAAGAGACGCTACGCGTAATTCGTAATTAGCATTGCGTCAGGGTTTTAGACTTTTGAAATGGGTAGCTTATTTTCGCCATTTTGTTCTAGTACCCATTCTCATCGCGGAGAAAATCCACGAATCGGAGAATTATTTGGCAAACATTCCGTCAATAATATCGCGATACCGATCCATGACAACGTGACGACGGACTTTTAAGGTTTGTGTCATCAGGCCATTTTCAATGGAAAATGGTTCGAGAATTAGTTTGAAGGGGCCAATGCGGTCATCGGCTCGATAGCCTGGACGGTTTTTGACTTCCCGATTCAATTCTTGACGAAATAAATCCTGGATCATTTTACTCTCTAAGTCAATTTTTTGACTGGTTGAGGCAGTAATTTTATCATTCTGAGTTTCTGCCCATTTTTCCAAGGCTTCGAGATTGGGAACAATCAAAGCGCCAATACTGCGTTGATCCTGTCCTACTAGCATAATTTGATCAACATAGGGCGATCGCAAACAAGCATCTTCTATTGGTTGCGGTTCAATGTTTTCCCCATTGGTTAACACAATTGTATCTTTGGCTCTACCAGTCAACACCAAGTCATTTTGGGGAGTCACCCAACCCAAATCACCGCTATCAAACCAACCTTCAGAGTCTATTACTTTTTTGGTTGCTTCGGGATTTTGGTAATAGCCTTGCATAATTTGCGGGCCTTTCAGCAGCACTAAACCACGTTCTCCTACTGGTAGTGGCTGACGAGTTTCTGGATTGACAATTTTCACTTCTGTGCCGGGAATTGGTTGTCCAGATGAACCTCGTAAATTTCGCCAAGGACGACGTGCATTAGTGACTGGTGAGGTTTCGGTCAAACCATAGCCTTGTAAAATCTCTACACCAACAATTTCAAAAAAGTTATCTATGTGCCGGGGTAGCGCACCCCCACCACTAATCACTTGCTTAATTTTGCCACCTGTCGCTTCCCGCACTTTGGCATAAACTAATTTTTCTCCCAATGCATGGAACGGCCACAAGGCTAATTCTTGGATCTTCGCACCTAATCGCTCACCAGCTGAGGCATGAATATGATCTAAACTTAATCCCTGGGTAATTCGTCGTGCTGTGATATATTTCTGGCTCATATCCAGCAAAAATTGAATCAGCTGTTGTTTTTTGGCTGGTTGTTCGCGGAACTGCTTCTGCACTCCTTCATAGATCGATTCCCACAGCCGGGGTACAGCAATCATGTAATTGGGTTTAAATTTTTTTAAATCTTGTTTAACAGCACGTAAATTTGTGTAAATTTGTGTGCAGCCTTGAGAAAGCAAGAAATACTCCCCACTGCGTTCGTAACTGTGCCATGTGGGGAGAATGCTGAGGACTATATCTCCTTTTTGTGGCTGTACGACTGTTCCCAAGCTTTTTACTTGGTGTAATAAGTTCTGATGAGATAGCATGACACCTTTGGGTTTGCCTGTAGTACCAGAGGTATAAATTAATGTTGCTAAAGTTTCGCCGCTTTGTTTGACGGTGGCTAAGGTGTGATTACTACCAATTTCTAGTAACTGGAGAAAGTTCACCACGCGAAAATTTTCGGTTGGTGGGGTTTCATCGGCAAGTAAGATTACCAGTTTAATGGGTAAGTCGTTCAGTCCTTCTTTGATTTTATTGAATGTTTTGATATCTTCGACTACTACGACAGTACTACCACTATTGGCGATGATAAATAGTAGTTCTTCTCGTTCTGCTTGGGCGCTGCGGACTGCATTCACTGCCCCCGCAGTCATAATACCTTGGTCAGCAATAAACCAACGCGGGCTATTGTCAGCAATTAGGGAAATGCGATCGTTAAATGTAGGCGTTTCACTATTGCCTATATTCACCATTAACGCTTGCAAACCGGATGCAAATCGTTGAATCTGTTCTGCTAACTGACCATAAGTGATCTGGATTTCTGGTTTAGCATGGGGGTTGTGGAGGGCAATAGTATTACCAAATTCCTTGGCCGCCAAAGGCCAAATTTCTGGTAGCGATTGCACATTTGTATAATCTACCAAACGCTGTAATTCTCGGTATTCTCGCTCGGTGACGTTAGATAAGAGAGAAGATGCAGGTTGTATTTTTGTCATAACACAATGATTGAGCAGTAAATGGGTTGTTCTTGTTAATAACAGTATTTAATAGGCACTTTCCCTACTGTGTATAACAATAGCGTAATCGTCACATTCATATTTACAAAACTTTATGTTAAACTAAGTTTATATAAGTAAAATTCAATGGTTCAGTTGTCATGAGGTTCCATGAGTTTTGCTTTCAGCCCTACAACAATGTCCAAATAATTGCTAATTCGTAATTATCTAAGATGCAAACGCAGAAATCTTTAATTACGAATTACTGTTATCACTACAATTATCAAGGAGGTGATCAGTTATGGGTTTAATGGATGCATTATTAATCACAGTCATCAATGCTGTTGCTTGTCTAGCTTTACCCAAGTTTCTATCTATGCTTCTCGCTCCTCAAGTCAAACCTCTTCAGCCATCATTGATAGAATCTAGGCTACATACAGCTAGGATAGAAATTACTAGTTTCCCCTATTGTACAGTTTACTCGTTGACTGGTAGTCAGTTCTGTAAATTCAGTCCTCGATTTTGTTCCCAGTGTTCTCCTAATGGACAGGAATAGTGTCATTTCATAAATGCTAATTTGAGATTTTTAATGGGAAAATCAGTCGTAAATCAACACTATTTTGACAAAATTTTGGTTTTCAAGTAGGGGGAGGGTTGATCAATTCTGACAGGATAAGTATTTGGTGTTGGGCATTTTTCACCCTAGATTGACTTGAAAATAAATCCTCTCCCCTAATCTCTCTCCCGCATTCACCTCAATAGACATCTGGTAGAAAAGAATGTAGAGCCGAGAATCCCTACCCATGGAACGTCTCTGCAATGTTTAAGTTTTTTGAAGATATGTATTTTTATATAAATATTTCAATAGTTTTTTTAATCCATTTAATTCACTTATACATACCAAAAGAAATTCAAAAATTTAGATGTCATCACTCACACCTGTTTTGATTCAAAATAATAATTAGTAATCAGAACCAATTTTTATAAAGGGGGATTATCTATGAGTTTCATGGATGGTGTACTTTTGACTCTCTTAAATACTGCTGCTTGTCTAGTATTACCTAAGCTACTGTCTGTAATTTTTGGTACGCAAGACCAAAGCGAAAGTGCTACATAATCGTCATTGGTCAATAAGAAGTAAAGGGGATGAGGAAAAAAGTTGTTTCCCTAACTATTTGGTCAGCAGTCAAGACTTAGAATTACGTTTTTTCTGTCGCCAAATTCCCCTCACTAGGCGAATTTCGTCAAAACTGTAACTTTCACCTAAATGATCTCGAATAGGTGTGAGGGAAATATCGCCTAGTACTTCTAAAACTTGCCAAATCTTTTGTTGATGTTCTAGAGGTACTAATTTGTTTAAATCTACGGGTTGATTTTTTTCAATTAAATCTGAGATGTGACGGATAATTGTGGTGGGACGAATGTTGCGTTTTTGGGCAATCTCTTCTATGCTCAAGCCCTGTTGATATAACTCTAATGTCGTTAATTCGGTATCAGAGGGGAAGTTAGGCAATGGTGCGTAATCAACTTGATTTATTGGTAATGGCTGTAAACCTTGTTCTTGACGATAGGCTTGAATTTCGGTTAAGAACTTTGCGCCATACTGAGCTAATTTGTGACTACCTACACCTGAGAGTTCACCGAATTCATGTAAGGTTTTGGGTTGTACTTGCGCCATTAATTTCAGGGTAGAATCATGAAAAATGACGTAAGGTGGGACTGCTTGCTCATCAGCGATTTGTTTGCGGAGCGATCGCAATCTGTGCATCAGAACTTCTACTTCAGCCTCTTTAATATTCCCCTCATCGAAGCTGATTTTCTGGGCTATGGGAACTGCAATTGAGACAGTACGCTGTTTTCGCATTACTTCCCAACTGAGGGGGTTGAGCTTCAAAACCGAGTAACCATCAGGGGTTTGCTCTAGTATACCTTGATGTAAGAGCGATCGCCCCAACATCCTCCACTCATCTACAGTTTTATCTTTACCAATTCCATAAGTAGACAGTTGATCATGTCCATTGAGGGCAATTTTTTGGTTTTTCGCGCCTCGCAACACATCAATTATATAAAGCATTCCATATCTTTCTTTACATCTAGCCACACAAGATAAAAACTTCATCGCTTCAATAGTCCAATCTTGTACAGGTTTGGGATAACGACAATTATCACAATTGCCACAATTCCCTGCAAATCTTTCCCCAAAATAACCTAATTGAATAGTGCGTCTACAGTCTGTCCCTTCTGCATAATCAATTACCTGTCGTAGTTGCTGTTTAGCAATTAATTGTTCTTGGGGATCTGTTTTTTGATTAATACTCCATTCAATCGTTTTCACATCAGCAAAACTAAAAAAGAGCGTACACCGTGAAGGTTCATCATCTCTCCCCGCCCTTCCTGATTCTTGATAATAACCCTCAATATTACGCGGTAAATCAGAATGAATTACAAACCGCACATCAGGCTTATTAATTCCCATGCCAAAAGCAATTGTTGCTACCATTACCCGCACATCATCCCGAATAAATCGAGTTTGATTTTTAGAGCGTTCATCATCACTTAATCCCGCATGATATGGTAAAGCTGCAACCTTATCATTTTGTAATTTAAAAGTTAATTCATCAACTTTTTTACGGGTTAAACAATAGATAATTCCTGAACCTTCATTTTCTCTAACAATTTCTAATATTTCAGCGTAAGCGCGTTTACTTTTAGCCCTGACTTCATAATAAAGATTTTGGCGGTTAAAACTAGCAATATGAATACTTGGTTGCTTTAACCCTAATTGTTCAATAATATCAGCCCGGACGCGATCTGTAGCGGTAGCAGTGAGGGCGATAGTAGGAACATCAGGATAGCGTTTCCGCAGTAACTTTAACTGACGATATTCTGGACGAAAATCATGTCCCCATTCAGAAACACAGTGCGCTTCATCAATAGCAAAGGTAGAAATGCCAATTTTCTCTTTAACTACATCCAAAAGCGGCAGAAATCTATCACTAACCAGCCGTTCTGGGGCGACATAGAGTAATCTAACTTTACCATTCATGATTGCCTCTTCACGCGATCGCACTTTATAGGCGTTGAGGCTACTATTGAGAAATGTGGCAGAAATGTTATTATTTCGCAATGCTTCCACTTGGTCTTGCATCAATGCTATCAACGGCGACACCACCACCGTTAAACCTGGTTTCAACAGTGCAGGTAATTGAAAGCACAACGACTTACCCCCACCAGTCGGCATCACCACCATCAAATCACGATTTTGCAACGCATCTTCAATAATTTGCCTTTGCCCAGGACGGAATTGATCATAACCAAAGTGATATTTAAGCTTTTTTTCGAGTTCAGGATACTGAAGCATGGTAGATGGCTGTTTCTCTGTTGTCTGCGTGGGTTGTGATAAAGATATTAGGATTTTAACTCACGTTGACGAATAGGGAGGGGGAATAGTAGCTATGATTATAAAAAAAGATGATAAGGAATTGTCTGAATCATAATTTCCAGGATTTAAGGATGAACAGGATGAAGATGAGGACTTGATCACCAAATTACCAATTATAGTAAATAACTATGACACAAGAATTAATAGATTTAAGACAAAGTATATTAGAAGGTCGCTATGATGATGCTTTGGAAATTATTGATGATTTGGAGGAGATGAGTAAACAGGGAACTTTGCGAAAAATAGAATCTTTTTTAGTTAGGTTGGTTATTCATCTCATTAAAAATCAAATTGAACAACGTTTAACTAATTCTTGGATTGCTTCTATTTCTGATTCTGTGATTCAAATTGCTAAATTAAATGTTAAAGATAACCAAAAATCCTATTATATTAAATCTGATGAATGGGGAGAATATTTAGCAGAAGCTGTAGAAATGGCAATTCGTCCAGCTAGTGCAGAGATTTTTGGAGGGACTTTAAAAGCGAGTCAGATTTCTCAAAGATTGAATCGAGAAGCATTGATTGATTTCACGAAAAATCTTTTGTTGTTAACTTATCAGTATCAGCCTAAAGATTTAGCAAGTATGATTGATAAGTATTTGGCACAATTACCAGGTGGTGAAGATTGGTTTGAATAATTTTGAAAGGATAAATGATTGAAATTCTAATTTGTATATTCATTTAAAATTTAAATATACTTTTTATACTTTGTACTAGACGAGTAGCGAAGAAAGGCTGATGCCAAGCTTGATAAAAATCCGGGTAAGGCATATTTTGGGCGCAATGCCAGATAACAGAGTAGTTATATTCAAATCGGTGAGAACTATTTAAGTAATCTTTTAAGTCTGTAACAACTTTTGTTAACTGATTATTTTGCAAAACTTCCTTTAAACTATAAACCACCAACTTACGGCAGAGATTATCTAATTCTTCTGAATTCACTAGATTCATCAAGACAGTGATGGTTTTTTCATTTCCATTTCCAATTTTGGACAAACACTCAATTACGGAGCAACAGATAATTCTTTCTGCCTGTTGTGAATCCAATAGATTTACTAAAGCATTGATTGCTGTCTCTTTACCATTACCAATTTTCTTTAAGCTTTCAACTCCTCTTTGTATAATACCTGTATTTACTGTGTTTAATACTATTGATCTCACTTGCATAATAGCTTTTTCATTACCTGGATTAATTTCCTCTAAACTCTCAGCTACTCGTAAACACCAGTATTCATCAAGTGAATTTGATAGTAGTAATTTCTCTAATACTAATATTGCTTGGTTATTGCCTGGGTGAATTTTTCCTAAGCTCTCAGATGCTTGCCAAAGGATGTATTGATTTACATCTTTTGATTCAATAAGTGTCTCCAAAGCAGTAATTGCTACTTGATTACCATAACCAATTATCCCTAAACTTTTTATTGCTTTTGCACAAATAGATTTGCCTATACTAGTGAATGTTAACAGTTTTACTAAGGCTGCAATTGCTGTTTGGTCGCTATAGCCAATTAACCCTAAGCTTTCGGCTATTTGTAGGATAGTATATTCATCATTATCTAATTCTAGCAGTGCGACTAATCCTGAAATCACTTTTTGATTGCCATAGGCAATTATTCCTAAGCTTTTAGCCGCTAACGCAAGAGTGTATTCATCCACGTTATTTGATTCAAGCAGCACTAATAATGCTGAAATCACTTTTTGATTGCCAACACCAATTTTTTGTAAGCTGCCAGCAGCAGATAAACGAATAGATTTATCCAGATTTTTTGACGCTAAAATATTTACTAATTTAGTGATTGCTTGTTCATTATCTGGATCAATTTCTCCTAAATTCTGAGCTATAAGTCTATAGGCTTCTACATCCAAATTTGGCAAATCTAATAAAGTCAATAAAACACTTTTTATTTGTTCATTACCAATACTAATTTCACTTATAATTTCTGCCGCATAGCAACGAATGAAATTACTACTATGTTGTGAAATTAATAAATCCAGTAAAGTGGAAATTGCTTGCTCATTATGGGTGTTAATCTTACCTAAAATGTAAGCTACTAGAACACTAGATTGATTATTTTTATTTTTTGAAGACAGAATATTTTCCATTGCTTTGATAGCTTGTTCATTACCACTTGCAATTTTGCCTAAACTCTCAATTACTTCTTTAAAAATATAACCATCTATATTTATAAATTTTAGTAACCCAACTAAAGTTTGAATAGCCAACTCATTATCACTGCCAATTTGACCTAAATTATAAGCTATTAATCTAAAGTTTTTATCAGCTAAATTTTCTTGTTGTGAAAGATTGACTAAAGCGGCAATTGCTCTTTTTCGATCTGTTTGTTGCACTACTTTATTGGCTTCGTGTACTATTGGATTAAGAAATTGTACAAATTGCTGTTGTTTGTTAATATAATCACTAAATTCCCATTTAACTATTTGGTTTACTATTTCTTCTGTCTTTGAATAATCTCTAAACTCAGCAACACCAGCAGCAGCTAAAAAATAAGTTTGATATTCATAAAAGCCTTTATCTACATCTTTACTTCTCCATTTTCCACAACCATCTTGAAATTTCACCAAAGCATTAATAAATTCTTCTTTCTTGTCTTTATCTATATTGTGACGACCTAACCACAGTAATATTGCCTGTTTCCACTGTGGTTCAAAAATACGATATTGTTGATTTTTTACGGGTTTATTTTTATGGTTTCTAGGTAAGAAAAAATCCCATTCATCAATCGCTGTCGCTGCAAAGTATTCTTGAAATGAGGCATAAAAAAAAGCATAAACAGATTTTTTATCTGTATCTTCTCCCACCTTATTAAGCCAACCTAATTTCAGGGCTAAACTTAGTAGTGAATTTTCATCATCAACATCACCCAAAAACTGATTAATAAACTCACCTCGCAAGCGAAAACGAGTTGCTTCTTTATCTATCGCTTCCCTCGCTAATTCACCTAATTTAATATTCAGTTGTTGACGTTGTGCTGCTTTTGTGACGAATTCATCTTGTTTCCATTTATAAAAATCATCAACCAATTGCTGATAAAATCCCGCTTGTGTATCTGGTAATTTTCCCTCTCTCGCTTGCCAATTTAAACAAAGTAGGGTTAACCGCAGAGGATTTTTAACTAAATCTCGAATACGCTCTTTACCAGATTCTTTTAAAGTATTACATAACCGTTTACCTCGTTCTCTATCTGGTTCAGAAATTGCGGTAAACCAATTATCAACAAACTTTTCTACCTGTTCAGGATAAGAAAAATCTAAAGTTCTATAGGTATCAAAATCATTAAGCGCATTGCTGCCTCCATCCCATAAATTTAACCGACAAGTTAAAACTATTCGTGCTTGATTAATACATCCACTTTGCCGAATTTGTCTATGAATATCAGCTAAAACATGACCAGAATTACTAGACATTTCATCTAACCCATCTAATAATAGCCATACTCGACTTTTGTTAAATTGGGTGACAAAATCATTTTTCATGTGGTCTGTAGCTTCTGCTTGTCCTATTCTTTGACTAGCAGCAGTTAGCCAAGTATCAAATAAATATTTTTCTAATTTTTCACCTTGTAAATCGGCTAAAGATATCCAAATAATAATTGATTGATTAATTTCTTTAGATAAATAATCAACAATTTTTTGTAATAAAGTAGTTTTACCAGCCCCAGGTTCACCAATAATTGCAATGCGTTTACCTTTACTTTTGGGTGTGTTTTTCTGTTTTAAAACTTGTTCTAAAAATTCTTTATTATCAAACTTTTGAGTAATTTCCATTTCTTCATAAAGTTTTGATCCCTTATCTGGCGTAACATCATATTGATTCTTAGATATTTTTTTCCGTTCCACTAAACCTAGTGGCACATAAACATCTGGCACTTTCAAATTAACTCCCTCAGAATAAGTGAGGGAATTTGTAGTTAATTTTTGCCTTTCTGCCAATATTTCCCGGCAGATTTCTGGCCAATTAATGGGAGTTAACTTTGCCCGACTCTCCCCATCGGGCGAGTGATTTCAGTAATGATGCTCTATTTTACCAACATAATTAGCAACCGTCCCACCCTTCTCTTGAATAAAGAAATCTGCTAATTTGCTATTACTAACAACTGAAGAATGAGATTTAATTTCTTCTGCTTTCGCTTTAATTTTATTAGCAGTTTCCGACTGATCATTATTAACTGCTGCTTCCACATCTAGAACCGCTTGAGCAATTTCTGGGTCTTTCTCGGCTGCTGCGGTGAGTTCTAACACCGCTTGACCATAATCTAATGGCTGGGTTTCAGTTGCGTCAACAGCCTCAATTAATCGCGGTACTAGCTTCTTTTCACGTAGCTTAGTGATTAATTTCCCTACTTGCGTCCAGATTAAATCACCAAAATTTTCACCAATTTTTTCTAGAGGTTTACTTACTAGAGGGTTACTTGATATCGCAGCAATAGTATTTATGACAGCCATGAGTAGTGTTAAAGGTTCCATAAATTTGCTATAAATTATGTTGGTGTAAAGATTATTTCAACAGATGCGAGCGCTGTTTCGCAAAAATTTTCATAAAACTCAGTATATCACGCAAATAAATGGTAACTTTAACTGTTTCCATAAATTTTATAATTACCACCCAGTATTCAACATTAAAATGTAACAATATAAATTGTTAACTTTCTTTGCAAACTCACATTATGAAAGCAATTTGGAACGGCACAGTTTTAGCCGAAAGCGATAATACCGTAGTTGTGGAAGGAAATCATTACTTCCCTGCTGATGCCATTAACAAGGAATATTTTACAGAAAGCAACACCCACAGCACTTGTCCTTGGAAAGGTGTTGCTAGTTACTACAGTATTGACGTAAATGGACAAGTTAACAAAGATGCTGCTTGGTATTATCCCACAACGAAAGAGAAAGCTAAAAATATAGAAGGTTATATTGCTTTCTGGAAAGGTGTAAAAGTCGAAGCTTAAGAAAGTTTCTGGGAATATTTTGGTGGTTGAGTCGTATCAACCACCATATTTAACAAGTTGAAGATGTTGGAAAAGTCTACGCTTGTATCCATGCTCCTCTTTAAAAAGAAATAACTTTCTCAAAGTCATCCTTTTTAAGGAAGATTGATGAATATCTAAGATTTTAGATTATCTAGCAATTTTGAAATTAACACTAAGTAGGTAAAGTCTGTCAAGTGCATCAATTTTGTCATAGATGCTACTTCAACTTCTAAAATTTAAATCAAAATTAATTCTCAAGATAGAAGGCTGTTATAAATAACAGTTCTAGCTTAGAAAGTAGATAAGTCACTTACGATTCTGTAAGGAGAATTTTATGTCTACTAAATCACAAGAAGGACGTGAACATCAACGCGGACCTGATAAAGGTGAAGCTTATGGAGTAGCAGCAGTAACTCAAGCACTTGCAGGTATTGATTTTCCTGCAAGTAAAAAAGAAATACTCCAACAAGCAAAAGGTCACGAAGAAATTCACTGGACAAAAGACAAAACCATAGATTTAAAATCATTACTTGATCAAACAGGTCAAGATAGGTTTGAAAGTATGCCGGAGTTAGTCGAAGTTATTAGTCAAAGTTCGAGAGAAGAACAACCATCATAGCTGCTTTGGCTTGCAAATGTTAACACTTGTATTTGTAAGCCACAACAACAAATCTCAGAGGATGTTTGATAGCTTGCGTGGCGTAGCCATAAACTTTTTCGTGTGGTATCTAGCACTTGTAGATTACCCAAAATCCTCCTTGGAAAGAGGGAATCTCAATCAATTCTGATACTAATCAAACATCCTCTAATATTGATTGGTTTATGATTTATATCTAGAAACAATCTTAAGACTGATCTTATGAAAGGTAGGCAGAGCCTACTAAGTTGCATTCCCAGCCAGAGACTGGGAACGAGATAAAACCAATCTATATTAAGATAGGGTGGTTTATGATTTACGCATCATTTTAAAGTAACTATCCCACAATTTTCTTTGTGTGTCTATTGAAAAACGATTTACCTGTTCTTGGAAATCTAAGGAGTTTTTCACTAGGTCTTCTTGTAGTTTTACACTTTGTTCTAAATTCTCTGGTGGATCTGATAAGTTTAGATTCTGCATACTTGATAGGGTTGAAGTCCAGTTATGAAAAACCATACTTTGGAATTCGCTTAATTGTCTAAAAAATTGTTCAAAGCTATTAAACCAATCCATTGTAAATACTCCTATTGGCTAATGTTGTTTGTTTGATTTAGCCTCAATTTTTAAGTTACTAAATGTGGATTATTTTATTTATTTCTTAAGAATGATTTATTGAAAAATATTGGGGGATATGCTAAAGCTTAAAATAGTGGAATTTAGATTTAAAAAAAACAAAAGGATTTGTTAGATAATCTGAAAATGAAAATCTATGATTGTGATTTATTTGAGAATAATGAAGCCTTTGCTCTGAGTAACGTGTTGTTTTATCGCTTGCTTAGAGTTCCTGAAGAAGAATTAAATGTTTTTGAGCGATCGCTCTAGGATATCCTTGAGAAGCTTCAGGAGCGCAAGTCTTAGTCACCTTACTCTGACAGTGGCACTGTTAATTAACCCTATTCCTTTGCAATCACAATGTCATTAGATTTAATCACAGCATAAGCTTCAACTCCCTCAACCAATTCCAAATCCTCAGCCGAAACTCTAGTAATCATTGAAGTTAACTCAACTTTATGCACAATTTCCAAGGTCACTTCCGTATTTACACTTCCTGTAGTGACTCTTTTCACAACTCCCTTGAGAACATTGCGTGAACTAACTTTTAATGATTTTTTTGGATTAATAATTTCCATCTCAGGAGTATGAGTTTCCACTTTCTCCGGTTGAGTTGGTAGAGGTACTGGTGGTGAGGAGTATTTATTCAGACCACGTACTAATTCCCGCAAAATCTCAGTTTTAGTTCGCTGAGAGTGTTGACAGAACTCTTCTAAAATCTTGCGTTCTTCTTCTGATGTTTGAAATGTCACCCAACCTTGTTCTTTTCTCGGCATAAATTTACCAATTTATTTGGTATATATAATCTTGATCTAATCCTAGCAATCATCAATCCTTTTTAAATCTACTCGTGTTCGTTACCACCTGGAAAGAGCTTTCTGCTGTTCGAGGTAAAATTGCAGAAGAAATCCTTCAACATTTTATTTTTGTGAACTTTTTTCTCGGTTGTGCAGTTTGGGCATATAAAGGTTGGGTGGGCGAACTTTATCCCCCAGGAACTCGCACCACTGAGTTTCTGCATCTCTACAGTCGTCGCTTTACCACGGTAGAAGGTAATACCACTTTTTACGCTGTTCCTAACGCTGAAACCGTCACTCGTTGGGCTACAGAAACACCTCCAGGCTTTGAATTTTGCTTGAAGTTACCGCGAGAAATTACCCATCAAGGATTATTGCGATCGCATATCCCTGAAGCTTTAACATTTTTAGAACAGATGCGCCCTCTAGGTAAGCACTTGGGGCCAATATTTGCCCAATTACCTCCAAGCTACTCACCTGCGTTATTGGATGATTTAACGGCTTTTTTGGCAGCTTGGCCACGCACAGATATCCCTTTAGCATTGGAAGTTAGACATCGTGATTGGTTTCAAGAACCCCATGCTAGTAATTTGAATGCGCTGTTAGAACAGTTAGGGGTAGGAAGAGTGTTGTTAGATACACGACCAATTTATACTGGAGATGATGACCCACAATTAACATCAGAACGGCGTAAACCTCAGCTTCCAGTGCATTTTAGTGTGACTGCGCCTTTTACTTTGGTGCGCTTTATTTCTCATCCACAGTTGTTAGTTAATCAGCCGTTTATGGCAGAATGGGTAACGCAGATTCAAACCTGGCTTAGATCAGGAGTACGGATTTATTTCTTTGTCCATTGTCCTAATGAAGATATATCTCCTGGGAATGCCCAGTATTTTCAACAGTTATTAGAACAAAGTGGTGTAGCAGTTCCCCCTCTACCTTGGAACAATCTGAATCAGCCGCCGAATCAACTTAGTTTGTGGTGATTACAATTGATACTAGATTTTTTAATATACGTAAATTGCAGGAAGAATTTTTAGGATTTAATAAATGCTCAAAAAGAGCGATAATTAGACATAGGCGGGAAAAATTAGAGCCAAAATCCCTGCCTATGAAGGTTTCTAGAGATGTCTAATGCGATCGCACAATTTTTTCTAAATATCGAAAATGTATTCACTAGGTGTCTGTTAATTGAGTAAATATATGGAAGAATTTACGTCAAAGGAGATTGAGATGAGCCGTCTTCTTTATGAAAGCTCTGTTTCATATCAAGGATATCTCATCATTCCATTTGTTTTTGGTAAAATAGATAATTATGAAATTTTTTCATACAAATTATTGTCAGAAATTGGACGTAAAAGTAAATTTCATAAATTAGAAAATCCTGCAAAAATATACGATAAAAGCATCAGCAATATAGTTGATATTGCCAAAGAACATATTGACATAAATGCAGAATTTATCAATTATGAAGATGGATTTAAATCGCGTTATGTTTACCGCCACAATTTAATAATTGTTTTTAAGGAAAACAATAAATTTTTTTATGACCACTATCCGGCAAATTCTTTAAATAATATTGCAGCACCAAAATTATTTCTATCAGAATATGAATGTTTGCAATGGGTTCAGCAAGGACTTGAAGGACGAGATATTAAAGAGAAAGCGCAATAATTTTGACAATTGGTAATTAATAAGTAGGTAGGCAGAATAAAACCAAACTGTGTAAAAAAAGTAAACAAGGCTAAAACCCTTTTTCCCCCTGCTCCCTGCCCCCTTACCCCTGCCTTATCCCAACGACAATTTTTAACGCCAACCTACTTATCTCGTTCCCGTTATTTCGTTTAAAGGACAATTTCCTCACCTTTTTCAGTGAAGCGTACCTCTTTGATTTTCCATTCAGCATTACTAGTTAAGGTTTTGCGGAGACTACCAAACAGTGCAAACTGCTCACAACTAGAAAGAGACGCTATTTGCCGTTTTGATTCAGGAGAGATTCGCAAATCAATTGTAGCCACACCATTATTGACGTTGACACGATACCCAGACAAGCTAAAATCGGCTGTATCTCCTTGTTCTAAGACTTTACCCACTGTTTCATTCATGGGTTCATCTGCTGAGACTGAAGCTGTTTTAGCAACGTAATCTTGACATTGAGCATCACTTGTGTATAGGGTGACTTTGGTAGTTTTACCAGAGATAGTTTTAGAAGTTGAAGTCGGTGGCTGTTCAGTGGGGGTTGGTTGAGTTGAAAACGGTTGAGTTTCGACTTGAGAATTAGAAGGACTTGGGGAAGTTGTGTTTTTTGGTATTGTTGGTGTTGAAGTTAAGCTGTCACCGCTATCAGGTGTACAACTGCTAATACTGGCACAAACCGCTACTAAAATTAGGGGGAAAAGATATCTTTTTTTGGTGTTCATAGCTGGGAATAAATCTACCGGAATATCCAGGTTTATTATAAATAATCAGCGTTGCTAAATCAAAGATGAATTTATATGTAGACACTTGACAAGAAGTATAGGGGTGTCTGAGAGCTTAAAACTTTTAGTCCAGTGTTGAACGATGACTTTGTGCGCCTAACCCAAACTATCGGTTAAAATATTGCTATTCAGTAGATACTATCCCCAAAAATATCCAACTAAATATCAATTATATGACAGCTATCACCGTTAACTTAAATCCTATCATCACACTCACAGACAATCAATTTTATCAACTTTGTCGGGAAAATCCTGATGTTAAATTTGAACGTAATGCAGAAGGAGAGTTATTAATTATGTCACCCACAGGTGGAGAAACTGGAAAATGTAATTCAGAAATTAACGCTGATTTTGTAATATGGAACCGCAAAACTAAACTAGGAGTTTGTTTCGATTCTTCAACCTGCTTTAAACTCCCTAATGGTGCAAATCGTTCTCCTGATGTAGCTTGGATAAAAAAAGATAGATGGGATGCACTTACACAAGAAGAACAAGCCAAGTTTCCACCTATTGCACCTGATTTGGTATTAGAGTTAATGTCACCAAGTGATAGTTTGCAAGAAGTCCAAAAGAAAATGCAGGAATATATAAATAATGGTGTAAAATTGGGTTGGTTAATTAATTCTCAAATACGTCAGGTGGAAATATATCGTCTTCATCAACCAGTGGAAATATTAGAATCTCCTATTGAATTATTTGGAGAAGATATTTTACCAGGATTTATTTTAAATTTACAGACAGTTTGGTGAAAGGTAAGAATTCAGAAGTCAGGAGTCAGGAGTCATAAGATTTGCTTACAGCAGTAATCTAGAGGAGCAAGTTTTTCTATAAATTATCAATAACGACTTTAAAACCCTAATTTATACTGAATTATATATCCTGACAACTTACAGATTGCAAACAAAATATGGAGAAACAAATATAGATGGTGCAACCGCGCAAACAATTTGCTCAACATTGGTTAAAAAGTGAAAAGGCACTAGATGCAATTGTCAAAGCAGCACAGTGTCAAGAGGGTGATAGGATTTTGGAAATTGGCCCTGGTACAGGTATTTTAACTCGGCGTTTATTACCTTTAGCTCAATCTCTAGTTGCTGTAGAAATTGACCGAGATTTGTGTAAATTATTGGTCAAACAACTAGGTCAAAAAGAAAATTTTTTACTGCTGCAAGGGGATTTTCTGACATTAGATGTACCATCTCAATTGTTAGCATTTAACAATTTCCAAAAGCAAAATAAAGTAGTTGCGAATATTCCCTACAACATTACTGGGCCAATTATTGAAAAGTTACTCGGTACTATCACTCAACCCAACCCAGAACCCTATGATTCTATTGTGCTGCTGGTACAAAAAGAAGTAGCAGAACGATTATATGCTAAACCAGGTTCAAGAACTTTTGGGGCGTTGTCGGTACGGGTGCAGTATTTAGCTGATTGTGAGCTAATTTGCACAGTCCCCGCTAGTGCATTTCACCCACCTCCAAAAGTAGATTCGGCTGTGGTGCGGTTGCTCCCTCGACAGATAGAAATTCCGGCAGATAGCCCCAAAAAGTTAGAAAATCTGGTTAAATTGGGGTTTGGGGCAAAGCGAAAAATGTTAAGAAATAACTTACAATCGGTCATTGATCGCGATCGCTTGACCCAATTACTGGAACAATTAGGAATAAATCCCCAAGTACGCGCCGAAGACCTCAGCGTTGCACAATGGGTAAACTTAAGTAACTGTCTGACTTTTGAGTAAATCCACTAAAGCCGAAGCACTAAAAATGCATTCTTATAGCTTAATTGCACCTGCCAAAATTAACTTATATTTGGAAATCATTGGTAATCGTCCTGATGGATATCATGAGTTAGCAATGATACTGCAAAGTATTGACCTTGCAGACCAAATTGATGTCCATGCTGCCAGCACTCAAACAATTCGCGTTTACTGCGATCACCCACAAGTACCCACAGATAAAACCAATCTAGCATACCGGGCTGCTGAACTGATGGCCAGGCAGTTTCCTGACGCTTTCAGTAACTTTGGCGGTATTGATATTACTATCAAAAAACGGATTCCTGTCGCTGCGGGTTTAGCTGGAGGTTCGACAAATGCAGCAGCAGTTTTGGTAGGAATAGACTTACTCTGGAACCTGGGACTAACTAAATTAGAATTAGAAGAATTGGGAGCTACCCTGGGTTCAGATGTGCCATTTTGTATTTCTGGGGGAACAGTAATTGCTACAGGTAGAGGTGAGCAACTTTCCCCTTTACCAAATTTAAATCACATAAATATAGTATTAGCAAAATATCGCAGTTTAGAAGTTTCTACTCCTTGGGCATATCAAACCTATCGGCAAGTATTTGGCAGTACTTATATTAAAGATACCAAAGATTTAGTTGCCCGTGCCAATGCAGTTCATTCGGGAGAAATGGTGAAAGCTATCTTGGCTAAAGATGCAGCAGAAATTTCCCAAAAACTGCACAATGATTTAGAAAAGGTCGTATTGCCAGCTTATCCCCAAGTTCTGCAACTGCGAGAATTATTTGCTAGTCAAGAAGGAGTTTTAGGAACCATGATGTCTGGTTCTGGCCCTTCTGTATTCGCAATTGTGGAATCTCCAGCACAGGCAGAACTAGTCAAGCAGCAGATACGCACAGCAATTCCTGACGAAGATTTAGAATTGTTTGTGACTGGGACAATTACAACTGGAATTCAAATAATTCGTAATTCGTAATTCCGCTACGCGGAAGCAAGCTACACCTTATACCCCACAACCTTTTATGAACGAACCAAATATCACACCATCAGCAGATACTAGCGGACAAGTACCACCAACTCCATTACGCTGTATAACTGGGGCTATCATGTCAGGAGGATTCGGATTTGCGATGTATTCTCTCATGATAGCGATCGCAACTACATTTGCTGCCAAACCTATCCATTCTGATAACTTAATCGCCATCAAGATTAGCGCAGCTGTTCGTACCCTGGTTGTGGGTATCGTAGCTTTGGGAGCGGGGATATTTGGCATAGTAGGTATTGGTCTGTTAGCCTTAGCCATACAATTAGTATTTCAGCAGCTAACAAAACCCAAAGAGACTAATTCGTAATTCGTAATTCGTAATTCGTAATTCTAACGACTCCTTCTCCTAACTCCTGACTCCTTGCCCTGAGCGAAGTCGAAGGGCTGACTCCTTAAATTAACAAGGAATACGGTTTGTTAAATCAGAGCGAGATTTAATAAATTGCAGCTTTGCATTTGCAGACACATGAACTAATTGATGTTGTTTTCGCCAAATTGTTGGTGATAAACCGTGATGTTGACGAAACTGACGGGAAAAATGACAACTATTTTGATAGCCTAATTTTGTTGCAATTTCTTCAATTGTCTGATTAGTATTTTTCAGTAAAGGACGAGCAGCCGCCATACGACGTTTAACAATCCAAGTGTTCACACTTTCTCCTGTCTCTTTACCAACTTGTGTAGTCAAGTAAGCAGGAGAATAACCCACAGCTTCTGCAACATCAGATAGAGTAATCCCTTGATGATAATGAAGTTCAATATAGTCGAAAACTTTTTTGAGATGGGGAACAGTCGGAAAAATTGATTCTGAATTGACTAATATCTCTGGAACCGCTGAAATTTGTGGAAATTTATTAGCATACCAGTTCTGAAAAAGAGCTTGTTTTTCTAATCGGATAGAAATGGCTTTTAGTAACTCATCCACAGTAGAAGGTTTACTCAAATAATCATCTGCTCCCAACTCCATCGCTTTTCTCATAGATACCTTAGAATTACTAGCAGTGAGAAAAATAAAAGGAATAATTGCTGTGAAATGATTTTGACGTAACTTAGTTAAAACACCATAACCATCTATATCCGGCATCATCAAATCACAAATTACCAAATCAGGTAAATGCTTTTCTGCCTGCTGGATACCAACCAGACCATTTTCTGCTCCTATCGTAACAAAACCTTCATCCTCAAGACCGTCTAAGAAGAGATTGCGGGTAGTAGCATCATCTTCAATTACAAGAATTTTTTTCGACGATTCGCGTATCATTTTGTAACCAATAAAAGTGTTAACAGAGAATGATTAACCAATTCTGAATATTAAGCCATTCAAGCATCCGAATATTGAACATTTGGTAATACCACAGTAAATGTACTACCTACATCAACTTCACTTACTACCATAATTTGACCTCCATGTAAATCAACAAGAGTTTTGACAATTGATAAACCCAGTCCTATACCAGGAATTTTATTAACATTACTACCTCGATAAAATGGTTCAAATAATCTTTGTTGATCTAGTTCAGGAATACCAATTCCCTGATCTTTAATCTGAAACCTCACCTTCTCCTGTTCACAATAAACTGTAAAATCTACCACACTGCCGTTAGGAGAATATTTAATTGCATTTTCGAGCAAATTATTCAAAATTGGCCTCAGCAGTTTCTTATCAATCCAGGCTTTTAAACAGTTACCTTGGTAATTAAACTTAATATAGTGATTACCATCAATGAACAGAAATTTTTCGATTAAATTATGGCTAAATTCAACTAAATCAATCTGTTCAAGTTCAATATTAATTTTTTCTAAATCTGCCTTAAACAAAAATAAAATTTCATCTAAGACCTGGTTTATTTCTTCAACCGATGTTTGAATTTGTTCAATAAATAAGTAAATTTTTTCTTCTTTCCATTTATTAATATGTCGCTTGAGTAAGCTATTGGCAAAGGAAATAATATTTAGTGGTGTGCGGAATTGGTGGGAAACTACAGCCACAAGATGCGCTCTGAGTTCGCTAAGTTTTTTTGCTTGTTCTAAAGCTTGTTGTAATTCTAATTCTGCATATTTGTAGTCTGTAATATCAATAGCCGTAAGGACTTCAACTTTTTTACCATCAAAATCCAGCACTTCATCAGATTGAGATACAGTAGCAACTAACCATCGCTCTGTACCATCTTTAGTGAGTATCTTTATCTCCTGATAGTCAGAATTAGTTGCTACACTTTGTTGTGATTTTCTACTTTTGATAAGTTGGTTAAAATCAAAACCTGCTAAAAGTTCCCTTTTTGTATAGCCAGTCAGTAACTCCGCAGCAGCATTCGCATAATAAATCTTTGTACCTTGAATCAGAAAAATACTAGCATTAATAGCTTCTACGAAAGTAAGGAATCTAAACTCTCTCAGCCACAGTAAATTATCAACATCTTGTTGTAAATTCTCTTGAGATTGCTTATATTCTGGAGACATCCAGTTATGCACACTCAATTCTACTAATTCATCACTGATTTCTTTAAAAACAGCACAACTAAACTCTCTGTCTTGGTATTTTATATAGGTAAGATTTATTTCTCCTAAAAATATTCTTCCTCCCTTGGTACAGTATCGAGATTTAAACGTGAGATGATTGAGATTGTTTAGATATTGCCATTGCTCTGACCAATTCTGTAATGAAAAATCTATATCTAGATCACCTAGATGCATGGAAAGTAATTCCTCACGGGAGTACCCTGTCAGGTAGCAGGTGGCATTGTTAACATAAAGAAATTGCGCGTTTTTTCCTAGACAAAAAGCAGCATCTACAACTTGATTGATGAGAAAATCAGCAAATTCCAACTTCATCTCTGGCTGTAAACTCAATTGAGAATTGGATATTTCTAACGTGGAATCGCTATAATTCATCTCTCTACTCACTCCTTGCCATCAGATAGTAATGTCAGCGGTATTGAGTTGATGATCACAAATTTACAAAATTTTGATTGTGCTATTAATTCACAACTTAAATTGAATAAGTTTGATTTTAACAATAAAAAAACTATAAGTTTCATTTGGTTGCATATCAAAAAGAAATTGTTCTTTTGATTAAGTATTTTTTTGGTGATCAGAAAATACAAGCATTGGCTGACTGGTATTTATAATCAGATCAAAGAGAGTAAGCTTGGCTATATTAAGTGAAGATGAATGTGGGTAATAATCTCAGACTCTAATTTTCTTAGGTTTAATACCTTTGTTGTACAGGGATATTCTCAGTAGATTTATTTGCAAGTTAAGTTCTAGACTATAACAATCTGACCTTATTTATAAAACATCGTCTTACAGGTAAATGAGGTACAAAATAAGCTTGAAACAATCATCTACTAATAGGGATTTAGTACTGTAAAATCGACACCGTATGGAGAATATATTTTCGACAACAGAAAATCTATCTTGTCAAGTTTAAAATATTTGGATTTTCCCTCAAAGCTATGACATTAATAGAGAAATTAGCTGTTTTAGGTTGATTTTTTTGAATTTACTATTGAAAGGATTTAACTATATAAAAATATGCCTGAACATCCTTCTTAAGAGGTAGTTTTTTTCAAAAAGATCCTCCTAATGACTTAACATCTGACAAAAGATATATAAAATATTAAGAACTAATGTATTGAAGTATACAAAGTATTGAATACATCATCTTTGGCCTTAAAAATATTACTATAAAGGGGCAGACAACAGCTATATTAAGATATATTTCTGTAGTAATCAGGATTATAGGTTGCGTCAGATGTCGAAATTTGATGCTAACCAATTTATAGGTCTGACACAGTCTACAAAGCCATTGAGTGCGAAATAATGAATTATTCTTGAGGTCTTATGCCCTCCAGGAAGCTTCTGTAAGTTTATATAACAATCTTCCTCATTCATATAGAATTGCGATTATATAAACTCCGTCTAGGATGAAGATGCTCCAGAAATGGAGCTTTTCAGAGTGAAGAATAATCAAAAAAAATTTAAGAGCGAAAAAATAGACAAGTCGATCAAAAAATAGTTCATGTATCCAGTGTTGAACTTTGAGTAGGCTTAAACAAAGAAGCTGTTTTTGCAATATGGTTAACCTGATAGGCAGGTTAAGCTAGATATATATTAGGCAACAAAATACTGTATAACCTGATTAAATCTGCCCCTGCTTTTCATAACAATCAACATCTATGAATGGATAATTTTTAGACTCAGTATATTGGAGGAAAAGAAGATACAAAATAAGCCTGAAAAACTCATGTCATCAGAGGATTTAGCTGTTGTATAGGCGTATTGAATGCCCCTTCTGACCAATGATTCCTTATGGTATAAGCCCCCGAATTTATCCGTGGGTTCAATCCAAAATCTAAATCTAAAATTGTCTGACCCTTAAAAACTGATGGATGTCTGTGCATAAGAAGTACATCTTGTTTAACTTTCCCTGAATTTGTGGTGAGAATTTGGCAATCTGATTAAAAACCTTATAGGCCATTGACTAGTTTTTTGTTCACACATAGGAGTGCATACTATGAACCAGAATGTTGCCGATTATAATAGACCAGTCAATAAGAAAATTAATACTGAACAAATAGAACAAATAGTCAAAGCAATTATATCTGGAAAGTATTCTTGGGCTTGTGTATTACTTTTGCGTTTTTCTGGACACAACCCTATAGATTATATACCCTACCGTACTTATATCAGATTGCTCAAAAATAATTGCCTACTTGGTGGTTCTCAGCAAAATAAAACTTCTAAAAAGGAGGTGGAAATGTTTGACCTCAAGTCAAGTTGGATTCATTTCTGAGAATGCAAAAAATTGAGGATATGCCAATTTGGGTTAGTGCAAAGAGGCAAAAGAAAAAGTGAGCTTTTTAAACTATTTTTGTTGTTCTGTAATAGTTAGTGTTGTTGCAAATGTTGGAACCATCTGTGGATGGTTTGACAACCTTCCTTTACAGTAAATCCAAAATCCCAACTTGGTATTATCCGCAGATAAATTTCTCATAACTCCCTATGAGAAAAAATGAAGGATGAAATTGCTTAATTCTTAATTCTTAATTCATTTTCATCATGATTTACCCACTTACTCTATCTAATAGCCGCTTGCAACCCATACTCAGAGAGATTGTATGGCAGAAGAAGCTAGAAGTAGCACAAATGCAGCAAGAAATGTCTTTGGCTTCCTTACAACGCCAATTAACTGCTGCTCCGACTGTACGAGATTTTTTTACTGCTTTGCAGCAGAGTCTTTATAAACCTAGTTTGATTGCAGAGGTAAAAAAAGTATTACCTAATCAAGATACTATTGTTAGGGATTTTGATCCTTTAGCGATCGCAAAATCCTATGAGCGTGGTGGTGCTACTTGTCTGTCTGTCGTCACTGACCAAAAGTTCTTCCAGGGAGGTTTTGAGCATTTGCGTACTATCCGATATCGGATAGCATTACCTCTGTTGTGTAAAGATTTTATTCTTGATCCTTGCCAAATTTATTTAGCCAGATCTGCTGGTGCTGATGCGGTATTATTGATTGCTGCTATTCTTACTGACCAGGAGATACATAACTTTTTGCGGGTAATTCACTATTTGGGAATGAATGCTGTCATTGAAGTTCATAACTTGACAGAATTAGATCGGGTACTCAAGTTAGATGATGTACGCATAATCTCCATTAATAACCGCAGTTTAGAAGATTTTAGCGTTAATCTTAGCACTACCCAGCAATTAATGGCTGCTAGGCGATCGCAATTACAAAATTTGAGTATTCTTGTCGTTAGCGAGTCAGGAATTGAAACATCAGCAGATGTAACTTTAATCGCTGAGGCTGGTGCTAATGCAGTGTTAATGGGAGATTCTTTACTGCAACAAGAGGATTTAGAGGAAAGTGTGCGTAGTCTAATCAAGGCAAAAGTTCCAGTTTATAAAGACCTTGTGAAAAAGGGAGCTTATTGATAACGCACTGTACTTAGCCTATTTGATAATTACTCTTACCAATTACTAATAGGACTTATGCGTCACATTTAATATCTTTTGCAGGTGCGTCAGATATCGTCAATCTGTCGATAATAACCAATTTATAGGTCTGACGCACCCTACAAAGCAAGCCAGTTGCGTAAGTCCTGACCAATTACCTTTTTTAAGCTTTCACTACTTTTAAAGTTCTCAAACTAGTATCTGCACAACCGCTAATAAATCCGCCTAAAGCTTGAATTTGTTGCAGATATTCTAAGGCTGATTTTGTAATAATTTCTCCCGGCATTAAAACGGGTATTCCTGGGGGATATGGACAAACTATTTCCGCACAAATTCGTGCTGGTGTTTTCTCCAAAGGTAATGTTTCACTATTAGCAAAAAAAGCCTCACGGGGAGAAATGCACATAGAATGGCTAACTTTAGCATCGTTTCTATATTTACATATTTTGTACTGACTTGTCAATTGTGGTATCCGAGTCAAATTTTTCAATTCCTGCACTAATGCATTGATATCCAGTTGTGTGTTACCCAAACTAATAATAAAAGTAAGATTTTGTAAGGATGAAAATTCTGGAGTTACACCCATTTCATTGAGAATTTCTTCAGCTGCAAAACCTGTTAAACCTAATTTAGAAACGTTTACAGTTAAGCGTGTTTGATCTAAATCCACAAAACCTGGACTGCTGGCATAGAGAAGAGTCGATAAACCGGGAATTTGGCTGATTTGATTTTTTGCTAACGCTGCTAATTGCAAAGTCTGAGACATCAACTTTTCCCCATTCATTGCCATTTGTTGACGTGCGGCATCGAGGGAAGCTAAAAGTACAAAGCTGGGACTGGTAGATTGTACTAGCTGCAAAGCTTTACTCACTTTGTCAATGTCGATTCTGTTACCTTGGATGTGTAACATTGATGCCTGTGTCATCGCACCGAGGGTTTTGTGGATAGACTGCACAGTTAAATCTGCACCTGCGGCTAAAGCTGGTGTGGGTAATTGAGGGTGAAAAGCAAAATGTGCGCCATGTGCTTCATCTACGAGCAAGGGAATATTATATTGATGGGTAAGAAGTGCGATCGCACTCAAATCTCCACAAACACCGTAATATGTAGGGTAAACTGTCAGCACCGCTTTTGAGTCAGGATGTATTTCCAATGCAGTTTTTACCGCTTCCGGTGTAATACTGTGAGCAATATCTAAATCCTCATCATATTCAGGCTGAATAAAAATAGGAATTGCACCAGAAAGAATTAACCCAGAAATCACCGAAGAATGCACATTTCGCGGCAGAATAATTTTATCCCCAATACCACAAGTAGCGAGAATAGCCGCTTCAATTCCACAGGTAGAACCATTAACTAAAAACCATGTTTTCTCAGCCCCAAATGCCTCCGCTGCCAGTTCTTGTGCTGCGAGAATTGCATTTTCAGGAGTAAATAAATTATCTAGTTCTGCTAGTTCTGTTAAATCAGCGCGAAAAACCTCTTTACCAAGTAAATCGGTTAAAACTGAGGAAATTCCAGCACCGCGTTTATGTCCTGGAGTGTAAAACGGTGCATGGGGACGAGAGATGGAGGTTTTTAAGGCATCAATAAGAGGTGTTTGATTTTGATTGAGCATTTTGTGGGAGAAAACAAATTGCCTTCTGCTTGGAGGTTTGAATATATGAGCCTGAGTCTGCGTAAAGTGGTTGCTAACCCACCATTAGGGACTTCCAAGAAATAAATTATTCAGATTAACGTTCGCGTAGCGTGCGCGTAGCGCATACCGCAGAGGCGCAGAGGACACAGAGGAATAAGGGTTTGAGAGATTTTTTACGTTAGGTGGTTGAGTGTTTTTTTATTTGCAAGTCCCTAAAATATATGGGTCTCAAAAAAAAACTAATATATAAAAATAATTATTACAATACATTAATACAGAAGCCTCTGGAGAACTATTTGTGGTAGCTAATCCCCCTCGTACTCAACCTAGTGATAACAAGATTTTGGCTAAAAGCAGTCAAAAACTCAGCAACTTTGCCCAAAGACATATTGGAATCAACCCTGATGATATTCAACAAATGCTTGATATCTTAGGGTTTTCTAGCTTAGATGCCTTAATTGATCAAACAGTACCACAGACAATTCGCTTTAACCAAGAGCTAAAGTTACCAGCAGCACAAAGCGAATATGCAGCACTAGCGAAATTAAAACAAATAGCCGATAAAAATCAAGTTTATCGCTCATTTATTGGCATGGGCTATTACGATTGTATTACTCCTGCCGTCATTCAACGTAATATTCTTGAAAATCCTGGTTGGTACACAGCTTACACCCCTTATCAACCAGAAATTGCTCAAGGACGTTTGGAAGCATTGCTAAATTTCCAAACGATGATCATTGATTTGACAGGTTTAGAAATTGCTAACGCATCTTTGCTAGATGAAGCGACAGCAGCAGCAGAAGCCATGAGTATGAGTTATGGTGTCTGCAAAAATAAAGCCAACAGCTTTTTTGTCTCTCGTGAATGTCATCCCCAAACCATTGATGTATTGCAAACTAGAGCTAAACCTCTGGGGATAAATATCATTATCGGTGATCATCAAACATTTGATTTTACCGAATCAATTTTTGGTGCAATTCTCCAATATCCTGCCAGTGATGGCACAATTTACGACTACCGCAATGTTATCACACAGTCCCATGCTCAGGGTGCATTGGTGACTGTAGCAGCAGATCCTCTCAGCTTAACTTTACTTACACCCCCCGGTGAATTAGGGGCTGATATTGCCGTAGGCAGCACCCAACGGTTCGGTATTCCTTTAGGCTTTGGGGGACCACACGCAGCTTATTTTGCCACGAAAGAAGAGTATAAAAGGCTAGTTCCAGGGAGAATTGTTGGTGTATCAAAAGATGTTAATGGTAAACCTGCATTACGTCTAGCTTTGCAAACCCGTGAACAGCATATTCGCAGAGATAAAGCCACCAGCAATATTTGTACAGCCCAGGTATTATTGGCAGTGATGGCGAGTATGTACGCAGTTTATCATGGGCCAGATGGACTGAGGAGAATTGCCGAAAATATCCACCAATTAACCGCAACTTTAGCCGCAGGATTGAAAAAACTCGGTTATAAAATCACTTCGGAAAACTTCTTTGATACCTTACGGGTAGAATTAGGAAATACCAGATTAGATGCAATTCTCGACGCTGCAAACGAGAGAAATATTAATTTACGCATCTTTGATAATTCAACTATTGGTATTTCTTTAGATGAAACTACCACACCAGAGGATTTAATCGACCTTTGGCAAATTTTCGCATTGAAAGATAATCTACCTTTCACTGGAGAAGAATTAACTTCTTTTCCCAATTATCAATTATCACGTCAAAGTAAATATCTCACGCATCCAGTCTTCAACCGTTATCATTCAGAAACCGAGTTATTACGTTATCTACATCAGTTAGAAACTAAGGATTTATCATTAACAACATCAATGATTCCCTTGGGTTCTTGCACAATGAAGTTAAATGCCACTTCAGAAATGATTCCTGTAACTTGGGCAGAATTTGGTAAAATTCATCCTTTTGCACCAATTTCCCAAACAAGAGGTTATCAAATTCTCTTCCAGCAATTAGAAGCATGGTTAGCAGAAATAACAGGTTTTGCAGGAATTTCTCTCCAACCAAATGCAGGTTCTCAAGGTGAATATACCGGACTTTTGGTAATTCATGAATATCACCAAAATCGTGGAGAAGGACACCGTAATATTTGTTTAATTCCTCAATCTGCACATGGAACAAACCCCGCAAGTGCAGTAATGTGTGGGATGAAAGTAGTAGGAGTTGCTTGTGATGATCAAGGTAATATTGATATTGAGGATTTAAAAACCAAAGCCGAAAAACATAGTCATGAACTTGCGGCTTTAATGGTGACATATCCTTCAACTCACGGTGTGTTTGAAGAAGCAATTCAGGATATCTGCGCTATTGTTCATAATCACGGTGGACAAGTTTACATGGATGGGGCTAATATGAATGCCCAAGTGGGTATTTGTCGTCCTGGTGATATTGGTGCAGATGTCTGTCATTTGAACTTGCACAAAACCTTCTGTATTCCTCACGGTGGTGGTGGTCCCGGTATGGGTCCCATTGGTGTCGCTTCTCATCTTGTACCCTTTTTACCTGGACATTCTGTAGTAAAAATGGGTGGTGAATTGGGTGCTGTTTCTGCTGCACCTTGGGGTAGTGCAAGTATCTTAGTAATTTCTTGGATGTATATTGCCATGATGGGTGCAGATGGTTTAACACAAGCAACCAAAGTCGCAATTCTTAATGCTAATTACATCGCTAAAAGACTTGAATCATATTATCCCGTTTTGTATCAAGGAAAAAATGGTTTAGTAGCACATGAATGTATTTTAGATTTGCGAAGTTTGAAGAAATCAGCGCATATCGAAATTGATGATATTGCGAAACGTTTAATGGATTATGGTTTCCATGCACCGACTGTTTCTTGGCCTGTGGCTGGTACAATTATGGTGGAACCAACGGAAAGTGAATCTAAACAAGAATTAGATAGATTCTGCAATGCTTTGATTGCGATTCGTGAAGAAGTTGCTGCAATTGAATCTGGTAAAATGGACATTCAAGATAATGTCTTGAAAAATGCACCTCATACTGCGGAAAGTTTGATTATTGGTGAATGGAATCATCCCTATTCTCGTGAACAAGCTGCTTATCCTGCACCTTGGAATAAGGAATATAAATTCTGGCCAAGTGTTGGTAGAATAGACGCGGCTTTTGGTGACAGGAATTTTGTTTGTTCTTGTTTACCTATGGAAGCTTATAGTTAATTAATCTCACGCAAAGGCGCAAAGACGCAAAGGGTTTTTTATTGCGTTTTTGTGTCTTTGTCAAAAAAGAATTTCCTGGTCATAATTTGACAAATATCAAAAATTTACCTACTGTAGAATATGGGGTATATTATTTAATACATTTGATTAACAAAGGATTCTATATGGTTAGATACGCCTTAAATAAAGATAATATTCTTATTGATGCTCAATTTAATTTATATGACAAAAATGAGATTTTTAAATGTATATTCTGTAATTGCCCACTTTTCTATAAAAAACCACACCATAAAACGCGTAAAGAAACACCATTTTGGGTTTCTGCACATTTTTCTCATAATGCTAATATAGAAGAAAATAAGGAAACAGAAATAGATTGTATTAGCAATAAATTTGTTAGCAGTAAAGGTGAAAGTTCAACTCACAGAGAAGCTAAAAATGAAGCGACAGATGTAATTAAAGCAACTACTCAAATATACTTTAAACAAGATAAATTTCAACCTATACAAGAATACCAATACCCAGGGAGAAGGGCAGATATTGCGGTAGTTAATAAAAATGGTACAGGTTTTCTCAATTATGAAATACAGACTTCACCAACAGGGTTTGACTCTATTATAAAAAGAGTAGATAAGGATAGAATTAACCATGTAGGGCAAACAATTTATGCAATTGGAGAAATAAGCAAAAAAGGAGATTGGGGTAAAGGTGTTGGTGGTTTAAGTGCTACTCAAGGTACACTTTTAGATTCATGTATACGTCAATATGGAATAGCCCAAGATATTCAAACAGTTGTTACTCAGATTGAACGCATAACTTTTCTAGACAAGAGGACTGGATTTACTTATACAGACGACAAAAATTTAGAACAATACATTCAATTTAATCAATACAACGAAAAAAATGGACAAAAGAAAATTAGTAATGTCACTACAGATACAACAGCCGAAGTTATACACGAAGCAATTCTAGAACATGAAAAACTTATGAAAAATCCTGTAATAATTGATATGGGTTCAACAAGTAACTCTTCTGTTTTGTCTATAGATGATATATTTGATGAATTTAATAATGATGACGACGATACAGATAAATATGAAACACCTGTATCAGAATTAAATTCCAAATTACTTAATAATCTCAAGTTAATTTGTCAAACAAATCAAGGGCATATAGGTGCGGTAATAGAGTTTAATATTCACATCCAAAAAGCAAAAACTGTCTTGTTAGGAGAAAGAGTAGATTCTTATAAATGGATAGATTTTGAAGATTTGTATATCTCGAAAGCAGATTTTACGTCAACCACAAACTCATACCAAAAAACTAACTTAGAAGAACAACAAGAAAATTCTTCATATTTAGAAATTATTAACAGAGAAATTATTACTATTGATAGACTCAATGCAATCAAAGATTTTAATCAGGAAATTGCAAGTAGAATACAGAGGCTTAAAGTTGGTGACAGATGCACTTGTATTAATGCGCCTAATTGGTTTAATCCTCATGGAGAGAGAATAAAGGATATTAAAGATGGAAAAGTGCTTCTTGACTATTATAAATCTATTCCTATAGATAAAGTAATTCTCATTGAATCTGTAGAATAGAGTAAACGCTCATCTTGTAGATTATCTTAAGGAATGCAACCCAACATAATTAAAATATCTGAATTCAGACAATAAAGATACGTAGTTACACTTTCTCAATTGGGGTATTTGTCGCCTTGAATAAATTACAATAAAGATAAACATCACCAAAGGTGTATATAATTATGAATACATTAGAAAAGTTAGAATTGCTGAGTGAAAACTGTAGTGATAACACAGAATTAGAGCGAATTCTTGGGCAACTTCTAAATGTGATTTTAACTCGTCATCATCAAAAATTAGCTATCTATAATTTAGATATAGATGAATTTGAGAAAAAATATAATCTTACTTCTGAACAATTTAAGCAACAATTTAATTCAGGAAATTTAGGAGATGAAATGGATTTTTTTGAGTGGTTTGGCTTGTGTGAACTACGCAAAGATATTTTACAAAAAATCAATAAATTAGAACAAGCTTTATGAAAAATGCCGATGACTATTTGGCATGGATAAAATCTGTGATCGCACTTTGTCCAGAAGTAGTAATTTTAAAGATTCTTTGAGAAGAATCACAACTGGATATCAGATTTTATAGATTTTTTTGATACTTAGTGAAATCCACTATTTTGATTATGATTTCTGAAATTAGCAACATCAAAAAACTCATCAAAAATACTATTCTCGAAGAAACACAAATCATTGAAGTAAAAATACCTGAAACTAATGAAATAGCCTTAGCAATGCAGGTTGATATTGAGAACAAGATTGAAGCATGGAAAATCATGAGAAAGCTTCTTTCTCAAACTCAACGTTATCCTGTAATAGTTGCTTGTTGGTTTAATCCAGGAGAAAATTGGGCAGATAATGTCATTAATAATGATTTATTCTGCCGCTTTGAATATCAACAAGAACCTTCTTACAATCAATATCAAAATTCTGTTTTTAAAGGATTAATTGCACAAGTTGATGAAATTAATATTCAGGAATTTTTAAATGAAAAAATAGAAATATTATTAGAAGAATTCAACCAAAATTTAGCAGCTTTAGAACAACAAAATCCAGAAGATTCATTTGTAGATTTGAGCTATTTGCAATGGTATGAACCAATTAATCAACCCTTAGTATTACTATTATTACCTATTCAAAATTGTTGGGAAACTCTGGCTTATCTGCATTGGTATGGTGCTAGTTATATAGGAAGTGATAAGGTAATGGCTATGTTAAAATATTGGCATGAACAATATGCAATAGAGTTAGTCTGTCATTATGGAACTATGTTACAAATAACGGTAAAAAATAAACCCAAAACTTTTAAAGAAGCTTTACAGTTAGCAATTGAACAAGAAGCCATAGCACCTTGTACGACTATTTTACCTGGGATTTCTCTTCAAGACCATGCCTGCGCTTTATTAAAAACTGATCATTGGTTTCTGCATGAACGTCCTTAAATTTCATCAAGTCTCAACTACATCTCTAAAATATATTTCTAATTCTTCTCTCACTGATAATGGTTGATATAGCGGTTATCGGTTGAGTAAGAGTGTTCCAAACAATAAATGATCCATAACTTGTAATTACCCTACGGGAAGGCTACGTCTACGCAATGACATTTGGGCATTTTTTTAGTTGGAATACTCTAAGGTACAAAAACCCCACCCTCAACCCCCTCCCCGCAAGCGATGAGGGGGCTATAATGTATCTCATGTGATGAGGAAACGCTATAACCTAAAGCAAAAACCTTGGAACTATCTAAGGAAAAATCTTTTGGTCTGGGTGCAGTTATTTTTACATCAGTTTGCAAAAATGATTTCAATTTATCACTAGGAATTTGTAAGACTTCAACTAAGTTTTTTCAACCTAAAAATACAGATTTTGTTTATGTAGATGCAAGGGATAATCAACTATATCTATTGTAATAATACCTGAAAGCGTTTCTCATCTCTGACTTTATCAAAATCTGAGTCGGTTTTGGCTAGTTTCTTGTACTTATCAGGAACCAGTTGAATAGCTTTTTCTAGGTTCTCAATTGTTAATTCAATGTTGTCTTGTAAGGCATAATTACAGGCTTTGTTGTAATATGCTTGATGTAAATTGGATTTGATGCTGATTGCTTGATTGTAAGATGCTAAAGCTTCTTTGTAGCGGCGTAATTTTGTCAGCGCAATTCCTCGGTTTATCCAAGCTTCGTATTTGTCTGCATGAATTGCGATCGCTTCGTCGTAGGCTTTAACTGCTTCCTGGTAACGGTTTAGGGCAGTTAGAGCGTTTCCCCGATTATACCAAGCTTCGTTTTTATTTGGTCGGATAGCGATCGCTTTTTCGTAAGATGCCAAAGCTTCTTCAAAACGATGCAACGCTATCAACGCATTACCACGGTTAACCCAGGTTTCTGGACTGTCGGTTTTAATAGCGATCGCTTGATCATAGAATGATAGCGCCTCTTTGTAACGATTGCTATCTAAAAAACTATTGCCTTGATGTAACAATTTATCAGCTTTTTGGCTATCCTTAACTTCTGTTAATAATTGAGTAACATTACTTTCTTGTACAACTTGCTTGGTATTTTCTGCTGATGAGATCGCCAAATCACCACAGCCAATTGTCAAAAAACTCATAAACCCACAGGCAATAAAGCATCGCCAAACAACCATGCTGCACCTACACAACTCATGAGATGATGTTAAGACTTTTTGATATTTAATAATCGTATCGAAATCAACCAAAGTATTATTAATTATCTTTTGTTTTATTGAGGAAAAAATGAAGATTTGGATAAGTTTTGTTTAAAGCCTATGTATCATATCATGTTTAGGTAGAATTAATCAATTAATTTACTTAGATGCCTGTTCAATCACCGTTACCTATTACCAACACCAGGTCATGGGTCATAATATCTCCTATGTCTGCTAGTGATCATGTTGTGAGAACATATAAAAATAAAAACTCAACTACAGTCAACGCAGTCTGAACAGAATGGAACAACATCAGAAGTCAACCGTTGTAATTACGGGCGCATCCTCAGGTGTCGGTTTGCAAGCCGCAAAAGCTCTAGCTCAAACTGGTAAATGGCACGTAGTAATGGCTTGTCGGGATCTCTCAAAAACAGAACAAGCAGCCCAGACGGTGGGAATACCAAAAGACAGCTATACAATAATTCATCTTGACTTAGCCTCTTTAGACAGTGTTCGGAAGTTTGTACAAGATTTCCGCGCCACTGGTAAGCCATTAGATGCTTTGGTCTGCAATGCGGCAATATATATGCCTTTGATTAAAGAGCCGTTATGGAGTCCAGACGGATACGAGTTAAGTGTGGCTACAAATCACCTCGGCCATTTCCTTTTGTGTAACTTGATGTTAGAGGATTTGAAGAAATCATCAGCTTCAGATCCTAGACTGGTTATTTTGGGAACTGTAACACACAATCCCAAAGAATTAGGTGGAAAAATTCCCCCCCGTCCAGATTTGGGCAACTTACAAGGCTTTGAAGCAGGATTTAAAGCACCTCACACCATGATTGATGGTAAGAAATTTGAACCCGTCAAGGCTTACAAAGATAGCAAAGTTTGCAATGTCCTGACTATGAAGGAACTGCACCGACGCTATCATGAATCCACGGGTATTACCTTCAGTTCTCTTTATCCTGGATGTGTAGCCACAACAGCCCTATTCCGTGACCACTATCCATTATTCCAGAAACTCTTCCCTCTATTTCAGAAGTACATCACTGGAGGGTATGTGTCAGAAGAAGATGCTGGTAAACGAGTTGCAGAAGTAGTTGCTGATCCTGCATACAATGAATCTGGTATGTATTGGAGTTGGGGAAATAGACAGAAAAAAGATCGCAAATCTTTTGTACAAGAAGTTTCCAACGAAGCCAGCGATGATGATAAAGCCAAGCGTCTCTGGGAACTAAGCGAAAAATTGGTTGGACTAGCTTAAAAAATTCTTTTTTTGTGTTCTCAAAATAAACTTACACCCCTAGCACTCTGAGATTTAAGATAATTTCAGGGTGCTACCCTCTTATCAGTGTAAGATTTATCTTCTTTATTCTCTTTCTTTTCTTCGCGTCCTTCGCGTCTTCGCGGTTCATTTCAGTATTTTCCTAACTCCTGAATCCTGAACTCCTCAAAGTGCATTTGTTAATCTTGGTTAGAAAAAACTATGGGAAAATAGAATGTATGACGATTGAATCTAACTCCTCTCATCCACCTCAACCAGAACCCAAATCGGACAACGACTTGCAACCAGATGACTTTGACGGTGGTGCAGGTGAAAATGGACTAACAGCAGAAGGGTTGGCTGCAAAACAAGTTTTGTCCGCAATTTCGTCTTTACAATCTTCCCAAAATACAAATGCCCTTAAACGTGCTACATCAGGTTTTAAAGAAAGTTCTATTCATAACATTATAGTTAAACCAAGAGCATTAATTTTTACTTTATTAGCGATCGCTCTCACTTTTATTGGTATTGCCATTAATAACTCGTTCCTGGGCATATTGGGAACCACCGCAACTTTAGTGTTATCGTTAGCCATGCTTTTACCTTGGCTGCAAGATGTCATCAAGGAATGGTTTTCTCCCCAAGAAAAAACGATTTTTATAGCCTTGATAGGCTTGTTAGCGGGCATTTTTGGCTTGTTACGATTTACCGGTGTGGGCGATCGCTTGCTAATGTTAGGAAGCAAGATTAACTGGGATATTGCCGGCACTCTAGCTGACTGGTTTGGCGCTTTAGGGCAAATTTTGATAGCTATTATCGCCGTTTATGTAGCTTGGCGACAATATGTAATTTCTAAAGACCTAACAATTCAACAAAACTTGCTAACCGCACAGCAAAATATCATCACCCAACAGCAAACCATAGATTCTTACTTCCAAGGTGTTTCCGACTTGGTGCTAGACGAAGAAGGATTATTAGAAGATTGGCCGCAAGAAAGAGCGATCGCAGAAGGACGCACTGCCGCTATTTTTAGTAGTGTAGATGGTAGTGGTAAAGCCAAAATTCTCCGGTTTCTCTCCCGTTCAAAATTGCTCACACCATTAAAACGCGATCGCCGTTTAGGTAGAGCCATTCTCGACGGTATCGGTGGCTACGCCGAAGACCGATTAGAAGGTGTCCGCGTCATCGACTTAGGAGTAATGTTAGCAGGTGCAGACCTTGCTGATAATGACTTACGCTGGACTGATTTGAGTGAAGCTAATTTAGTTCGTGCTAATCTCAGCGGTTGCGACTTAGTAAAAGCCAACCTATCCCGCACTATTTTATATGATGCCAATCTCAGCAATGCTGATTTAAACGGTGTGCGTTTATTTTACGGTTCATTAGAAAAAGCCTCACCCCGCAGTCGCACCCACCCACCTGAGTACGAAACTGGAGAACACACCGGTGCAGTCGTGGAAAATGCCGATTTCACCGACGCACAAAGAATGTCTGAATCAACCCGTTACTACTGCTGCGCTTGGTGTGGTGAAAAATCTAGAGAGACTATTCCCGGTGGTTGTGAAGGAATTCCTAATAAATTAGGGAGATAAACTGGTCAAACTAAGCTTTTAGCTGGTTGGGAGGATGATATTCAAAGAAGTACGCACATCATCCAATGGACTTTCCCACAAAAGATTCCATTCAATGCCAAACAGAGGCTTGGCCTGTTTTGCCATTATCCATCCTTGAGCTATCGCATCCATGTATTTTGTCGAAAGCTCAATATCATAAACAACTGCTTTGAGCAAATTTTTCGTTAACAATGCCAACCAGAAGCGTGTCACGTATAACTGAGAAACATAGAAAGCTTCTAATTGAATTTCACCCAGGACGTTTGTATTGCAACCAGTGACAATATGCCAAATGTCATGGGTTTCGGTGATATGCGCTGAGAAAAATTGGTAATCATTTTCTACTAACCCTGGTTGTAAAGGCTGTAAATTGTTTTTGAGCATATGTTGAGCATAGGCATATCCAAAGGTATTAGCTGGTAGGCTATACAGCCTTTGTAGATCAATATCACCCACCCGTGGACGCTTTTCAAAAGCTTGTTTTCCTTGGGGAGTGCTAGAGAGAAAATCAATTATCTTGTCCAAGCTATAGGAATCACTTAGAACATTTGCAAGTTTGGCAATATGTTCAAAATCCCCATCAGCCGCTTTTGTAAAATTGACAATAGTCTCAATTACGCTATCCTGCCATATTTGCTCTGATGACTCTACAAACTGCATATTAAAAGCCCGTGTTAAAGTTTATGTTTTTAGTTTGACCTCAATAAATTCTAACCCAGAAGACTATTTATAAGACGTGCGCGTCATTAATAGATTTAGGCGTAATGTAATGTTAAGTAGTCGGACAAAATTAAATTCATTGGTGGAGGGAGGGAACTCTTAACAGGGAACAGGAAAACAATCTGTGTAATTAATGCTGTCTGCGTACTTAGCAGTTGCTACGCTTAGGGTGGAGAAAAATCTAGAGAGACTATTCCTGGTGGTTGTGAAGGAATTCCTAATAAATTAGGGAGATAATTAATAGTTACCTTTTGCGTAAATTTCTGGAACTATATCTAAAAATTCCAGTCTACATAATCACTAAACCCATTCCATGTTGAAATCTGGAGTTTTTCAGGAAAGTATATTATTCAGTTGTGGGTTAAGTTTTGAGCTTTAACCTGATTCCCAAAAACTATAGCTTTTAAAGTAGACGCGGTTTAGATGTGGTATTAGCAAGCAAGAAACCTCGCTAAAGATTGAACTTAATTAACTCAATATTTCTGAGCAATTCTTATGAAACACCTAAAATTATTGCAGATATCGACCATTGCATTATTGAGTTTGGGAATGTTGCAAAACGTATCTTTTGCTCAAAGGACAAGACCAAATTCCCAATTGAAAATTCCTTCATCTCCATCTATAGAGCTTAATTCGACTCAAATCAAACTTAATCCCTTCTATCTAGAGCGCGAACAAAAAGCCCCTGTCACAATTAAAAATCAACTTGTCGATCTCCGCCGTGATATCCAGGTAAAAAATCTGACTTTCCAAGTAGGCTACACAAGTGCTTTAGATTATAAATTAGAACAACTAGCCGCTACTAAAGCACCAGATGATTTACCAGCACAAGCTAGTACACAAAATGCACTGGCAGCAGACATTCTCAGAGTAGATTTAGCTGAACGTGACAAATTTGAACGACTCAACCCAGGTATCATCCCTGAGTTACAATTAATCAAGCGTCGTGGCTGTTTTGCCTCAGCTAAGTCCTTTGACTGGCGGAATTTAAATAAAGTCACACCTGTGCGGAATCAAGGTGGTTGTGGCAGTTGTTGGGCTTTTGCTACTCTAGGAGCCTATGAAGGTAATAACTTAATTCGCAACAATACTGCATCTGATACTTCAGAACAGCACATTGTTAATTGGGGTGGAGCAGGTAGCTGCGGTGGTGGTTGGTGGTCAAATGCCTTCAATTTCTTAATTAACAACGGTACTGCCACAGAAAGCACTGTACCTTATACCGCAACTAATAATACTTATAACGCCAGTGTATCTACACCCTACCGTTCTATAGCTTGGGGATATGTCAAGCCTAACGGAGGAATTCCGACGGTGGAAGAAATGAAACAGGCGATGTGTAAGTATGGCCCATTAGCGATCGCTGTCCGAGTTACACCCGCTTTTCAAGCTTACACAGGTGGTGTATTCAATGAGCAAGCCAGTGGAGCAATTAATCATGGTGTTACCCTCATCGGTTGGGATGATCAAAAACAAGCTTGGTTAATCAAAAATTCTTGGGGTACAGGTTGGGGTGATAATGGGTATATGTGGATTGCTTATAACAGTAACAGTGTTGGTTATGGAGCCGCCTGGACTCAAGCAAGAAGTAACTTTTACAAAATTTCTCCTCAATTGTTAGAAAAAATCACTCCCTTGAAGGTAAACCCAAATATCCGCATTAGGTAATTGGTGAGATCAAGATTTAAAGATTAACAGGATTGATTTGAAGATTAATCCTGTTTACATATAGCGGTTTTGAGTACCGTGAAGTACAGTTTTAAATTGCCAAGCCTCTAGGTGTAGAAACTACAGACTTGGCAATTAATTACCCAGATTAAACTTTGAATTTTTTATGTTTTTACCCAAACGAATTTTACCCATATTTTTCATAGGTTTTTGTCTGCTTGCTACCTTGAATATAGTCTTACAAGTAAGTGCGAACTCTAATATTTCTATGACAAATTCTGAAGTAACTGTTAATGATACTAACAATAATGGTCAAATCATTCTTGAAAAAGATAGTGTTTTAATTGTCAAATTATTAGCAACCCCAGGAACAGGTTACAGTTGGCAGATGATTAAAAATGATCCTCATAAGCTCAAACCTTTGGGAGATTCAGTATTAGAACCATTAGCAGATCAAGCCCCAGGAGCATCAGAAAATCAAGTTTTCCGGTTTTTAGCCCAAAGTTCGGGTTCAACTGTGTTAGAACTGCACTATTTGCGTCCCTGGGAAAAGAATATTCCTCCTTTAAAAACTTATCAAATTAATGTCCAGATTCGTTAAAGATACGTTGAGCCTTCGGGTAAAGTTAGGATTTCCACACCATCTTCTGTGACTGCTATAGTATGCTCAAATTGAGCCGATAGTTTGCGATCGCGCGTTACCGCAGTCCAACCATCATTCAACATCTCTACTTCATAGGTTCCTTCATTAATCATCGGCTCAATGGTAAACACCATCCCCGGCCTCAAACGCTTACCCCTACCCCTAATGCCATAATGGGGAATATCTGGGGATGTGTGGAAAATATTACTAATACCATGTCCCACAAAATCCCGCACCACAGAAAAGCCATGCGCTTCAGCATACTCTTGAATAGCTGCACCAATATCTCCAATCTTCGCATCTGGATTCACTTCCGCAATACCTAAGCGCAGACACTCTTCTGTTACTTCTACCAATTTTTGCACCTTGGGAGCAGATGCACCAACAATAAATGTCTTGGAAGTATCACCGTGATAACCATCGACAATCGGTGTGACATCAATATTAATAATGTCACCTTCCCTCAAAATTTGTTTAGCATTAGGAATACCGTGACAGATCACCTCATTCACACTGGTACAAATTGACTTGGGAAAACCTTTGTAGTTCAGAGGGGCGCTTTTCGCACCGTGCGCTTGTGTCCACCGTTCAGCTTCATCATTGAGTTGGAGAGTAGTCACACCCGGTTTTACCAAAGGTTCTAAATGTTGTAAAAGTTGCGCGGCTAAATGTCCAGCCCGCCGCATTTTTTCTATTTCTCGCTGGGATAAAATAACTATTGGTGCAGTTTTCATGACTCTTTTGTTAAAAATATAGTTAAACCTGTTTCTGCGGCTCTGCGTGCAGCATCTGCCACTTTTAGCGTATATAAACTTTGCTCTGGGGTGACATACAAAGCAGTTCCATGAAAAATATGATCTAATACCATATTCGTATCTTTAGCAAACAATCCCCGACGAGTACCCAGATCAATCAATGTTGTTCCCTCTGCCTGTACTAAAGTTCCTGTGTCACCATCTAGAATTAACCCCCCTTTTTCGCCGTTAATTTCAAATTTGCGTTCTGACTGCCACAAAGTTTCACCTTTACCATAAATCACTTGAGCTAACAACCCACTGGAAAAGCACAACTGACCCACGCATAAGCAGGTTTGATAATAATCTGTCTCCGTCTCCCAATATCGCTGGTGACAATTCACGCTCAAGACTTCACCAAACAAATCAGTCAGCCGATGTAAGCGAGAAAGAGCGCCAATTAAAGGAAAGCCGAAAAGCTCATGGTTATATGTCCACTTACGCGGTGCTGGATGTTGGGGGTTGACCGTGCTGTAGCGGATATAAAACAAATCGCCAAGTTCGGCTAAATGTTGTTTTAAAGCTTGATGCCAGCCGCCCAAAAGTTCAATATGTTCGACGTGCAGCAGTTTATTTTTTGCTTTGGCTAAAGCAATCAGTTCTTCTGCTTCCTTGACATCTACAGACAGGGGATACTCGACAATTACGTGTTTGCCGCTAGAAAGGGCTGCACGGACGATTTTACCATGATCGCGATTAATCGTGGAGATGACAACTAAATCTAAATCTTCCCGTTCTACTAGCTGTTGCCAAGAATTGATCACCAGGGCTTGATATTCTTGAGCAAAAGCTGCTGTCTTTCCGGTAGTATGTCCAGAAATTGCGACTAAATGCGATCGCGGATCTTCCTGTAATGCTGTAGCCCTGAGTTTTGCTGCATACCCAGTACCCACTAAACCCACCCGCATAGTTCTATTGGTCAAATGTGCATCGGAGTTATACATGATGTTCCGTAGTTCTATTTGTTGGGTTTTTGGCCGGACAAAGTTAATTTGGTCACTGTACAGCACTTTCACTTACTAATTACAGTGCCATCAATGCCATAGGTATTCTATCAAAAAGCAAGTCTAAAGCATTTTTCAGAAGTGCTGAGTGCTGAGTTATGAACTCAGTGACTTCTCTGCCAGTCCTGCACTTAGCTGACAATTTTACTTTTTTACTCATAACTCGGTACTCGTTACTGTTTTGATGCCTACAAAAGTTTTTTTGCCATCTATCTAGTCGAGGATTTTACATAAATAAAACTTATTAGTAACAAGTAACTAAATTTCATTACTAATCGTGGTCAATTTTCGGTTACAACGTTTAATTTTTCCCGTAGTATCAGAATTAAAGCAAATAGAAATCAGCAGCTAATCCTATAAGACTAGCTGTAGGCTTTGCTTTAAGATAACTTATACTGCCGTTTTTACAAGAGAGGATTACTCAATGGCTACTTACACCGTAATACTGAAAACTCCCGAAGGTGAACATACGATTGAATGTGCTGATGATACCTATATTTTAGACGCTGCTGAAGAAGCAGGTCTTGACTTGCCTTACTCCTGTCGTGCTGGTGCTTGCTCCACCTGTGCAGGTAAAATAGTTTCTGGTACAGTTGACCAATCTGACCAATCATTTTTAGATGATGATCAGATTGAAGCTCAATATGTATTGACCTGTGTTGCTTACCCAACCTCTAACGTAACCATCGAAACTCACAAAGAAGAAGACCTTTACTAAAAGTATTGACATCCTCCCCCCGCTATTATGCTTGCGCGATTATAGTGGGGGTTTAATTTCGTTGCCGAGCATTTTTAGTTGTGTGCCAGGATAATAGAACTGGAGAATTTTGGTACTTGACCAACCTAGTTTGGCTAAATTCTGAGCGCCTGTTTGACTCAAGCCAACACCATGTCCTAGTCCACCACCAATAAAGGCATATCCCCACACATCTGGTTTACCTTTATTTAGGGGTTGCAGATAAAAAAGTGTACTGCGGGGTGCAGCAAAGGCACTGCGAACTTCATCTTTGTGCAGTGTAAAAACGCCGATATCTGTTTTTATAGCCAGATCCAGAATCCGTCCGCTTTCGCTCCGCTTGGTTATTGCTATGGCCTCAATAGTTTTAAATTTGGCATAGGGACTCTTCTTCACCAGCAAAAATTTCTGTAAATCCTTAGTAATATCTTCTAGGCTGGTTTGCTTGTTCCAGCGGAACACATCCCAGGTACTTTCATTAAATCCTTGTTCCAGGTTAATAAACTGCCGGAAATTCTTTTCGTCGGCTAAACTCTTCTCAGTCAAAGGCCAAATATTTGTAGCTGCATCTACTACAGGCCGCAGGTAAGGACGATCTTCTCCATTCCAGACATCGCTAAATGAAGCAGTCACTCCACCTGTGGTAGAAGAATAGAGCGCGTCTACTAACTCGTTATTATAAGTTAGTACCATTCCCCTGGTCGATGCGATCGCTTGATCGGTTGTCTTAGCCACTCCATTCAGCCCATCATAAACCTGGCAGTGAGTATCAGCACACAATTGGTAATCATCAATAGCAAACCTGCGTAAATTTCTCAGAGCATAGGTACGAGCAATAATTGCCTGTGATTCTAAAGATGTTTTGGGCGCACTTGTGCCAATTTCATAAGGCAAAACCCCACGCAAATAAGTTTCTAGTGGCACTTTATTTACTAATGAGTAAGTACCATAGGCATTGGGTTGTAATTTCATCCGTCCAGCATAAAGACGAGTATTCCCGCTTTTTTGATCTTTCTTGACCCGAATCAGGTTTTTGTCTGTGCTAATTTCCAGATCATTTTGGCTATATCGTTTGTCATTTACTACCCAACTTACTCGCGGTACTTGTTTGCGAATTTGGGTATCTAGGTAGGGCAGTTTTTGTCCTGAAGTTTGTATACTTTGCAATAGCAAACGTCTTACTAAAGGGGTGCTGTAAACATCTCGTTTAGCCCATACTTGCCAGCGCTCTGGTTGAGCTATTTCTACTTCTATTCCTTGAGAACGCCAATTATTAGCATTGTCTTCTGCCGTTTCAAAGGTACGGAAATTACCTAAAACAACTACTTCGTCAATTTTTGGTTGAGGTAAGGTTTCTATGATTGTTTCTAGTTGGACAGGGTTAGCAGTGACTAGTGTTTGTTGCTGATTACCCTCTTTCCATTTGAGCTTGATGCGATCGCCTTTAGTCGGTGTCAACTCTAGTTTAGCCGTGGGTGTCGCTCCAAATCGTTGGACAATCCCAATTTTTAGCTCCATATCTTGATTATTGTTCACAGGACTTGATGCAGCAGTCAGTCCCAATAAACAAAAGGTTGTCAGTATCTTGTAGGAAGAACGCCAAAAAAAGATTTTCATGAAAACTCTATTTTGCTCCCATAGTGAAGCTTCGGGGCAGGTTGGAATTTGCTTTATAACGCTTTTATCGTATTGCACACTCAATACCATAATATCATTTACCTGTTTTACGTCAAACACTTGCAAGTTAAAGTCATAACGACTATGATTTATTCACAGACATAAAACAAAACAGCGAAATTGCTTATGGTGAGAATTCAAGAAATTCCCTTAAATCAAATTCAACGGCCATTACCACGTCATAACGATCCCCAGAAGGTAAAATCTTTAATGGCCTCAATTGCTGAAATTGGGCAACAAGAACCAATAGATGTCCTAGAAGTAGATGGACGTTATTATGGCTTTTCTGGTTGCCATCGTTATGAAGCTTGCCAAAGTCTAGGTAAAGAAACCATTTTAGCCAGAGTCAGAAAAGCCACCCCCAGTGTTCTCAAAATGCACTTAGCTTAAAAAGTTGCCAACATATACAGCAAAATTCAGGAGTCAGCCCTATGGCTAATGCCACGCTACGCTATCGACTTCGCTAAGGGCAAGGAGTCAGGAGTGAAACTGGCTTTGTGTATAGATTTCAATTTTGATGCTGTACTGTATGGCTACGCCACGCAAGCTATCGGAGTTCGGCGTAGGCTCACTCGAGCCGCTGACGCGGTAGTTGAGCGTTCACGTAGTGTGTCGAAGACAAGTCGAAACTCACGGCGAAGCCTCATTGATCTGCAATCTGCTGTATCTCATAATTAAACGTGTTGAGTCAGAAAAGTAGATATTGCAATACATCGGTACATAGTTTGATTTGATTAATTATTTGGAGCAAAAAATTATGTCATCTTCAGCAACAAAAAATATCAATATCGGTATTGATGACGTTAGTAGAGCCAAAATTGCCGAAGGTTTATCTCGCTTATTGGCTGACACATATTCACTGTACCTGAAAACTCATAATTTTCATTGGAACGTCACAGGTCCGATGTTTCAAACCTTGCATCTCATGTTTGAGACACAGTATACAGAACTAGCTTTAGCCGTTGATTTAATTGCCGAAAGAATTCGAGCATTAGGCTATCCCGCACCAGGAACTTATAGCGAATATGCCAAACTGAGTTCTATTCCCGAAACTCCAGGAGTTCCTAAAGCTCAGGAAATGATTCACCTATTAGTAGAAGGACAAGAAGCTATAGTCAGAACTGCACGATCTATCCTCCCATTGGTAGATGACGTAAATGACGAACCTAGTGCAGATTTGTTAACTCAAAGAATGCAGGTACATGAAAAAACAGCTTGGATGTTGAGAAGTTTGCTCGAAGAATAAAATACAATAATGGGGTATAATAGATAACAATGATTTATGCCCCATGCCTTATGCCAAATCATGACTTTACCCAAAAGTTGCAAAGTTTAATGCAACGGGTAGGTATTTCTAGTTTTAAATCTCTCAGTCTTGCTGCTGGTGTTTCCGAGCGGCAGATTTTGCATTTGCGACGGGGAAAGCTAGAGCAGATGCGAGTTGGAGTACTGCTAAAGCTATCAAAAATCTTACAGATATCATTAAGTGAATTAGCAGCAACTTTTTCTGATGTGAGTTCCACAGTTAACAATCAGTACGCAGATACTGATACAAAAATATTACGAGAAATTGCTGATTTGAAAGGTGAGTATCAACGAATTTTACTGAAAATGGAACAACAGCGCGAGTTGTTACAGCAAGAGTTTCAGGAATCAAGTTTACAAATATTGGAGTCTTTATTATTGTTCTGGCCTGCGGCAGCACAAAAAGCAAAGGATAACCCCCAGCTAGAAGCTATCAAAATGATACCTTTGGTGCAGAAGCCTCTTGATCGATTATTGCAAACTTGGGGAGTGGAAGCGATCGCTACTGTAGGCGCAGAAATACCCTATAATCCCCAACTACATCAATTATTGGAGGGAACAGCAGAACCTGGCGAAATAGTGAAAGTGTGTTATATTGGATACCGTCATGCTGGCAAGCTGCTTAATCGAGCTAAGGTAATCCGTCTATAGTTTAGTGATTCTCTGATGTCGATATTCATGAAATAACTAGTCAACTTGATTTAGATAACAATTAAATATTAACTACTAATTTATGCTCAATCAATTAATATCAGAAACTGGGTATTTATAAGTTTATATTTAACAATTTTGTATAAATTTTTAACCAAAAGATATAACTTATTTATTTGCAAATTTATAATTAGTAAACTATTATTTTCATCACGAAAACTTTATGCAGTTTAGATAAAGAGTATTTTTTTAATTTCCTATTTTGGTATATACTAGCTACAACAGAACATCATTGACATCAATCAGAGTAACCTAATTATGAGTCAGCAGGTGAAAGTTCTTACACTCAAAAAAAATTTAAATGCTGAAACTTCATCAGAATTTCAGCAAGATATTGCCCAAATTCTAGAAAGTGGCGTAAAAACTGTATTAGTTGATTGTCAAAATATCACATTTCTAGATAGTTCTGGACTAGGCTCTCTAGTCTTGGCCTTTAAAACGCTACGAGATGCTGGCACTAAAATGGTTCTCTGTTCAATTAATGAACAAGTGAGGATGATATTTGAATTAACTAGTATGAACGAGATATTTGAAATCTTTCCCAGCCAAGATGCCTTTAATCAAATTCTACTCACCAAAAATTAATCGAACTTAATTTGTAAAATAGATAAATCGTCATCAAAGGCTTCTTTGGAGTTTAAATTGATTAGATAACTCAGTACATGATCAAGTTGGCAATCAACTGAATGCTGTAAACTCACTAGTAACTGAATCAATCCATCTAAACTCCAAAGAGTGCCATCTAATTTAGTAATCTCGTATACACCATCGCTAAAAATATAAAGACTACTCAACTCATCAACATTGCAAATTCCATCAACATATTTTGCTTCAGGAAACATCCCCACTGGCATACCTGGTGTTTTCAAGGTTTTTATTTCCGTGGTGCTGGGAGACTTTCCAGATACTAATATTGCTGGTGGATGTCCAGCACTTGCATAAACTAACTGACGACTAATTCGGTTATAAACACCATACCAAATAGTAAAATATTTATCATTTTGATAATTTATCTGGAAAGTATCATTTAAAGCTGTTAACACATGACTAGGTTGATAATAATCCAGACCTTTGAGCGCACGAGAGCGAAGTAGATTCAGTACAGAAATAGAGGGAAGAGTCGCTCTGAGTCCATGACCCGCAGTATCTAATAGATAGATTGCCAAAGAATCAGAATCAAGCCAGTAATAATCAAAGCAATCACCCCCTAATTGTCGTGAGGGAATAAAACGATAATTAATAGCCACAGGTGTAGATATAGGCAAAGGCAAAAGGGAAGTTACATATTCTGCCGCTTCTGCCAGTTCTGTTTCTAACAATAACTTTTGGGTTTGTATATCTCGGTTCAATTGATGTAAGCGTAATCCTGCTCTCACCCTAGCTTGGAGTTCATTTTGCTCAATTGGTTTAGAGATAAAATCATCAGCACCAGCATCTAGTCCCTTAACCCGATCTGCGACTGAATCTAAGGATGTTAATAAAATAAAGAATGTGGTAGATAAATTAGGATCTTTCTTAATGCGATTGCAGACTTCTAGTCCATTTAAACCTGGCATCATCCAATCACAAATAATTAGGGCTGGAGGGCAAGAGAGCGCTTGCAAGATTCCTTCTTGTCCATTACTAGCCGTGATTACTTGATAACCCTGTTTTTCCAACATTCTTTTCAGGAATATCTGTATTGAGTAGTCATCATCAATTACTAGAATTTGAAACATAATAAATGGCGTATACAATCAATATTTTATACAAAAATAAAAATACAGTGATGAGTAATTTGTTAGTAGTATTTTATGATTGGGACTACTAAACTGGTTGCTAAATTCCTCATTTTCAATTAGCTATTACAGCAGAATTTAGAAGTCAGGAGTAAAGGCTTTTTTGAGCATAGCTTTAGGATAAAATTTTGTACCGTATGGCTACGCCACGCAAGTTATCACAGTTCGGAAGTTCAGTGTACTTCTCCGGGGAAGCTTACCGCAGGGATAGCTTAGTTGAGCCGCTGACGTTTACAGAAGCCTCATGTACCTGTAATATGCTGTAATTAGCTCCAGTTTTGAATCTAATTAAAATCATGAAGGTGCTAGAGGATTTAGCCAGAAAAATATGGCTTTTTTCAGATGATTTAAATCTCGATATACTTCTTGTTTAAACCATTGCCCTAAAGCATCAAAAGGAGTAAAAGAAGTTCCTGTTTGCCATTTAATTTCTTGACCTAATGGTGTGGTGTGATTTCCAGATAAAGTTTGTACAGTTACCATTTCTGGAAAACGATTTTTTAATATTTTTGTTAAAGTTACTGATTGATCAAGATTATCATTGCTAAATTTTATAATTAAATTACGCCGGACATGATAAAGTTCCTGTACGAGCTGGTTAGTTTCTAAAGGCGTGGGGGTAAACTCAATTGTCAAGGTAGAATTTAATTGTTCTACTAGAGGAATTGCTTCCTTGGCGGTATAGTTGTTAAAGGAAATGAGAACATTACCTGCACGTTCTACTCTAAAAAGGCTACCAATTAGCAAATGGAGTTTGCAACCCATACTGTGTCCGATCCCATAGGTAGGCAGATATAGCTTGCGTATTTCACCAGAATCTTGCAAGCGTTCTAGGGTACGTTCAAATTCAAGTAGTACAGATTGAGCGATCGCTCTATGATCTAAGGTATTGACAAAAGGCGTAGCTATAACAACATACCCTTTAATAGCAAACTCTTCTAATAGCCAGCGGTAAGTGAGGTGGGGTGCAGTAGCGACAAATGCACCCCCCAAGAAATGGATAATACCGATGGGATTGCGGGGAATAATTACCCAGTTACCTCTGATTTCTTTCCAGTCCATGCCAATGTGCGAATGCTTACTTGATGTTCTTTAATGTTACTCTGTTCCTGACAGAAGATTACCTAATCATGATGGAGAGGGTGTATTTTTCTAAAAATATAAATATATGGTTAGCTTCACCAAACAACTGTGCCGGCGCATACTAGACAAACAAAACCGGCAAAATTTTCACTAAAAACAGCAAAATAATTTGTTCTACAAATACGGTTGGTGCTTATATCCCTATATAAAGGGATAAAGGAAAAAAGTAACTTAGTCAGCAATGGATTAGAGATATGGGAAATTGGCTTGAAGAATTTCCGGATCTATAAAAATTGTCTATGTATATTCAGTTTTAACCATGACTATGCAACCTTCTCATTTCATACTGCACATCTAAAGCAATTTGTAATGCTTCATTTAATAATCTACCATGCTCACTAGCTTGTTCAGTAACCTGCATGGATGTTAAAGTTGCTAAATTATTGGCAAATAAATCTGAATTATTGAGAATAAAGTTTTTATTTTCTCGTAAAACTTTTTCTGTTTTCAATGCCCGAATTAAATCTGATTTAGTAAGTTTCAGCGCTTCAATAACTTTCTCTCTTTGCTTTATAGCTACTTCTGGATTACCTGCTGCTTCTATTTGATCATTAATATTTATAGCTTTAATAACATCATTATATCTGTCCACATCATTGAGTAAAATTCGTAGAGAATTCGTCATATTAGTTTTCACAAATTCACGTTTATTTATCCAAAGTAAATATAATATAGTTTGGATGATACCTCCAATCCAAATACCAAACCAAAATAATAATAGCCAAGATGGTATTGTAATCCAAGTGGCAAATAATTTCATAAAAATATCAAATAAAAGATATGTAAATGCAAAAATGGAACAGCTAATAAAAATTACGGTAGCACCCTCAGAACCTTTAATTTTATCCATTAAGTATTTCCCTAACTTTTGGATATTATTCGTAATAATGATCAATTCATTATTAACAGGCAAATTAGTCAATTTTTGCAATTCATGATTAGTAATTTCCAATCCCTCTAAATCATCCCGCACAGCTTGCCAATCCTTCCTATCATAGTAATTTAATCTAATATAGCAATCAAATTTCGGGAATGGTAATTGGAATGGCATTTTGCCAAAACTTCATCTAATTTCGCTAAAATTAGCTAAAAAATTGATATTTATCCAATTTGTCGATTGTCTGCCAAGCAAAAATGATTGAGATTAGTTTAATACCTTAGATAGATGACAACAAACATTGCTGCTTGTAATTTAATTTACCTTTGAATAAGAGTAAATAAATAGAATCCAGCAATAGTAAACATAAATAAAATAGTAGTAGAATATACTATTACGTCCCTCACTATAAATAATATCCAATCCTTTCTAAGTTCCTGTTTAAATTTTAGTTCTCGTAACTTGCGCTCCAGTTCCACATCTTCTTTTGTAGATAAATTGACAATTCCATTGGTATATATATCATCAATCACTTCTGCTGAGTTACGGATGTCTTCTTCTCTATCAAAAGTTTCTATAAAGCCTTCTATTTGTTGATTTTCCTGGCTAGAAATAATTGGTAAATTGTCCTGAGTTAGGTTTTTAATTTCTTTTTTGATCACCTTTTTCACAATTTTCACGATTAACGATTCTAATCTTTTTTCTGTCATATGTGTGGAAATTGAATGTTTTCTAGTAGAATTACTTTTTAAGTGTAGTTTAACTGAATATCAAACAACTGAAGTTGAAGCTACAGCAACAAAAAAAATCATGTCAAGAGTGAAAAAATAAACTCTCATAATTAGCAGAATTTGTACTGGGAATATAAAAATTAAACTAGTTCTCAAGAAATTAGAAATTATGACTCTTGTATTTCTTTTTACCATAAAAATATGCCAGTATGATTAAATCAGTGCCAAGTCACGCTCATTAGAGTAAAGGTAAAAATGGTAACTGTAGTTGTTCTGATTAACATCCTCATCTCCCTAATACTCCTCTATGTAGCTCGGCAAGTGTGGCGAATCAAGCAAAAGCTGGGAATTATTGCAGATAGGTTAAACAGCTATGAACGTGTTAGCCATGCAGTCCTGTATACAGCACCAGAAAATATTTATACAGGCCAGCAGGAAATTTATAACTTACGTCAAAAACACCTCAAGCTCAAACTGCAAATTCAACAAGTCCAGCAGATTCTCAGCCTCGTCGTACTAGGCAGAAAAATGTGGCAGCGCTCTTTTTGGCAACCAGATTCTACCTCCAGAAATAAAAATAGCCCCACTCATCAGCTAATCAATCAAAGCAACTTCACAGACTGATATATTGTCAGCAGAGATTAACTAGATCAAATCCCCTCACTATTGCCAGAGGATAAAACCCACCTAAAATGGGTGTAAGGAGAGAAACAATAAAGATGTCTAATAACCGTTCTGGATTATTTATTGGCGGTTTGATGCTGGGAGCTACTATCGGTGCTTTAACCGGTTTGCTTGCTGCTCCACGCACAGGGCGCGAAACACGTAAACTTTTAAAAAAATCTGCCGATGCTTTACCAGAATTAGCAGAGGATCTATCAACCAGCGTGCAAATTCAGGCAGATCGCCTTTCTGCCAGCGCACTGCGAAACTGGGATGACACTTTAGAGAGATTGCGGATAGCGATCGCTGCTGGTGTAGATGCTACACAACGCGAAAGCGAAGCCCTACAACGGCAAAATCCTGCTGATCCTGAAAACACGGATTCTCTAACTCAGCATCTAGAACACTCTTGACACTCCCCCTACCAAAAGGATGGCTGTGGCTTTCTAAGCCAACCATAACCTCAAGGGTTTTCAGCTTACTTTAAGATAAACAGCATAACCGTGATTGACCCTCTGTTTTGGCTGGGAATGTCCACCCTCCTAGTCGCTGCTAGTCTAACTGCTGTCCTGGTGGCTTTCATACCCGCCTTGCAAGAGTTAGCACGCGCTGCTCGCAGTGCCGAAAAGTTCTTTGATACTCTCTCACGGGAGTTACCACCCACTCTCAACGCCATCCGCAACACTAGTTTAGAACTGACAGACTTAACTGATGATGTTAGTGAAGGTGTCAAAAGCGCTAGTCAAGTCGTTAAACAAGTAGATCAAAGCCTAGATAGTGCCAAAAAACAAGCTCAGAATATTCAAATCAGCACACGCAGTCTCGTAGTAGGTGTTAAAGCTGCGTGGAAAACCTTCACGCGCCAAAAACCTGCTAGACGCAGCCCAGAACGCTTACCCATGAATGACAAATCAGAGCTAACCCTGCGAGAGCGAGAAGCGTTGAGGCAAGAAAATAGGCGCACACAAACAGAATTATACCGCCCCAATCATAGTTATAGTGAAGCTATTAATTGGGAAAGTGATTTTAATGATGAAGATTTAATTTCAAAATCTACACCTTCAGAAGATTGGACTGATTGACAGGGATTGGGTATTGGTAGGAGAGGATATTATTGATCTGCCCCCTGCCTTCTGATCTCTACCTCTTCTCTGTCATCTGTTACCAATTACCCTTTGCGTAGATACCTTAGATTAGAGTAAAGTAAAGAAGTGTAAAGAAGTATCATTTTTCCCGTACTCTTTTAAAACAACTTGTTTCACTTCTGCCGTTAATATTCGTATAAAAAATTCCATGCAGCTTTGTTTTTGGCGACGATTTTTAGTATCAATTGCAGTATTTTGCTTCGCTGTGTCAATTTGGGCGCTGCAATCTCCATCAGCCCTAGCTTATGAAAATCCTGACTTACTACCCAACATATTTACCCCAGTTGTCGATTTAGCTAAAACGCTTCCTGACCCCCAAGAAAAAAAGCTAGTCCAAGAATTAGAACAATTTGAAACAGATACTGGCTGGAAATTACGAGTGTTAACCCAGTATGACCGCACCCCAGGTAGAGCAGTCATCAAATATTGGGGTTTGGATGAAAAAAGCATTCTTTTAGTTGCTGATTCTCGTGGTGGCAACATTCTCAGCTTTAGTGTTGGTGATGCGGTTTATGAATTTTTACCTAGAACTTTCTGGATTGAACTACAAACCCGTTTTGGCAACTTATACTTTGTGCGGGAACAAGGGGAAGACCAAGCCATCCTGCAAGCCTTAGATTCAGTAAAAGGCTGTTTACTCAAAGGTGGTTGCAACGTTGTTCCCGGTCTACCAAGGGAACAATGGATACTCACTCTGATTACCTCAGCTATTGGTGGGGTGATTTGTGGCTTTGCGGCTCAACCCCGTAATAATAAACAAGTGTTTGCTTGGCAATGGGCTTTAATTTTCTCACCTTTGTGGGGAATTTTGTTTATTGCCTTCGGTATTGGCCCAGTAGTTACCCGCACAAGTGATTGGGTTCCTCTGGTTCGTAATATTTCCGCTTTTCTGATTGGTGTTTTGGTTGCTTATCTATCTCCGGGTTTCAGTCGTCCTTCTTCCAGCTCTGAATCTTGAGTCAGTTATCAGTGGGAAAAGGCAAGAGGCGAGAGTTGATTAATTTTACCCTGCTCCCTGCGCCTAGTCGCCATTTCCCAATCCCCTTATTCCTGCCTTCTGATGATAAGCTGAAAGCTGATATGTGAGAAGCTTAACAGCGATGGAATGGCACGTAACTGATGCTCAAAGCTTGGCAATCATTGATAGTGAAATTGGCGATCATGTCTTTTCACCACCAGAGTATGAGATAGTCCGGCGAGTAATATACGCCACGTCTGATTTTGAGTACAAGTCTTTGATTCGTTTTTCAGAGCACGCTTTACAAGCAGGAGCAGCAGCATTAGCGGCACGTACCACAATTGTGGTAGATGCGCCTATGGTACAGGTCGGCATTGCCTATGAAATTCAAAACACCTTTGCCAACCCGGTGTATTGCAGTATGGAAGCTCTGACACGTCCACAAAAAGAAAAAACTCGTTCCGCTTGGGGAATTGAAACTCTTGCCAAGCGTTATCCAGAGGGAATCTTTGTGGTTGGTCAAGCTCAAACTGCGCTGACTGCATTGGTAGATTTGATTGAAGCTGAAGAAATTCGACCTGCTTTGATAATTGCCACTCCAGCGGGATTTATCAATGTGGATACTGATAAAGAACGTTTGCAAGAATCTTTAGTACCTTATATTACTATTGACAGTCGCAAGGGTAATGCAGTTGTGGCAGCAGCAATTGTCAATGGTTTGGTTGATTTAGCTTGGCAAGCCTACGGACAAGATAGAAATGGGGGGAATTAAAGGCAGGGGGCAGGGGGCAGGGGGCAGAAGAAAGTTGAAGGGGCAGAAGGCAGAAGGCAGAAGGAGCAAATCATGCATGGGATTCGACCCCTCCTGATTTGAAGCCACTGAAAAAGAATTCAGTGGGTGTCTTAAACCCTTGCTCCGCAATGGTTCGCAGCTTACGTTAGGGGTCAGTTTCCCTCCTGCCTCTTGCCCCCTAACTCCTGCCTTCGATAAATATTCTCCCCCATCTCCCCTATCCTCTCCAGTCACCTTTCTGGACGACGGCGACGACGAGGTTTTTCCTGTTGGTTTTCTCGTAAGCGAAGACTGACTTCATTAAATAAATCTTCTCGCACGTAGGGATAGTCACTGACCCATAGGTTACGACTGGGAATGTAGATGTTGCTAAATTCTTCGATGCTGCTTAAATCTGGGCGATTTGACATGACAATCATTTCTGCTATTTGACCACGTGCGATCGCTTTATGGGCAGGACGTAATGGGGCATCAAACTCGACAGTAAATCCTGTGTCATCGCCTATTTCTAAGTTAATTCGTTTTTCGCGGTTTTCGATAATTACCAAATCGCCTTTGTTATTGACGGTTTCTTGTTTACCAGTCAATTTGTCTGTAATCCACCAATCTAAAACTCGTCCACGAAAAAAGCCGCTGTATTTGTAACGACGGCATTTTGCATTGCGTGTACTAGCTTGAAATACGGGATACCAGAGCCAAAAAAAAGCGCTAAATACCCCGAAGATAAATATTACACTAAAGTCCAACTTGAACAGGAGTTGTACTAGCAGAATCACAACTACGGACACTACAGAAATTAACAGCCTCTGCAAAAAACTGGCAGATTTGCCCCAATAGTACTTGTACTGCATCCCGGTGGCAATGAGGGGCATAATTTGTTCAAATTTTGGCCGAGTTAGGGGAACCAACATGAGTTATGAGTGCTGAGTTGTGAGTTATGAGTGCTGAGTTGTGAGTAATGAGTTGTGAGTAATGAGTACCGAGTACTGAGTGCTGAGTTGTGAGTAATGAGTTAACTTCTTTGTTCTTTATTCCTCCTGACTCCTGACTCCTGACTTCTGACTCCTAACTCCTTCTTTAAAGTATTTTTTCTAATCCATATACTAATGACTTTAACTGGTTTACTTTGCGAATTGCTAGTAGGACTCCGGGCATATAGCAGGAGCGATCGCTTGTATCATGACGTAAGGTGTAAATTTGCCCTGCTGCGCCAAATATCACTTCCTGATGGGCAATTAGTCCTGGCAAGCGGATACTATGAATTCTAATCCCTTCGTCGGCTAAAGAGCCTCTCGCACCCGGTATCTTTTCTGTTTCTTCGACTTGAGGCGGGTTAAAGGTTTTACCTAATTCTGCTAATAATTGCGCTGTTTGAATAGCTGTACCGCTTGGTGCGTCGGCTTTTTGGTTGTGATGCAGTTCGATAATTTCTACATGATCAAAATACTGGGAAGCGGTGACTGCGGCTTGTTGTAGCAATACCATACCAATGGAGAAATTAGGAATCAACAAGCAACCTGTACTCGCTTTTTCGGCAAAATCTGTCAAATTTTGAATTTGTTCAGGACTTAAACCTGTGGTTCCGACTACTGGACGAATACCATAAGCGATCGCACTTCGCACATTATCATAAACTGCATCAGGATGAGTAAAATCTACCATCACCCCTGGTGCCATCTGCCTTTCACCCGCTACATAGCCTAACATCGGTTCTAATTGATTGGTAATTGGCACTTCCAACGGTTCGCTTAAACCTGCCAGTTCTCCTGCATCTTTGTCTTGATGTTCCGGAGAGGTATCGAGAGCGCCCATTAAAATCATATCTGGTGCTTGAGCGATCGCTTTGATTACCTCACGTCCCATTTTGCCAGCTGCACCGTTGACAATAACCGGGATAGTAGATTGATTAGTCATATTTCGATGAATGCGTTTTTAGCCATTTTACTTACATCTTGCACCAGTCCCAACAACTGGGTGAGAGGATATTGGCAAAGTATTCAGCGAATATACGCCAGGGCTTTGATAATCTGTGATTTTCAATTTTTTTGATTTTATAATCAATTTCAGCGATTTAACTCAGGAGGCATGAGTTATGGAAGAATTACTAGAACTTCAAGAATTGCTCATCAGTAGCAAAGATAATAGATAAAGAGATGTTTGTAGAAAAAGCGATAGCGTTCGCGTAGGGGACTTCCAAATAAAAAAATATTCAATTAATTCTTGTGGGGTAGGCATCTTGCCTGCCCTTAAACCTGGACGGACTAGACTTGTACTGAGCGGCTGGTGAGCGCAGTCGAACCATGTCGATAGCGTAGCGTGGCGTTAGCCATAGTAAGCCCATCCCACAAGATTGGATAATTTATTTCCTGGAAGTCCCTAGCGTCTCGTAGAGAAGCGCGACCTAGGAATCTCACTCATATTAGATTAGGTAATCTTGCATGAATAAATGTAATAATATTTTTTTAGAAACCCATGATTATGTTGATAATAAATAGACCCGTATTGTAGGGGTTTAGCAGTGCTAAATCCCTCCGAAAGATATGGCTTTTCTATAACACATATTTATTGTTTATTATCAATGTGTAAGTTCTGTAATTGTTTGTAAAACGTGAGAAACCGTGAAATTTAATTCTGGAAATAGTGGAGATATGATCAGATCATCACCTCTAAATTGATTAACTTCATATTCTTCATTAATTAAGGAATAAACTGAGATAGTGGGTTGTTTCGGATTACCGATAAATCTTCTCCCACCAAAAGCAGCATAATCAACTATCCAATATTCAGGAATACCCATTGATTCATATTCATCAGCTTTAGTGGAATAATCGGTTTTCCAATTACTGCTAACTATTTCTATGACTAAAGGAACTGAAGCCGCTTGAGTAATGATTGATTCTTTTTTCCACAAAGGTTCATTAACTAAGTTTTCAGGATTTAGTAATAAAATATCCGGTGAATAAGCAGATTCGGATTTTGATGGTTTGATAAATGTGGTTTTTGGTATTAAGTAGGGAAGGTTAAGTTTATCTAATTGTGCTGATAATTTACGGACTAACCAACCAATAACTAATTCATGATCTCCTACTGGTGGATTCATTTCAATAATTACTCCGTTGTGTAATTCATAGCGTAATCCTGTTTCTGGATACCATTGGATAAATTCGTCAAAGGTTACTGGTTTAATTAAGGTTTGAACCATGATTCACCTCTTGAATGGTTATGATTATTTTATCCTATTTTTACTAAATGATTTTATTTCGTAGGGTGTATTACTCTATCGCTGATACACTCTACTGTTAGTAAATTTATTCATCTTTAGATGTAAGTTGTTTAACTACTTATCTGGCTTGCAGGTAAAGCCGTTTTCTTGGCAAATTTGCAAATATTCATCCAGATTAAAATAGTTAGCTGGGTGAGTCTCCAAAACTCGCCGCACTTTTACCCATGTTTTCGGTATGAGGTGTACCAACATGAGGTAGGGAAACAGTTATGATTGGGAATTGCAATCATAGAAAATAAACTCAGTAAGTCCTATATTAATGTTTCTCCAGAACTGTAAATTTCCAAAGTTATAGTTTTCGGATTAATTAAAATACCAACTTGAGAACCAAGGCTGATAAACTCTTGAATTTTTTCGCGGAGTTTTTCTACAGAATCAGTTTTTGACTTTACTTCAACCACCAAATCAGGAACTAATTCTGCATAGTCTTCCGTTGAGCGTTTTAGCCGGTCAGCCCAGACAAAAGAAACATCAGGCGCTCGTAAATCTGTGTTCGGTAATCTAAAACCCGCACTCGAACCAACTACACGCCCTAGTTTACGTGGCCTTACCCAGTTCCCAAAATTCGCGCAAACTCGGTTCCTACTTCTTCAGACTCATAACCTGACGGACTCATGACAACTATGCTCCCATCCACTAATTCCATGCGATAGTCAGGATAAGCTACCTGCATTTTCTCTAGGTCTTGGACAGTCAGAGACATAAGGCTTGCTCCTCAAGTATCTAAATCTATTTTGGCATTTCTGGTAATTTCTCGTAGATTATTTTTATTTTTGTTTTCCATCAAAACACTAATATAGAAAAATTATATCGTTTCTATTGAATGAATAAGACATTTTCAGGTAATTTGTATAAGATGGACTGATTAGAAACCAATTGATCTGAAAAGGTAATTTGGTTTGTTTCTCTTGTTACAAAGTCTTTAAAGTAAATGAACAAAAAATTTGTTTTGGCCTTGCTCTCTAGCCCCGTTGTTTTTATGTCCATGCTATCTACGGTAATGATGGCTAGACCTGTTCACGCTGGTCAAACAGTTACCCCTGTTGGTACTCATCTATCTTGCGTCCGTTCTAATCATTCAGCAACACCGCGTCAGGTATGTATACAAGTAAATAATGCTACTGCATCGACCGCTAAACCAATCATGCAACTAGCTCAAGTTGAAGGGGAGGAAAATCAAACTAATAAAAATCAGCAAAATCAACAAAATCAGCCAGATGAATTAGAATTCACGGAAGCAGAAAGTGATGCGGCTATCAAGTTGTTTGGCTGTGATTGTCCAGCCTGCATTAGTTCTGTGCGTCAGTTAAATGGTTTACCACCTTTGCCAGTGTAGTTTGATAAACCATATTTATAGATACCTAAACTTCTACCATAAATACAGGTAATATTTATTTACGCAAAAGTCTTTTTCTTAAGTAATTATTCTGGATTGTCATCGAATACTAAAAGCAGGTTTTGGCATCTAGTACTAACAGGAGAGGCCAGAGAACTGGCTCTCTGGCTCTTAACTGCAAAATTCTAAACAATCAATCGTTGAATGCAGGGTAGTTGGGAACTAAAGCCTAGATGCGGCCAATGTTGTGTAGTCCTAAGATAATACCTGCTCCTAAGATATGACCAAAGGCAGTAGTTGCTAGTATGGCAGGTAAGCCAAAACCGCCAAAGAAATTGGGGGCTGGTGCTGCTGGTTCTGCACTAGGATACTGGATTGTAAATTTGCCGAAAGCGATCGCAATAATGTTGGCAATAATCATGATGATACCAACAGTAGGACTCCATTCTAGGGGTGCGGGTACAACAGCGAGTAAAGTTGATGTCAACACCGGGTTTGCTCCTGAAAGTTTGCTGGACAATATGCTCTTAAAGTTTCCTCATAAAAGTGAATATAAATCTCAAATTTGCAGCAATTTTTAATATTTTGTCTAAATACTTCATATAAAGCATCACCTTATGAGAAGTAAATTTTAAGCGATAATTGCTAAAATAGTCACAGCTTTTGCCCTAGGTTTTGCGTCAAACTGAAATTTAGATACTATCAAGACTAGGAAGACTACATCGACGAGACGTAGCTTGCTTTCCGTAGGGTACAAAATATTTTTTCTGGTTACACGAGTTGAATGATGATGTTATTATGAATCTGTAAATACGGTAAGGTCGATACCATACTTCAATGGCTATGAAAATCGAGGCAATCACCATTGAATTGGGAAGCCTACACTTTACCATCACGTCAGTGTAGGTAGTTCATACTCAAGGTAAGACTGAATAATTTATTGAATTTACTATGTCCTCAAGTCTTGATTCTCTACCACCAGCACTATCTAAAATTGTTCAACGGTTCCAACGCGCTGCTGAACCAAAGCGGCGTTATGAGCAATTAATCTGGTATGCTCAGAAACTGCCAGAATTTCCCGAAGTTGATAAAAGACCCGAAAATAAAGTTCCTGGTTGTGTCTCACAGGTATACGTAACTGCATCACTGGATGATGGTAAAGTTGTATTCCAAGGCGATTCTGATTCCCAGCTAACTAAGGGATTAGTGGCGCTGTTGATAGAAGGATTAAACGGATTAGCACCAACACAAATTGTCCAATTAACACCTGATTTCATTCAAGCCACAGGTTTAAATGTTAGTCTGACACCCTCCCGCGCTAATGGTTTTTACAATATTTTCAAAACCATGCAGAAAAAAGCTTTGGAATGTAAGTTAGAGACATAGGGATTGGGGCGGTGGGGAAATAGGGAGATGGGGGAGTAACATCAATTACGAATTACGAATTAAATCAATGTCTACCCATTTATTAACAAAACCTGCTGCTACTGCATTTGGTGGTGAAGCTAAAGAATTCCTCTGGAATTGGGAAAACCAGCAATTGCGGGTAATTTATGAAACGATAGGACAAGGTTCACCGCTTTTATTGCTTCCTGCTTTTAGTAGCGTTTCCACACGGGGGGAAGTGGGGGAACTTGCTAAATTACTTGCTTCCCATTTTCAAGTTACCGCTTTTGACTGGCCAGGTTTTGGAGAATCTGACCGACTGAATTTAGATTACAACCCGTCAATATATCAGCAATTTTTGGCAAATTTCGTTAAATCTGTTTTCGATAAAGGAATTAGCGTAGTTGCAGCAGGTCATGCGGCTGGTTATGTTCTGCAACTAGCTGTAACACAGCCAGATACTTTTTTGCAGATTGTGTTGGTAGCACCAACTTGGCGGGGTCCTCTGCCAACAATGGGAGCAAATGCAAATATAGCTGCTATGGTAAGGGGGTTAGTGCGATCGCCTATTTTAGGTCAAGCACTCTATAAACTCAATACTACTCCATCGTTTTTAAGTTGGATGTACAGCCGTCACGTCTTCACTAATACAGCAAAACTTACATCCGACTTCATCACCGAAAAATGGCAAAGTACCCAACAACCAAACGCCAGATTTGCTTCTGCGGCCTTTGTCACCGGCAATATAGATACTATTCATAGTCAAACAGAGTTTTTATCCCTAGTACAGTCCTTATCTGCGCCACTAATGGTGGTAATTGGGGAATCTAGTCCCCCCAAGTCACGCCAAGAAATGGACGCATTGGCGGCTTTACCAGGAGTTAGCAGCATTGTTGTTCCCGGTTCTTTGGGACTGCATGAAGAATACCCAGCAGCGGTTTTTGAAGCGATATTACCATTCCTACTTACAAGACTTCTAGGCGATCCTGAATAAGAAAATAGCAAGGCTTTTAATGGTCATAATCACCGAAGAGGCAAAGGGGAAGGGGGCAGGGAGCAGGGGGAGCAAGCCCTTCCTCTCTGCGCGGAGCGAAGCAGAGCATGGGTAAGAAGCCCCGCCCCAGCCGAGCGCCCTTCCAGTGCGGGGTACAAGCTTTGTCCCAGTCTCTCCCCCCCTGCGCCCCGCTCCCTGCTCCCCTGCTTCTTTTGACCATCAGCAACAAATTTATGTTTCGTTATCCAGATGTACTTGAGCAAGCTAAAAGCCTAACCCCATAATAACAATTAAAGTTAGTTGAGGATTTATCAAGTAACAATGACACCAAAGTCAAAGCATAGCATTCTAGACTTACGTGGTTTGGGTAAAGAAATTTGGCGAGGTATTATTGAAGTTTTGCCAATCCATATCTCCTCCATTTATTTTATTGAGAATGAAGCTTAAAAAACTGTATCTCCAGATGGATAAAAACTAACTTACCCAGATTTTACAATTCAAAACTGAATGGGTTTTGACAAGAAAGCAAATCAGGGGGATATGGTTGATGAAAGCTTTACTACTCTGGCCGATCATGCCTAATTCTTTCTGGTCTTATCAGGAAGCTCTTGATTTGGCTGGTTTAAGTGCCACAAGTCCCCCATTGGGTTTAATCACGGTTGCGGCGATGTTACCGAGTGACTGGGAGATTAGATTTAGCGATCGCAATGTCCGTCTCGAAACTGATGCAGATTGGGAATGGTGCGATATTGTCATTATCTCTGCAATGATTATCCAAAAACAAGATTTGGGTGAATTAATTCAAAAAGGTGTTGCATTAGATAAAAAAGTGGCAGTGGGTGGACCTTTTCCTACATCAGTCCCAGAATTTGCTTTAGCCGCAGGAGCTAATTACCTCATTTTAGATGAAGGGGAATGTACCATCCCCATGTTCTTGGAGGCTTTGGAAAGGGGAGAAGAACAAGGTACTTTCCGTTCTTTAGAAAAACCGGATGTCACCCAAACTCCCATTCCTCGGTTTGATTTGCTCGACTTAAATGCCTATTATGCAATCACGGTGCAGTTTTCTAGGGGTTGTCCTTTTCAGTGTGAATTTTGCGATATTATCAACTTGTTTGGTCGCAAGCCACGCACCAAAACCCCTGCACAGATGTTAGCTGAACTAGAAGTTCTCTATCAAATGGGTTGGCATCGTTATATATTATTGGTAGATGATAATTTCATTGGTAATAAACGTAATGCTAAGGTATTTTTACGTGCTTTAATTCCTTGGATGGAAGAACGCAAATATCCATTTACTTTTATTACAGAAGCTTCCCTCAATCTAGCAGAGGATGATGAACTGATAGATTTGATGGTGAAGGCAGGTTTCACAACTGTATTTATGGGAATTGAAACCCCAGATGTTAATAGCTTAGTAGGGATTAATAAAGAACAAAATACACGTCAATCTTTGCAGGAATCATGTGACAAAATTACCCGTGCAGGATTGCAAATTATGTCTGGGTTTATCTTGGGTTTTGACAATGAACTTGTTGGTGCTGGTAAACGCATTCAGCAGTTTGTTGAAGAAACCGGTATTCCCCAAGCTCACCTCAGTTTATTGCAAGCGTTACCCAATACAACAATGTGGACTCGTCTGCAACAAGAAGGACGGTTACAGGAAGGGTTAGGTGAATTTTTTACCTCTCAGAAGTCTTTGATGAATTTTACACCCACTCGTCCCATGTCCGAAGTTGTCAACGAGTTTATTGAAGCTTTCTGGAATATATATCAACCCTTACCTTATCTCAAACGTACTTTTCGCCATTTTATCATCATGGAAGGTTGGCGACCCCAAAATAACCGCATTTTCACTGTGGCAGAGTTGCGTTTTTTCCTGGCTATCTGCTGGAGACAGGGTATGTTGCGTTCTACTCGGTTTCTGTTTTGGTGGCAATTGATAGCGATCGCATTTCGTAAACCAAATTTATTGTATGACTATTTGATTGCTTTGGGTGTAGGTGAACACTTTTTTAATTTTCGTCATGAAGTAAAAGCACAACTAGAAGAACAACTGGAAATGCTACAACAGCAAGAAAACCAGAAAGAAAAAACAAGTCTACAGTTAGAAATTGTGCGTTAATTTCATGAAAACTCAAACACTTTCTCAGGTTCTAAATGATTCTGAGTACTGTAGCTAAATCGGCGCTTAGAAACCACGTCTACACAGATAAAACCCACCTGCGTGGGTTTCAAACCCTTGATTTTTTATTAGTCCGCGCAGGTGGTCACTGAGCTTGTCGATAGCGTAGCGTGGCGTTAGCCATAGTGCGGACTTTGATTGTATAGCCGCGACTT